>NZ_CALHFB010000010.1:0-31344 GCF_938029165.1 uncultured Anaerofustis sp.
TTATAAAAAGTATAAGTATATAATATATAATAGGTAGTGTTAATATCGGCTATTAAATAATTATATAAATTATTTATCTTAAAAAAAATAAAAAAGGATAGTCATTAAAAAATGTTTATCCTTTTTTATAATTTAACATATTAAATCTATTCAAAATCTATTCAAAATTAACGATTGCACGAGGATCTTTTATCCTTAAAGTCACAGTTTCCAAAATCCTGAAATAATGATTAAAATCTTTAAGTTCCAAATACCCTACTCCAAAATCAGCACCAACCGCTAAATCTATATACTCGGGTTCTACGCATAATAATACCGCTTTATTGGTTCCAAATGCACCTGTAGTATAAACTCTTCCGTCTACAAGCTTTGATATACGTTCAAGTTCCAGCATATTTATCCCCGGCTGTACCCTCTGCAGATCCAAGTATACATCGGGAGAAAGAACCAAAGCATATCTGCCTAAAAAACAATTGCTTGAAAGATAAGCTATACCATGAGCAACATCTTTGAATGCATCTTCATTTTCTTTCCAGTTACCTTTTTTTATCCCAAAAGTCCCTTTTGCATTTAAAAGACCTTCCATGCCTAAATCTTTATTTCCAAAAAGAATTAAATCATCTTCTTTTTTTGCTGCCTTTTGAGCTGCTGAAGCAGCAGCAGATAGATCGAGCGGCCATCCGTTCTTTTCACTCTGCTCCATATCTCTCCATAATAAAGAAAAATCTTCATATAACTGAGGCATTTGAACTATTTTACGACCGGCAATTTCTCCGAAACCATTTGAAAATACTTCTGTTTTATCAACCGAATCGATTGGAATAAAACTTACTCCGGCACCGAGAGGACCAAACAAACTTAAAAAACGTCTGCAAACCAAATGTCTTTTAAATGTATCCACTACGGTCTTATCGATTTTATCCCATACTTCGGAACTAAAAGGTGCATCTTCTCTTGCTAAATATTTCATATATATAACTCCTTTCTTAATCTTCTTTTAAACTACCAACTGTATGTTTGATAGCTTTTTCACTGTCTGAATCGGACATCCCCAACTCTTCCAGCATTTCCTTTACTTCATTTTCACCATGAAAAAATGAATCTGCTTCCTTAGGATCCAGATAACGCATTAATGTAATCAGCTCTCCTACATGAGCTTTTTCTTCGTCCCTTATATCACTAAGTACAGCTTTGGCAGCAGGGTCATCGGTTGCAAGATAGTGAGCATCGTATAAAAAAATAGCTTCCAATTCTGCTGCAATATCGAGCCTTAAAGCCTGCATCAACTCCGCATTTGACATTTTTCTCTTTACATTTCCCTGAAACGGGTTTGCAAAACTTGGCATAAATAACTCCTTTCTTACGCATAAGCGTAAACGAATATTAATAACTCTATAATTTTTTATTAATATCAATTAAAATAATCCTACAATATCAACTTTATAAGTAAAACCAGCAACGTTCATTTTTATTTTTATATAATTACTAAAGAATAATTTATTTTTATATTTGTTCATTAAGCATATATAACACGACATTGTAATCATAATTATTATTTCTTTCTTTGACTTTTTTATTACACTAATGGAATTTATATTTTAATATTTTGCATTTAAGATATTTTTGAAAATCAAAAACCAATCAGGTTATATCTTCCTTTATTTTCCTATAAAAAATCTAATATTAAATATGATAAAATTAATATGATATTTTCTTATTTCAAACTACTAAATATGATTATTTAAATGTATTTTATTTATAAATAAATTTTCAATTTAAAATGAATTTTTAATAATATTTAATTACAAAGATTATTAAAATCCTTTTAAATAAAGATTTTAATAAAATCAAAAATAAATATACTTTTTGCAATTTATATTGAAATATCTTGAAATTTAATTAACTAAACATTTGTGCTTTAATGTTATTGAAGATAAATATATTTATTCAAAACACACAAATAATAGCTAAAATTCAACAATCGGAGAAATGCTATGAAAAGAGAAGTCAGAATACTTAAGTATTTACTACAAAACAATGGATTTATTTCCATTGATTATCTATCCGAAAAATTCCTGGTTTCCACCAGGACAATAAGAGAAGATTTAAAAACAATCAAACAATCGCTAAATTCAAGCGGACTGAAATTTATTCAGGACAGAAATAAAGGGGTGTTGATAAACAAAGACAATACAAATGACAATGACATCTATAAAGTTATGAAAAAACTCGGTAATGATGAAGATTTTTACACGGAAGAAGAAAGAGTAAACATCATATTAAACGAACTCTTAACTGCACAGGAAGAAATCACTTACGATTACTTAATAACAAAAACCAACACAAGTAAAACGACAGTAATAAAGGATTTAAAAAAATGTGAAAAATGGCTAAATGACAGAGATATTGATCTTATAAGGAAGCCGAGAAAAGGAACTAAGATAGAATATGAAGAAACTATTTACAGAAATGTGGTTTTAGAATACATCGAATCCTACCTAAAAGAATTCGATTTTCAAAAAATTTATAACACATTCAAAAATAAAGAGTTTCTTGTATTCAACTTATCCGACAATAATCTCATAACTTATTTTACTAAAAATATAAATGTCGGGATCATAAATAATTTCATCAAGAAGTATGAAAAAGAGCAGCAGATAAAGTTCAGTGAAGATGCCTTTATTAGAATATTTTTTTATATACTGATATCGGTAAAAAGAGTTAAAAACGGTTTTATATTAAATAACTTTGATGCTAAGGATATTACATTAAAAGAAACATTTAATGTGGAAGAATGGATAGACAAAAATTCAAAATTTTTATATCAAAGTGCAGATATAAATCTAAACAGTACAGAAATGAAATATATACTTTGCTATATGCTATCTCAAAATAAAAGGTACCTAAAAAAAGATGAAGATATAAATTTATATGACGAAAAGAAATTAGTTGATGAGTTTATAAAAATAGTCCAGGAATTTTTATGTACGGATTTGCTCGGAGATAAAACTTTATTTGATAACTTGCTTATGCACATAACTTCCACGATTCACAGAACGCTTTTTAATATAAAAGTTAAAAACCCGCTCAAGAATGAAATCAAAAAAATGTATCCTGAGATATTTAAATCCTGTCAGATCGGAAGTAATTATCTTGAAAAATGTCTGGGTAAAAAACTGAGCGAGGATGAAGTAAGTTTCCTAACTATGCATATTGCAGCCTCTTTAGAAAAAATCAAAAGAGCAAATAATAAGTTGAATTTATTTAAAACCATAATCGTATGTTCAAGCGGTATCGGTACAAGCAATATGCTTAAGATGAGACTGATAAACGAGTTTCCGAATATAATGGTTGAAAAGACTTGCTCCGTTGAAGAATTCAATGATACAAACAAAGAAGGTATAGATTTGGTAATATCGACCACTGCCTTATCAATCGGAAGCAAAGAATCCATCATATATGTATCTCCCCTTCTCAGTGAAAAAGATATTTTAAAAATAAAAAAACATATAAGCAAACTGGGAATAAAAAATAGGGACAACTACAGTTTCGTAGTTGAAGATTTAATGGATATAATATCCGAAAACTGCATTATAAAAGACTATCAAAAACTTGAAAGACAAATTCAAAAATATTTTATCAAGGAAGAAAAGATCATAAATAATAATAAGCATTTATTAAGCGAATTTGCCACGAAAGAACATGTTATGTTAAATGCAGATGTTAAGGACTGTAGAGAAGCAATCCTTTTAAGCGGAGAATTAATGAACAAAAGCGGATGTGTTGATAAAAACTACGGAGCAAAAATGATTGAAGCAAAAGAGATCCTCGGTTCTAACGTCGTTATTTCAGAAGGGCTTGCTCTTCCCCATGCAAAATCAACGGACAATGTATATAAAACATGTATGACTTTTATAACTCTAAAAAATCCCGTTAAATTCGGGAATAAAGACTATGACCCTGTAAGCATAGTATTTTCCCTTGCCGCTACAAAATCAAACAAACACTTTAAAGCATTATCGGAATTAATAAAGCTAATAGAGAAACAAGACATATTGGATAAACTCAGAAGCAGTAAATCTTATGAAGAATTCATGGAAGTCTTAACTGCATTTGAGACCGAACACATAATAAGCGAATAATAGAATTAAAAGAAGGAGGTCACAATGGATAAGGATATCAACAATATTTTAAGCCTCAAAACTATAGATGTAAGTGATTTACAAATAGAAAATAAAGACAACTTATTTAAAACAATGGCTAAAATGTTTTACGATGCGGACTGTATAAGAGACGAAAAAGCTTTTATCGAAGCACTATATAAAAGAGAAAAATCCGGTTCCACATACATGGGAAACGGACTGGCGGTACCTCACGGTAAATCAGAAACCGTGGTAAAACCGTCGATAGCATTTATAAGATTTAAACCTTTTACATACGATAAAGAGGAAAACGAAAAAGCCGAAATTGCATTGATGCTGGCAATTCCCGCTTCGACCGAACAAAAAGAATATATAGGCATGCTTGCCAATATAACAAGATTATTTTTAGATGAAGAGTTTTTAGTAAAGCTAAAGACAGAAAAAGATAAAAACATAATTTTAAATGAATTTAAGGACAGATATAAAAATATTTAGGAGGAAAGAAAATGAAAGTTGTAGGAATAAGTTCATGCCCATGCGGGATAGCTCATACATACATGGCCGCAGAAGCTATGAAAAGAGAAGGAAAAAAATATGGGATCGATGTACATATCGAATTACAAGGTCAGCTTGGTCCCGAAGATGAATTAAGCGAAAAAGAAATTGCAGAAGCAGACGCTATCGTACTCTGCTGCGGAGTTCTCCCAATAGGTGCAGAGCGTTTTGATAATTACAAAAATAAAATAGTAAACGTCGATTATGCAAATATTTTAAAACATCCTCAAATGATGATAGATGATTTAATCGAAGCGGGATTTTTAGATAAAGATATAAAGAAAAAATAATTTAATTAAGGGGATAGTGAAATGAAAGATAAATTAAGAACACTGGGAAAAGAAATGTATGGTGCAATGATGACAGGTATATCATATATGATCCCTGTTGTTATATCCGGTGCGATCATAATGGCACTTCCGAATTTCTGGACAGGAGGAGGTGCAGCAGACGCTAAAACAGGGCTTGCATATTACATGTATACATGGGGAGACCAATTATTCAAAATGATGTATTACATACTTGCTATGTTCGTAGCCTTTGGATTAGCAGGAAGACCTGCACTTACAAGCGGTCTTGTAGTAGGACTGTTTGCAGCAAATGGCGAAAGCGGATTTTTAGGAGCGGTAGTAGGAGGTATCATTGCAGGATACGTAACAAAATATACTGTCAAACATTTAAAATTGCCGCCTGTAATGAGTTCAGCTAAATCTATATTATTCATACCTATAATAACTTCATTTATTATGTTCATTGCAATGCAGTTCGCAGTTGATCCCGCATGCTCATTCTTAATGAAACTCATCTATAACTTCGGTGTTTGGGTTGAAGGTATAGGATATAAACCATTGCTTCTTGCGGTATTCGGTGCCTGCTTCTGTTTTGGTATGGGAGGTCCTTTCTGCTATGGGATGTTACCGTTAGCTTTGATATACATAAATGCAGGCGACAATGTAACGGCAGCGGCAACTATGGTTTCCGCAACATCAGGATGTCTTGGCACTGCAATAGCAGTTATGTTATTTAAAAAGAAATTTACACAAAATGAAAAAGCTAATGTTCCCGGATTATTTGCGGGGTGGATATGTCAGATAACGGAATTTCAAATACCATTCTTTATGGCTGACCTTAAAACATTTACTCCGGCATATATCTTGGCAGGTGCCACAGGCGGATTTTTAGTCGGACTACTTGGAGTAACGACCCCGGCATGGCACGGAGGAATGTTCACAGCATTAATGGCAAGCTCCCTTCCTAAAATCGTACTTTGCATATTAGGTCAGGCAGCGGTAGTCGTTCTATGGGTATGGTTATTCAAAAAAGACTTACCTAAAGAAGAACAACTTGAAGAGAACACCGAAATAAATTAAACATGATCCAAGGAGACATCTATGATATATTCAACAACAGTAAAAAACGAAACGGGTATACATGCAAGACCCGCAAAAGTATTGGTTCAGGAAGCAAGCAAATTCGTATCGGATATAAAAATAAAAGCAAATGATATAAGCGTAAACTGTAAAAGCATCATGTCCGTGCTTGCTCTCGGAGCCACAAAGGGAACAAATGTGGAAATCGATATAAGCGGGGAAGATGAAAAAGACGCTTATAATGCAATAAAATACCTATTTGAAAATAACTTAAATGAACCTAAATAAAAATAAGGAAGTGAAAAAATGAAAATATTAATTGCGTGTGACTGTTATGTGACTCCGGAAATGATAGATAAAATCAAAGATTTAGAGAAATACGGCAACGAAGTAGTGGTATATGACAACAAATTGCTGGAAACAAAAGAAGCTTTTGCGGAATATATGCTAAAAACAGAACTTGAAGGAGCGGAAGCCGTTGAAGCGGGTGATGAATTTGTAAGACTTGCCGAAGATGCGGATATCATTGCCGTACATTTAACTCCGGTAAATAAAAAAGTAATCGACAATGCAAAAAAACTTAAACTCGTTGCGGTAATGAGAGGCGGTGTTGACAGCGTAAATGTAGACCTTTTGAATAAAAAAGGAATTATTGTTACAAATGCCCCATGGAGGAGTGCTTTTGCGGTTGCGGACTTTACTGTGGGGATGATGATAAGTGAAGTAAAAAACATTGCCAAAAGCCATCATCTATTAATGGAAGGAAAATGGGAAAAAGAATATCCTAACGATATAAATTACATAGACATGAGAAATCGTACGATAGGATTGATCGGGTTTGGATATATAGGTCAAAGAGTACAGCAAAATTTAAGCGGCTTTGGAAGCAAAGTAATCGTACATGACCCATTTATGGATGACGAAAGGGTTAAGCAACTCGGAGGAAATCCTGTTTCACTGGATGAATTATTATCGACCTCGGATATCATCTCTCTTCATCTAAGATATTCAGAAAAGACAAAGAACTTTATAGGAAGAAAAGAATTTGCAAAAATGAACGAAAAAGCAACTCTTATAAACACGGCAAGAGCAGGGCTTGTGGATCAGGAAGCCATGATAGAAGCGCTTGAAAACAAGAAAATACTGGGAGCTGCCGTTGATGTGTACCATGAAGAACCGCTTCCTAAAGATAATCCTTATACTAAACTTGATAATATCACGCTTACACCTCACATCGCAGGTGTATCCAACGATACGATTGCAAATGCGGTAGAGATAATATCAGAAGATTTAAACCGTTACTTTAAAAACGAGGAAATGAAATGTGTTGTAAGATAGGAGCCTACAGATGTTAGTATCAATGAAAGAAATTTTAGAACATGCAAACAAAAATAGTTATGCCGTTGCAGCACCTAATGTAGTCACAGAGCTGGATACAAGAGCATTTATAGAAGCAGCTGAAGAATTAAACGCACCTTTGATTCTAGACTTTGCTTACGGTATGCATCCAGATATACATTTTCTCGGGAAAATATGTACCATGTTAGCTGAACAGTCAAGTGTTCCCATAGCGGTAAACTTTGATCACGGAGCCGATAAAAAGTATATATTGGAAGCAATCCAATCCGGATTTACTTCCGTTATGGTAGATAGGTCTTCCCTGCCTTTTGAAGATAATGTAAGAGAAGTAAAAGAAATAGTGGATATTGCACATAATATTGGAATAAGCGTAGAAGCTGAACTTGGGCATGTAGGTCAGGCAAATAATTACGAAAATGACAGAAATGCAGCTTTAACAAGTGTGGAAGAAGCAAAAGAATTCGTAAAGAGAACCGATGTTGACTGTCTTGCCGTTGCAATAGGAACGGCACACGGTGCATATCCGAAAGGCTTTAAACCGGAAATTGATTTTAAAAGGCTTAAAGAAATAAAAGATGCACTGCCCGACCTGCCTTTAGTGCTTCATGGTTCATCTGGAACGGATTTAGACTCATTAAGGAAAGTTTGCAGTATGGGAATAAATAAGGTAAATATTGCAAATGACGTTTGCAGGGGAGCCGTAGACGGATTAAAAAATGCAGACCTTGAAGGTTCCGGAGCTTATGATGTATACAGAGCTGCCAGAGAAGGGGCTAAAAAAGTACTTATGGAAATGATAGAAGTATACGGAAGCGTAAATAAAGCCTTTGACGTTAAACCAAAAGGTCTTTGCACAGGTATGACTTCAATGGAAGAAAAATAATAAATAAAACTATAAAATCATAAAAAGTGTCTGTATGTTTTTATAGCTTGAAATTCTCCTTTAATTTAAAAAAGACGTTAAATAACGTCTTTTTTATTTATATATTAAATCACATAAAAACTTATTTTTACTCTTGATATATATTTTTTTTGTATTATAATAATAAAGTACAATTAAATCAGAGGGGTATAGCCAAGCTGGTAAGGCAATAGATTCTGGCTCTATGATGCGCAGGTTCGAATCCTGCTACCCCCGCCATAAGAACTCAAGCCGATAACTGTTATAGCTATTGGCTTTTTTATTTTATTATACAATTTAATTATATAACATAATAAATCTATACTCTCCCAAATCCAAACAAAAGTTGAATATTAATTATTTTTATGCTATAAAGGTAGCATAGAATGCGATTATACACATTACAAATAATACACTTTTTATTAACTGATAATGGGGAGAAAAAGATGAAAAATAATAAAGCTCAACTCATATTAAACGAAGTAGAAAAACGAACATCCGGTTTATCAAAGGACGATTTTCTTAACAGTGAAGATTTTGATCAAAGTTATCATACTACCATTTCCATCGCAAATGATTTGAACATGCAAAGGACCAATGTCAGCAAGTGCCTTAATGATTTGGTCGAAGATGAAATATTAATTAAGGTAACAGGTAAACCTATATTATTTTTTCATAAAATAAAGCTGGAAGAAATTTTCAATAAGAGTTTAAATGAATGTGTATATGATAAAGAGTCAATATTAAGTGCTTTAAATGATAATATTAATATAATAAAGGAAAAAAATAAAAATGAAAAAGTGTATGATGTCTTTAAAAATATAGTGGGATTTAACGATACGCTTAAAAATCAGGTTTCATTGGCTAAAGCTGCTGTTACCTATCCTCCTCTGGGACTTAATACGATGCTCATAGGTTCGACAGGCTGCGGAAAAAGCACTTTTGCGGAGGCTATGTATAACTATGGAATGGCGATAGGGATGTTTTACGAAGACACAAAATTCGTTGTTTTTAACTGTGCGGATTACTCCGACAATCCTCAGCTGTTGGTTTCTCAGCTGTTCGGAAATATAAAAGGAGCCTATACAGGTGCAGATACAGAACGTACTGGATTAGTTGACAAAGCCAACGGCGGGATATTGTTCTTAGACGAAGTCCACAGACTTCCAAAAGAGGGACAGGAAATGCTGTTTACCCTAATGGATAAAGGGATATACAGAAGAGTCGGTGAAACGGATACTACAAGAAAAGCAAATTTAATGATAATTGCAGCAACTACCGAAAGAAAAAACTCTCAACTTCTCAATACTTTCATAAGGCGTATTCCTATAACCATAGAATTACCGGACGTCAGTAAATACAATATGCAGGAAAGATTGGAATTGATATTTAAATTTTTTTATGTCGAATCGGCAAAAACAAAAAGAAAGATCAAAGTCAGTAAAAAGATTTTAAAAAGCTGTTTAAATTACGACTGCCCGTTAAATATAGGTGGTTTAAAAAGCGATATCCAGCTCATTTGTGCAAAGGGTTATTTCTCCTGCGTCACAAATTCACAAAGTGATATAAAAATAAAGTGGAACGATATCCCCAACAACATGAAGCTGGGGCTTATAAATACAGACCACGAAAGCAACAACTATGCAGAAATTGTCCTTGATGATACGATTATTTTCGATTACAGCAAAGTCAACGAAAGCAAGTATCTTTTAAATCAAATGAATAAATTTGAACATGAAAATAAATACTACAGCAAAATCATCGAAGACTATTATGAATTATCACTTAAAAATGAAGAAAACGATAATGTCAGAAAAAAAGTCGAAGACGATTTAAAGAGTTATTTTTTATCCATGCAGGAAAAAATCAGAAGCAATCAGCTCCCCGAATACGGAGAACTGCTTGCAAGAATAGTCGATGAAAGAATTATTGAAGCTGTCATTGACGCCATAGATTCCGTTAAAACCATATATAATAACCAGGAAAACAATAAACGGATAGTATGTGCGTTATCCTTACATATAAATAATTTGATTGAAAGAATAAAAAGCGGTAAATACTCCGTAAACAATAATTTGATAAAGTCTGTAGAACAGCTCTACCCCATTGATTATTATGCAGCTCAAAAGATAATCGAAATACTTTCAAAAGAACTGGATATAGAAATTTCTTCAAATGAGATCATGTTTGTAACGATGCTTCTTCATACGATGAATGATATGGATATGGGAAACAGAATAGGAGTTTTGTGTATAGCTCACGGAAGCAATGTTGCAAGTTCCATTGCAGAAGTGGTAAATACCCTTTTAGATATAGAAGGTCTTTATGCTTTGGATGTTCCTCTTAATGAAAAGGTGGAAAGTATATTGAATAAAGCAATCGATTTAGTAAGAGAAATAGATAAGGGAAAAGGAGTGATACTACTTACGGATATGGGTTCTTTATGCGACTTTGATACATTGATCACCGAAGAGACCGGAATACCTACAATAGCAATCCCAAACGTAACGACTCTTATGGCATTGGAAATTACGAGAAGAGCATACAGTTCCAATGTAAAATTAGCTGATTTTTATAATGAACTGATAGATGATGATGTGATATACAACAAAACAAATATCAATAAATATAATGATACATTAATGAACAGTGAAGAAAAAAAGTTCATTAAAGTCCTTGATGAAATGTTGACTTTTATAAATCCAACTAAAATTTATAATTCTTTAAAATCCGTCCTACTTAATATATGGAATGATTTAGGACTTAGTGAGGATAAAATGTTTGAATATAAATTCATAATGCACTGTGCATTTATGGTGGAAAGAGCGATAAAAAAGGAACCAATGCCCGGTAAAAATCTAAACTATTATTATAATAACAGAAAAGAAACTCTAAATAAATTGGAAGAATATTTCAAACCTGTTTATCAGGAATTTGGATTTATTATGTATCCGAGTGAATATGAAGCGATAATAGAAATGTTTGATGTCCATTATAATTTAAAAATATAGAATTATACACATTACCAGGTAAAACAATTAAAATCTTAATGTGTATAAAAAATAGTCATCATCTGTATAATCATATAAAAAAATACAACTTTAAAATAAGAGGCTAGATAAAAGGATTTGCCTCTTATTTTTTATTTATTTTTATACACATAAACTTGGCACGACATTTGCTTATATATTATATGAAGCATAAATTTTACAGAAAGGATGGTGTAATAATGATAGGAATTATACTCGCTTCGCACAGCAACTTAAGTAAAGGCGTTAAAGATGCAATGAACTGCATAATGGGAGAACAGGACAAAGTAAAAGCTCTGTCTTTAAATGTAACCGATGATATAAATGCATTTGCTCCTTTAATAGCTAAAACCGTTGATGAAATGGATAACGGAGACGGTGTGTTGATATTTGCAGACTTACTCGGAGGAAGTCCCTGTAATCAATCAGGAAAATTACTGACTTCAAAAAATGTAAAAATAGTAACGGGACTAAACCTTCCGATGTTATTCGCGGCAATAGAAGCAAGGTCACAGGGGCAGGATTTAAACAGTACGGCACAGTATGCTATGAAATCGGCAGTAAAAGGTATTCAAAATTTAGAAACCGTTGTAACAATGAACAAAAATCAAAAAGGAGGAAATTAAAATGGGAGAACTAGTTTTAGTAAGGGTCGATGAAAGATTGATACACGGAGTTATCTGCGTAACATGGGCACCAAACGTCAATGCGGATACCATAATAGCAGTCGACGATATTACCGCAAATGATGATTTTGTAAAAAGCATTATGAAATCAAGTGCAGCCGGTGCATCGGGATTAAATGCAGATATACTAACTATAGATAACGCGGTATCATCTTGGAAAGAAAAAGGTCTGGCGGAAGGACGGATACTCTTGATATTTAAATCCGTTGAGGATGCTTTTAAAGCTTATGAAAAAGGTCTTGATTATACGTCCCTTCAGCTTGGATGGACAAACCCCAAAAAAGGAAGAGAAAGGATAGACCAGTCTCTCTGCCTTAGCAAAGAAGATGTGGATTTAGTTAGAAAACTGGAAAAAGATTACAGCGTAAAAGTCAATATGCAGTATTCACCGCAATTTGAACCCGTTTCATTTGAAGATGGAATAAAAGGAAAATTTTAATAGAAAGGAAAACATAAAATGGAAATCACATTAATACAAGTAGTTTTGATATCTCTGATTTACGCATTGTTTCATGGTAACGGCGGACTTCCTCCTATTGGCATGATTACAACGATGGTCACTCCGTTTACTTTCTCATGGCTTATCGGAGCCGTGCTGGGTGATTGGAAACAGGGACTCATAATAGGTGCAACTATACAAACGATAAATATGACTCCTGTCATTATTGGAGGTATTACAACAGTAGATCTATGGTATTCCGCTACACTGGTAATCCCGTTAGTTATAAGCTACGGACTTGATATCACTGCAGCGGTAGCAATTGCAGCTCCGGTAGCGGTAATCGCAAACTTCCTGGGACAAATCAATATAATCGGTTTATTTGATCTCGTATATGTACCTTTGGGAGACAAAGCAGCAGCAGAAGGGAATTGGAAGAAACTGTTATATGTAAGTCATGTGCTGCCCGCAGTACTGAATACAGCTTTCAAATTCGTAGTTGCATTCATGGGAGTTTACGCGGGAACAGCTGCCACAAGTTTGATAATAAACAAAATCCCCGAAAGCGTCATGCTGGGATTCGGTGCAGCAGCCGGATTGATGCCTGCGGTAGGATTTGCTATGTTCCTTGCATTAATAGGTAAAATGAAATTCTTACCATATTTCTTCGTAGGATTTTATCTCGTAAAATTCGCAGGGCTATCGACTATTGTCATAGGTATCATAGGACTTATTTTAGGATTTATATACATGCTTAACAGAGAAGGCATGAACGATTCCGAAACTTTGATAGGAGGTAATTAAATATGTCAGAAAATAATAATATTGAAAGAAAAGCTCCGGATAAAATAACTAAATTTGACTTATTTATGGAGCAGCTCATATTTATGGACGGTATCGCCCACACACAGGGAAATACAAGAAAAGGCGGATTATCATTCTCTTCCGCAATGGGATATATACTACATAAGTTTTATAAAAATAAAGATGATTTGGCAGAAGCCTTGACCAGACATATGGATTTTTACATGACGGATTATGCATGGGGCGGATGTATAAACGGACTTATAATTTCAATGGAAGAACAAAGGGCAAATGACCTTTATGAAAACGGCGACTCAACTATTTCTCCAGACCTGATTAGGGCAGTCAAAACAGGCTTGATGGGACCGCTTGCTGGATTTGGAGATACTATAGTTCAAACTGTATTTTGGGTAATAACCATAGGATATGCACAGCCTCTTGCAATGGCGGGAAACTTCCTTGCCGTACCGATATCTTGGCTCGGGATAGGATTTTCCAGATATTTATTATCTTGGCTTACTTGTTTCTCGGGATATTATTCCGGTAGAGAAGCGGTATCAAAACTCACATCATCCAAGCTGGCACAAAAGGTACTCACCGTATCGGCTGTGGTTGCAATGTGCATAATGGGAGCATTGACTGCAGGAAATGTCAATTTTGTAACTGCAGTCACCATTGGAAAACAATCCCTTCACGAATTAGTCGATTCACTTCTTCCGGGCATTTCAGGTTTAGCCCCCGTATTTATAATATATTATCTTTTTAAGAAAAAGAAAATACATATTGCAAAAATAATGATAGGAATTATAGTTATTTGCATAATTCTCGGTGTTTTAGGATTATTCGGATAAAAAATAAACAAAGAAATGACAGAAAGGTCGATGATTTAAAATGGGAAAATATATAATACTTACTCTTATAAGCTTAATAGCAGGTTTTTCGCTTTGCATGTTAATAAGTACAAAGTTAAAAAGAAAATGGGATAAAGAATATGCAGATACTCTTGTTATGATATTACAGGAACAATTCGAATGCGCCGAAGAAAGCGGGGCACAGTCAGGGATACATTATATACTTGATAAAAAAGGACTTGACTATACAATATATTATTTTGGCAAAGTATATACCCTTCTTCACTCGGTAAAGAACAAAAGCGAGAGTCAAAAAAATATAGAAGAGTCTCTAAAAACTTTTCTGTCAGGTGCTTTGGCAAAAGAAATTCTAGAATACAAAGAAAAAATGAAGACAAAAGAAAGCCGAATGGAAACACTAAAACAATCTTTAGAAAAAGAAAGAAAAGGATTTACCAAAGCAGAAAGGATATAGGATATGTTATACACAATGAAACCAATTTTGGATAGAGCCAGAGAAGAGCATTACGCAGTCGCTGCACCGAATGTACTGGATTACAAGACTATTGATATTGCAATCAAAACCGCAGAAAAGAAAAACTCGCCAATAATATTAAACGTTACTTTTGAGACTAATGATGATTTAACAACATTTGTAGGTTACGCAAACAAAAAAGCAAAACAATCAGAAGTCCCTGTAGCGATAAATCTCGATCACGGAGGAGAATATGAACAAATAATAAAATCGTTAAAGATGGATTTTACTTCCGTTATGGTCGACCGCTCAATGCTTAAGTTCGAAGATAATATAAAAGAAGTATCGGAAATAGTTAAAATCGCTCATACATTGGGATGTTCTGTAGAAGCCGAACTAGGGCATGTGGGAACCAATATAGGTTCGGATTCAGAAGGAATGCTCGGAAGTAATACAATCATCACCGAAGAAGATAAAAAAGCTACATTCACAAAGGTCGACGAGGCGGTAGAATACGTTGAAAGGACAAACATAGACTGTCTGGCTGTAGCTATCGGTACAGTACATGGGCTATACCCCAAAGGTTTTGAACCCGGCATTGACTTTGAATTGTTAAAGGAACTTAGAAGAACCGTTAACGTCCCCCTAGTAATACACGGAGGAAGCGGTTCCGGAGATGATAATCTGGCTCGTGCATGCAAAGAAGGTATATGCAAAGTAAATATATGCAGTGACTTACTTAAAAAAGGGCGTGAATATATAAGTAAAGGATATCTAAAAGATTCTGATGATATGCTCACAAAACTCATGTATCCTCTGCCTGCATATTACGCAGGTTATTCGGATATGCTTGAATATTATATAGATTTGTTCGGCAGTACAAATAAAGCATAAAAATTATAAAAAGAAGGTATAAGAAAATGTTAAATTCAATAAGTGATAAAACTCTGATTTTGATAGTATTTTCAATAATCACTATTTTAAATATAATAGCTATTTATAGAAAAACTTATTACAGTAATAATAAGAAATCCGATAAAGCCATGGCTCATGTATTAAACAGCAAATATAAACTTTATAAAATAAAGGTAATAAATATTTCATTTATCAATATGGTCTACGGAGTGATGAACATAATCTTATCGGTAACAGCTCCATTTATAATATTATATTTAAATCCTACAATAGGCATTATTTATTATATATCAGGTATGATAATCGGAAATATTATAGTAAATCAATATATAATAAGTAAATACCTGAAATTCAAATAACATTTTCTTATAGCAGTAAAAATAACAACGGAGGTTAAAGAATAATGTTAAAAGCCTTATGGACAGGTGAATATGATGAAAAATGGGAAGAAATATTCTCACAAAATTTCAAACTCGAAAGAGCCAGTTTAAATACAGGTGCGGTATACCCCGACGGATTACTCAGAGGTATAAATCTAATAGAAGTTTTAAAGGATAAAGACATTTTCATCAATGGATACGATCCTGTGGATGAAGAGATAATAAAGAACTGTCCCGACCTAAAAATGATTTTAAGCGTAAGAGACGGTCCGGAAGAAAATATTGATATAGATGTATGTACAAAATACGGAATACCGGTTTTGTTTGCGGGAGGAAGATGTGTACATAGTGTTGCGGAACTAAACATGACTTTAATGTTTAATCTTGCATGCAATTTTGTAAGACTCACCAACAGAATGAGACAGGAAGGCTGGAACTCTACCAATATGACAGAAGACTTATTTTCACAAACAGAGCTATACAGAAAAACACTTTCAATCATCGGACTTGGAAGAAACGGAAGAGAGCTTGCAAAACTTGCTAACGGTATAGGTATGAATGTAGTTGCTTATGACCCATATGTGACAAAAAAACAAGCAGATGAATTAAATGTTACGATGATGTCTCTTAAAGATGCAATGAAAGCGGGAGATTATGTCACATTACTTGCGAGAGTAACGCCTGAGACGGAAGGTATGATAGGTAAAAAAGAAATAGAATTGATGAAACCTACTGCTTATCTTATAAACACAGGAAGATCGAAACTTGCGGATGAAGAAGCAATCTTTGATGCTTTGGACAACAATATAATTAAAGGTGCGGCTTTGGATGTATTTACATCAGAACCTTTGAATAAAGACAGCAGAGCATATAAAATACCTGCGGATAAATTATTATTAACTCCTCATATGGCAGGGATTTCAATGGAAAGAGTTCCTCATCAATATGAGTATTTAATGGACAGTTTTAATAAATTTAAAAAGGGTGAAACAAAGGAACTCAGATTATATAATCCAAAAGTATTCGACTCACAGGAGTTTAACAATCGCGGCGGTATTATATTTGAATGCGAAAAATAAACTTACGGCGAAGATGTAATATACTCTTCGCTGTAAATAAAATTTAGGAGAATAAAATGGTAACCGATATTATCCTATACGTTATATTGACTTTTATAACGATATATGTAAGACAAAAACTTATAAATAAAAGTTTAAATTCCTATGGAGAATTGGAGTTTAAAATAAAGGAATTAAATAATAATACAAAGAAAGATTTATGGCTTATTCTATTAGCTCTTTTCGGAGGTCTCGCATGCGTGTTTATAATCAGTTTCTATAATCATAATACACTTATCCCCTCCTGGCTTTTTTCTATTTTATGTTCTATTGTAAGCGGGATATATATAAGCTCAGTCTTACAAAATAGATATCTAAACATAGGATTATATGAAAATGGTATTATCTTAAAATCTCAAATCATAAAATACAAATGGATAAGCTGTTATTCTGTTTCCATGTCAGAGGATAATTTTAATATAGTATATTTACATGACAAAAATAATAAACAAATCAACATCAATGAACCGATAAAAATAAAAAGTACTGATTTAGAAAATATAACAGAAGTTTTTTTGAAGCATTATATACAAAAACAAAAATTTAAAACCGATCAAACAGATCGGTTTTAAATTTATTAATGTTTAATTACAATAAACTCTGCAACACGTCAATAAATTTCTCGGTAGCTTTTGAAAAGACCTGATACTTTTTCCAAACGATATAAAGATTTGCTTCCAACTTAGGTTTTAGGGGAATAAAACAAAATTTACTTTTACCTGCAGTATTCACAAGCTTATCCAAAGTAAGAACGTACCCAAGTCCCTCATCCACCATCAATGAAGCATTATAAACTAAATTATAAGTCGCAACGATATTCAAATCCTCAAAATTATATCCGCTCCAGCCGGATAATTCATTGTTTTTCAGTGCTTGTATGGAAACTATCAAAGGAATACCTTTTAAATCCTCTGAACTTATTATATCTTTTTCTGCCAGCGGACTATCTTTTTTCATCAAAAGTCCCCAGGTATCCGTAACGGGAAGCTTGAGATAATCATATTTGTTTAAATTTGAAGAACCTATTAAAATACCGAAATCCAATAATCCTTTATCAAGTCGCTCGGTCACGTCCTGTGCATTTCCGCTGTAGAGATGATATTTGATACCCGGATAATTTTTCTGTAATTCTTTTGCGGTCTTAGCTACTATCCTCATAGCATCAGTCTCTCCCCCGCCTATATAAATATCTCCGCTTATCATTTCTTCATTTGACAAAAACTCCGACTGAGTTTTATCCGCAAGTTCAACTATCTCCTGAGCCCGTTTTCTAAGAAACATTCCCTCTTCAGTCAAAGTGATTTTTCTCTTCCCTCTTATAAATAATTGTTTACCGAGTTCATTTTCAAGATCCATAAGCTGCTTTGAAAGGGTCGGCTGAGTTATATGTAAGACCCCAGCCGCAGCAGTGATATTCTCTTCTCTGGCAACAGCCAAAAAATAACGAAGTACTCTCAATTCCATATTATCATCTCCTTATCCTTTTTAACATTTTATAGCCTATTACCATGCTTGTCAACTATGATAATCCATTCAATATAAGTATTTGCTATTTTAAATGGCATGCATATAATTTAATTAAGAAGGAGGCATGATTATGAATAAAAAACTTGACATCATTCAAAATTTAAAAGACGCAGGCTGTGATGATGATTTCATAACAAAATATTTAAGACTTGAAAAAATTTATAACCGACAAGAACAACTTAAGCTTCTTTCTCTGCACAGGACTTCACTGATAAATCAAATACATGATCGTTACAATATGATCGATTGCCTAGACTATTTGATTTATAAGATGAAGAAACAAAAATATTAAAAAGAACATTTAGGAGATTTTATTATGAACATGAATTTTAATCTATTTACATCAACAAATTTATTATTCGGAGCGGGAACGCTAAACGAACTCGGGAAACAAAATTTACCAGGTAAAACGGCTTTACTGCTTATATCAAACGGAAAATCGACAATAGAAAACGGAACGCTGGATAAGGTTCAGAAACAACTGGATAAAGCAGGTGTGGAATACACATTATGTGCGAATATCCACGAAAATCCATCCAAAGAAGTAGTTATGGAAGCGGCAAAAACAGCAAAAGAAAATAGCTGTGATTTTATATTAGCTCTCGGAGGAGGAGCGGTATTAGACTCTTCCGTAGCAGTTGCGGCAATGGCTACAAATCCCGGGGATCTATGGGACTATGTCGTAGGAGGCACGGGAAAAGCCAAACCTCTTATAAATAAACCTCTACCAATCGTAACGATAGCAACCACATCCGGAACAGGCTCTGAAATAAACTGCTGGGGCGTCATAAGTAATAAGGAAACAAATGAGAAAATAGGCTTCGGAGGAGTACCGGAATTAAATCCTGTCCTTTCCATAGTTGACCCTACATTGATGCTTACAGTGCCTAAAAAATACACCGCATACCAAGGATTTGATGCACTGTTTCACAATACCGAAGTGATGATAAGCAAAGGAGTGAATATCCTAAGCGAAACAATAGCATTATCCGCTATCGAAAATATAGCTAAGTATCTTCCTTTGGCTGTAACAGACGGAAGCAATCTCGAAGCGAGAGAAAGAGTTGCTTACGCAAGCACTATGGCGGGAGTCACAATGCAGCTTACAAGCACTACGGCAAAACATTCAATGGAACATGCAATGAGTGCTTATCACAGTAATCTGCCTCATGGTGCGGGACTTATAATGATTTCAAACGAATTTTATAAATTCTTTATTGAAAAGCATGCCTGCGATGATCAGTTCATTAAGATGGCAAAAGCAATGGGTACAAAAAACGCCGATAAGCCCGAAGACTTTCTTACTGCTTTATATGAACTGCAAAAGAAATGCGGTGTAGAAAACCTTAAAATGAGTAAATATGGATTTACAATAGATGAAGCTGATACGCTTGCTAAAAATGCGAGGGAAACAATGGGAGGATTGTTCCTTGCTAATCCATGCGAAATGACTCATGAAGACTGCGCAGAAATTTTCAGAAAATCATATCGTTAGATAATTAATCGGAGATAAAAATATGAATATAAATCAATTTCTGAAACACGTAAATGACGGACTGCCGATACCCAAAAATTCTAAAACACATGAATACATGGTAAAGCTTAGTAACGAAGCCATGAAAATCACAATGAAGTTAAACAACTCTTATAACACACCCAAAGAAATTTGCAAGCTTTTCTCAGAACTGACGGGAAAAGATATAGATGATAGTTTTGGGATGTTCCCACCCTTCTATACCGACTGCGGAAAAAATATAACTATCGGCAAAAATGTATTTATAAATTCAGGGTGCTGTTTTCAGGATCAAGGTGGTATCACAATCGGTGACGGAGCTTTTATAGGTCATAATGTAGTAATAGCAACTCTGAACCACGATTTTGACCCAAAAGAAAGAAGCACCACCCATCCGTCTAAAGTAGTAATAGGGAAAAATGTATGGATAGGAGCAAATGCTACTGTAGTTCCGGGGGTAACAATAGGAGATAATTCGATAATAGCCGCAGGAGCGGTAGTCACAAAAGACGTACCTCCAAATGTTATAGCGGGAGGAGTTCCCGCAAAAGTCATTAAAAGTATAGATAGAAAGTAAAAAGGAGAATAAATATGAATAAAAAAGTTTTGATAATTTCAACTAGCCTCAGAAAAAACAGTAACTCAGAAATATTAGCAGAGAAATTTAAAAAAGGAGCTGTTGAAGCAAAAAATGAAGTTGAAATAATAAATTTAAAAGATAAAGAAATAAATTTTTGTATAGGCTGTTTATCATGTCAGAAAACTCAAAAATGTATATTCAATGATGATGTAAATGAAATAATAGATAAAATGCTAAATACAGATGTAATTGTTTTTGCAACACCGATATATTTTTATGAAATGGCAGGACAAATGAAAGTACTGCTCGACAGGACCAATCCTATGTTTCCGTCAGATTATTCATTCACAGATATATATCTTCTAGCTACTTCGGCTGATACAAATGAAAGTTCAATGGACGGTGCATTAAAAGGACTTAAAGGCTGGATAGACTGTTTTGATAAAGCTAAGTTAAAAGGCGTTATTAAAGGTACGGGGTCAGACGATGCCGCAAGTATAAAGGCTCAACCCGATATTCTAAAAGCCGCATATGATATGGGTAAAAATGTTTAATGGTACATATTATTATGGATAAAATTAAAAAATCAATCTCTTTATTGATTATAATATTAATATCTTTATCATTTACAGCTTGCAGAAGTTATGATTACAATCTAAACAAAGATAATACAATAAAAACATCTTCTTCTTTATCGAAAAACTTAGCAAAAAAGAATAATCCCGATTATAATGAAGAATTGATACCTGTTGATATCATTATAGACAGTGACACTTTTTCTGCAAAACTGTATACAAATAACACTACATTAGAACTCATAAAACAATTCCCTATAACAATCAATATGAAGGATATGAACGACAACGAAAAATATTATTATATGTCTTCACATCTTACACAAAATGAAGAGGAAATAAACAATATAAAAAGCGGGGATATAATGCTTTATGGAAATGACTGCATTGTGATATTTTATGAAGATTTTGAGACATTTTATAAATATACGAGGCTTGGTTATATAGAGGATAAAGATAAGCTGATAAACTTATTGAGAAACAACAAAGATGTAAAAGTTACATTTGAATTAAATATTAAAATATAAAAATAAAAGTAAGTTGCTTTTTTATTACTTTTGTGATATACTGAATAAACATTTACGCGTATTGCAATTTATATAATAATATAAAATTAAACGAGGAGTGTACCTCGTTTTTTATTTGCAGGTAAGTGTACAGGAGGAAATAAATGAACAAAACTAAATTTTCTGATCTCGAAATAAACTTAGATATAAATCGAGTATTAGATGAAATGGGATTTGAAAATCCCACAGATATCCAAAATAAAGCAATACCCGCAATAAGAAGCGGCGTTGATGTTATAGGAAAATCACAGACAGGAACGGGAAAAACGATAGCTTTTGCAATTCCCGCAATCGAAAAAATAGACCTAGAGCAGGAAAAACCAACGGCACAGGTGTTGATAATTTGTCCTACAAGAGAACTTGCTCAGCAGGGATATGCAGAAATAAAGAAACTTATTAAATATATGCCCGATATAAAAGTAGTAGATATTTACGGCGGAGTATCAATGGAAAGACAGATTTCCAAACTAAAAAAAGCACATATCGTAATAGGTACTCCGGGCAGAATCAAAGATCATCTTAAAAGACGTACTTTAAAGCTTCAAAACATAAAAATGGTCGTACTTGACGAAGCCGACGAAATGCTAAGCATGGGCTTTAAAGAAGATATAGATACGATTTTAAAAACCGCACCGGACACCAGACAGACAGTACTGTTCTCTGCAACAATGCCGCCGGCAATAATGAATATAATAGATACTTTCCTAAAAAAACCATTACTTATTCAAATCGATAAAGAACAAGTTACGGTAAACAAAATAGCTCAAAATTATATAGATGTACCTAAAGGTAAGAAAAAAGAAGTGTTAAACCTTCTTCTTCACTACTACGGTTCAAAACTAACAATAATTTTCTGTAACACGAAGCGTATGGTAGACGACCTTACAAAATTCCTTCGTAAAAACGGATTCAGTGCGGAATGTCTTCACGGAGATATAAGGCAAAACGAAAGAAGCAGAGTAATGACTAATTTCAAGAATGCAAAGACTCCTATACTGGTTGCAACAGACGTTGCCGCAAGAGGGATCGATGTAAAGGACGTTGAATATGTTATAAACTATGACATACCTCAGAATTCCGAATACTATATCCATAGAATAGGAAGGACTGCAAGAGGCGGCAAAAGCGGAACATCGATTACAATGACGAATAACAAAAAGCAAGTTACAGACCTTAAGATGATTTTAAAAGAGACGAACTCTAAAATAAAGAAATTAGATATACCGACAAAAAATGATATCAATTCAAAGAACTCAAAAGACAATATGTCGGTTATAATAAGCGCACTTAAAAGAGAAAATAATTCACATGATGAAATGATATTAGAATTAAAAAAATTAGGATATACAGAAAATCAAATTGCAAATGCTGCATTAAATTTATACTTCGGCAAAACAAAAGAAAACATCGTAAAAATCGAAGATATTACTATAAACAAAGAAACAAAAAGATATAATGACGGTAACAAAAACAATTCCAGAAGAAAAAAACAAAAGTCATATGGAAATAAATCTTTAAAAGACGATTTAATATTTTATGAAAATAACAGAAGAAATTCATCGAATAAGAATGCAAACAGAAACAAAAAAAGAACAAACGGAAATTATAAAAATAAAAGAGCAAATCAAAGTTATTAATGTTTAAAAGAAAGTCAAATGACTTTCTTTTTTATTGTTTAAACAGCTTAAGAAAATTAAATCTCAAGAAAGCATTAAGTATATAAAATTTTATCCTTATATAGATAATCAACATTCATTATTCTTTTTAGAAACTAAATGAAAATCATATAAAATCGCAACCCCTAAAATATAAGAATATAAAACCGTAATGTCATAAAACATTAACCTAAAAATTAATATTACTAATACATTTATATATATATCATTAGACTATACAAAGCCAATTTTGATTCAAGGGAATTTGTAAATATATAAACCTATTTCTATAAAAACTCATATCGGACTACCCCTTAAAACAACTAAGGTGAAAAAATTAAAAATTGCAAAATTTTAAAAAAATATTAAAAAAAATAATACAGAATTATCCCCTATCATTACTCAAAACGATAAAATCATTTACGGCGGCAAATAATATATTTAATTAATAACATTCAATGAAACTTTAACTTCTATTATATTAAAACTTAAATAAGTGTTATAATATATAAATAACATAAATAATAAATAAGTTTATATAAAGGAGAATAAATATGAAAGTTTGTATGATCATAACAGACGGCTTTGAAGAAATCGAAGCTATAGGAACATTTGCGATTTTAAGAAGAGGTAATGTAGATGTGGATGTTTATTCACTTCTCGATAAAGATGCAACCGGCAGATTTGGGATTACATGCACAAATTTAAAACCATTCTCAAAAATAAAAGAGGAAGACTATGAAGCATTGATACTTCCCGGAGGTCCGGAGTATGTAGCCATAGAAGCAAACACAAAAGTACAAGATTTAATCAAGTCCTTCAGTAAAAAAGATAAATATATATGTGCAATCTGTGCAGGTCCTACAATACTCGGAAGAGCGGGATACCTAAAAAACAAAAATTATACCTGTTTTACTTCAATGAACGAAGATTTTGGGGGAACTTATATAGATGAGTATGTGGTTACAGACGGAAAAATTATTACCGGAAGAAGTGCCGCCGCAACCATTGATTTCGGGTTTGCAATCTTAAAAGAGTTGATGGGCGAAAAAACAGAGAAAAAAACAAAAGAAGAA
Organism: uncultured Anaerofustis sp.; assembly: GCF_938029165.1. Lineage (NCBI taxonomy): Bacteria > Bacillati > Bacillota > Clostridia > Eubacteriales > Eubacteriaceae > Anaerofustis > uncultured Anaerofustis sp. Next base: position 24,517 of record NZ_CALHFB010000010.1, read on the forward strand.
ATATATTACTAAAAGAAAGTGTTTTCTCACTTTCTTTTTTATAGATATAAAGGAGGACATATGCATTATCAAGGAACAGTATACAGACCGCCCAGCGAAGCAAGAAGTTTGATTGTACAGGTAACATTGGGATGCAGTCAAAATGGTTGCACATTCTGTAGTATGTATAAAGATAAAAATTTTCATATCAGATATCTAGATGAAATTTTAGCAGATTTTAAAGAGGCAAGAGAGTTATATAAGAATATCGATAAAATATTTTTAGCTGACGGAGATGCACTCATATGCAAATATGATATGCTCGCTACAATATTAGATTTTATAAAAAAGTATTTTCCTGAATGTAAAAGAGTTACATGTTATGCGTCGGCAAAAAGTATACTCTTAAAATCAGAAGAAGAATTAACAAACCTTAGAAAAAAAGGATTAACAATGGTTTATCTAGGTCTTGAATCGGGAAGTGATGAAATACTTAAAAGAGTTAAAAAAGGCGTCACATCAAAAGAAATGATCGAAGCGTCGAATAAAATTCATAATGCGAATATAAACCTTTCTGTAACGGCTATTTCAGGTCTCGGAGGAAATGAATTATGGGAAGAACACGCGGTAGAAACAGGAAAAACTTTATCAAGAATGAACCCCGAATATATCGGTCTACTTACACTTATGATAGAACAGGGCGTACCTTTAGAGGAAGAAATAAAAAAAGGTACATTTAAATTAATGGATCCCTATGATATTTTAAAAGAAACAAAATTGCTCATTGAAAATTTAAACTGTGACAATGCCGTATTCAGAGCAAACCATGCTTCTAATTATTTAAATTTAAAAGGAACTTTAAATCAGGATAAAAAAGAACTTATTGATAAATTGAATAATGCACTTAAAGGAAAAGAATATATCAAAGAAGAATATATGAGAGGATTATAAAATCATAATATATGATTTTACGCTATTATTATAAATATTTATGTCTTATAACAATTAAAATCAGAACATATAATATTAAAATTGCTTTTATATCGCACACTTAATAAGATATTATGCTATACTTATCATATATAATATAGAAATTACAAATTATTTGGATTAAAGTGAGGAAATATGAAAAAAACAATATCATTTATCTTATCATTGATGTTTATTATTAGTATAGCAATTACTCCCGTTGCTGCAAAAGAAAATAATACTGATAATAGTACAAAAACAGTAAAAACAGCAGTCGATGACCCCGAACAATTCAGGGCTAAAGGCGATATTTCAAGCGATTTTTACGGCGGTGGTTCTATGAAAAGTACAATGAGCACGAAAACTAAAAGTAAGTTCACAGGTAAAACCTATACTCATAACAGCAAGTTCGACGGCAGTGTTATTGCAAATGGTATCGATGTATCTGTTTGGAATAACAATATAAACTGGACCAAAGTAAAAAATGCAGGTATAAAGTACGTATTTATAAGAGTTGCGGCAAGAGGTTACGGTAAAAGCGGAACTATTTTTGATGACAGCATGTTTGTAAAATATATAAACGGTGCAAAAGCAGCCGGTCTCAAAGTAGGTGTTTACTTCTTCTCACAAGCTATAACAAAAACAGAAGCAAGGCAGGAGGCAAATTATACTTTAAAGAAAATAAAAGGATATAAAATGGATCTTCCCGTAGTAATGGATTACGAATACTCAGGAGGTTCTTCCGGCAGACTTACCAAAGCAAAACTATCCAAGACCGCTGCAACAAACATATGCATGGAATTTTTAAATACAATAAAAGCTGCAGGATATACCCCTATGTTATATGCTAACTACAGCATGTTAAACAATAGTCTAAACAAAAACACAATAGACGCAAAATATCCTGTATGGCTTGCACATTACAATACGAGTACATCTTATGACGGAGATTATAACTTTTGGCAGTACTCTTCGGACGGAAAAGTAAGCGGTATATCAGGAAGAGTGGATATGAACTTTTGGTACTCCTCCATGAAACTAAATCATACATCAAGCAGTGACAGTAAAATCAAAATAACATGGAACAAAGCAGTAAATGCAGACGGATATATAATTTACAGATACAATCCTAAACTAAAAAAATATGTTCAAATAAAAGATATAAAAAATAGCTCTGCAGCAACATTTACGGATTCCAAGTTAAAAGCAGCTACAGTTTATTATTATAAAATAAGAAGTTATAAAGTGGAAGACGGTAAATACATTTACAGTGATGCTTCTGACAAGTTAAAGACTATTACAGATCCGAAGAAGGTAAAGACGTTAAAAGTAACCACTTCATCTACATCAAAAATAAATTTAGCATGGTCTAAAGTACCGGGAGCAAAAGCTTACAGATTGTATAAATATTCTCCAAAGAAAAAGAAATATGTTTTATGTAAAAATCTTAAAGCCAACAAATATCAGGATAGAAAAGTATCCAAGAATAAGACCTATAAATATAAGGTCAGAGCATATACAACTTTAGGCGGTAAATATTATTTAGGCGGTGTCTCACCGACTTTAAAAGCCAAAGCAGTTAAAAAGACATTGGTATCAATGAAGGCTAGTGGAATTATAAAAGCATCAAAAGTTTATGTAAGACAAAATGCTGGTACTAATTATAAAAAAGTAGCCAAAGTTTCTAGAAATAAAAAAGTAAAAATAACCGGATATAAAAAAGATAAAAAGGGAAAGAAATGGTATAGAATATCATTTACAAAAGGAAAGAAAAAATACAGCGGCTATGTATACAGTAAATATATAAAAATAGTAAAATAAAAAGCACATTTATGTGCTTTTTTATTCGACTATAAAATCTTCACTTGAAAAATCCCTATAATAACGCCCCTTAAATGCTCTAAATCTTAAGACAGCATAATCTTCATCGGTCACACCTTTTGGATAATACATATCATCTCCCTCACGCCATATCAGCTCTTTATTCTCCTTGTCTGTTAGTACTTCCATATTACCTACAAGCATAACTCCTCTATAAAATCTTTTATCATAAAAATAAATACTAGCCTTGTCATTACCCAGATATTGTCTGACTCTCATAGATGAAGTATTCGTAGTAAAATAAAATGTTCTAATGCCCTTTCTTATCCTCGGAACCAACATCGCTTTCATATTGGGAAAGCCATCTTCATCCACACTTGCAATAAATGCTACATTTGCTTTATCTATTAAATTACCTATTGTTTTTTCCTTATCCCTCATAATTTCAATAATTCCTTTTTATTTTATAATAACATATAAATATTTTTATCAAAGTAAAATTTATATTATTAAATATGGGTTATAATAAAGATAATAACGGAGGATAATATGAAAAAAATTTATTACGGCGAAAATATAGTTACAATGGAGGATGAATTATATAATCAGGCGGTACTAATAGATAATAATAAAATATCAGCGACGGGTAATTATAATGACATAATAAAATTAAAAGACGATGATACAAAGGTAATAGACTTAAAAGAGAAATGTCTTATGCCTTCTTTTATAGACTCTCACAGTCATATCACGGCTCTCGCACAGACTTTATTAACGGCAGACTTATCAAACGCTAAAAATTTTAACGATATCATAAATATATTAAAAGACTTTAAAGAAAAAAATAATTTAAATAATAATGATTATTTAATAGGTTTTGGATATGACCATAATTTTTTGGAAGAAAAAATTCATCCTACAAAAGAAATATTGGATAAAGTAAGTAGTGAAATACCAATACTTATAACGCATAAATCCGGACATATGGGTGTTACAAACTCTTTAGGACTAAAACTATTAAATATAGATGAAAACACAAAAGATCCTGACGGCGGTAAAATTGGCAGAACTGATAGTACAAATAAACCAAACGGATATTTGGAAGAAACGGCATTTACTAATAATTCAAAAAAATTTGATAACTTCTCTATGGATAAAATAATAGAAGCAATCAAAAAAGCAGAGAATATCTATTTAAGCTACGGAATTACCACCGCACAGGACGGAATTACCAAAGAAAAAGAATTTAGCATATTAAAAACAATGTCAGAAAATAACAATCTTGATATAGACATTGTCAGCTATATTGATATAAAAAACAACAAAAATATTTTAGAACAAAATAAAAATTATTTAAATTATATAAATCATTTCAAAATGGGAGGATATAAATTATTTCTTGACGGTTCACCTCAGGGAAAGACAGCTTGGTTAAGCAGACCTTATGAAGGTGATAAGGACTACAATGGCTACCCTATTTATAAAGATGAAGAAGTTAAAAATTTTATCAAGACAGCTCTAAATGAAAATATCCAGCTCATCACTCATTGCAACGGAGACGCAGCAGCCGAGCAGCTTATAAAATCATTTGAATCTTTAAATCCTAAAAAGAATATAAGACCTGTTATGATACACGCTCAAACAGTAAGAGAAGAGCAGATCAAGAGAATGAAAAAGATCAATATGATACCATCATTTTTTGTCGACCATGTATATTACTGGGGAGATATTCATTTAAAAAATTTAGGAGACAGAGCTTATAAAATTTCTCCGATAAAAACAGCAATCAAAAACGATTTAATTTATACTATCCATGAAGATACCCCTGTACTTTATCCTGACATTTTAGAAAGTATATGGGCGGCTGCAACAAGAACGACTAAAAATGGAGTCCCGCTAGGCAGTGATGAAAAAATAACTATACTGGAAGGATTAAAGGCAGTTACCATAAATGCAGCCTATTCATATTTTGAAGAGGATACCAAGGGAAGCATAAAAGAAGGTAAGCTTGCGGATTTAGTTATTTTAGATAAAAACCCATTGAAATTAGATAATCCTGATGAGTTGAAGAAAATCAAAATATTGGAAACGATAAAAGAAGGAAAAACTTTATATAAAAACAATTAAAAATTTTAAATCAAAACTGTGAAGTTTTTATTTATCATGATATAATGGTACATCAGGAGGAATGAAATGGAATTTAAGAAAAATATATCGGCATTTAACTTATTCGTATCTTCAATCGCTTTGGAAGCTCTCGGTTTTTATATATTTTTCAACACAGATATATTTTTAGAATGGTTCCCTATGATAGTAGGGACTATTTTGATTTATACTTCTCTATCTAAATTCTATTCTTTTTATAATAAAAAAAATAATAAAAATAATTTTGTTCTTCTCGGAGACTTTATAATACTTATACAGGGAATACTTGCCTTCATAAAGCCTAATTTGATACTTATAATATTCCCTGCTTTTGTAGTATTCTACTCATTGTGCTTAGGGACTATATCAGCAATAGTTTTTTATCAATATAAAAAAGCTAAAGCACCTTTTTCAATATTAATGATATTAAAATCAATTGCATTTTTTGTTATTGCTTTTCTCGTGATTACCGCAAATTTTTATGATAAAACATTTATAATCACAAAACTTACGGGATTATATTTAATTTTTTACGGAATTACTATATTTACCGACTTTATAGATGAAGAAATACCGAAATCCTATGCAAATAAACTTATAAGGAAATTTTCAGTTAGACTCCCGGTTTTATTTACCACAAATATTTTAAAGAGCACACTTAAAAAAGTTAATGATTTTATAAACCAAGTAGATACTAATAATGGAGAAATAAATTTAAGCGAAAACCAAATAGGTCTTGAACCTAACTTGGATATATTGATACATGTAAAAAAAGACGGTACGGGAGCATTTGGACACGTAGATTTTTTCTTTGACGGATATGTTATTTCATACGGGAATTATGACTTTTCATCGTTAAAACTTTTCGGCTCTATGGGCGAAGGCGTTTTATTTTTTGCAAATAGCAAAGAAAACTATATAAAATTTTGTAATTGGTACGATGAAAAAACTATTTTTGATTTTGGTTTAAGACTTACCGATTTACAGATCGAAAAAGTCAGAAACAAAATAAAAGAACATATGGCTAATTCTTATTATTGGCTTGCACCTATTGATTATTACAATAATAAGAATAAAGATTATGATGATTATGCAAGTGAACTATCAAAAGCAAATAACATAACTTTTAGAAAAATCAAACGAGGACGTTTTAAATATTATTTTACATTTTATACCAATTGTGTTAAATTTGCCGATTCGATACTCGGACAAGCAGGGATTGATATTTTAAATCTTAACGGAGTTATTTCACCAGGTGCTTATTTCAACTATTTTGACAGAGAATATAGAAGAAAAAACAGTATAGTGATTACTAAAACCGTTTATAATCCAAAAGGTATTGTAAAATAAACCAAGCATATTTTAACCCTTTTTACAGAAAATAATAATAAATAAACTGTAAGGAGGAACAATGAAAAAACTAATAAGTATTTGCCTAACACTTCTAATAATTCCAACCTTTTTTGCATGTTCTAATCCCGTAAAGGACTATGAAACAAATGAAAAGAGTAATTATATGACTGATGAAACTTTTAAAGGCGGAAAAGATACCGATGCTACATCAATTAGAAAAATTTGGATAAACGATTTGATTGGGGATACCAAAATAATTATGGATTTTGATGAAACCGATAAAATCCCAACTCATACGATAAGTTATTCTAAAAATGAAAAACAAATCAAAATATCTTTTGATAATGTAAATGTGGAAACAGCAAGGATTTCCGATTATAAAAATAATAAAATCATCAAAAAAATTGAAGCTAAAAATCAAGAAGGAAACAAAAGTGAAGTCATAGTAACTTTAAATAAAGCAATCAAATACAGAACCGATGAAACAATAGACTCAAGTCAATTAGTACTAAACCTCAGATAAGACTCCTCCCGAGTCTTATTTTCTTTTATTCTTTTATC
>NZ_CALHFB010000011.1:0-18190 GCF_938029165.1 uncultured Anaerofustis sp.
TATAAAATTTATTTTAGATAATCATATAAATAAAATATAAATATTTATATTTTTTCAATTACTTTCTTTGTAAATTCCTTAGTTCCCAGACTGCCTCCCAGGTCTTTTGTTAGGTATTTACCTTCTTTGATCAAACTTTCTATTGCATTTTCGATTTTTTTGGCTTCTTTTTTGTAACCTATATAATTAAGCATTTTTGCGCCTGCCAAAATACATGCGGTAGGGTTAGCGATATTTTTTCCCGCAATATCCGGTGCGGAACCATGGACCGCTTCAAATATTGCTCCGTCTTCACCAATATTCGAACCTGTGGTAAGTCCAAGACCTCCAATTAAACCCGCACATAAATCACTTACGATATCTCCGAATAGATTTGTAGCCAAAAGCACGTCATATTTTTCCGGATACATAACAAGGTTCATACACGCTGCATCTATTATTAAGTCATTAAGTTCGATTTCCGTATAATCCTTATGTACTTCATTTACTGCATCCAAGAATACTCTGTCTGTCAGTTTACATATATTTGCCTTATGTAAAGCCGTTACCATTTTTCTGTTTTCTCTTCTTGCAAGTTCGAAAGCATATGTGGAAATTCTTTTGCTTGCCTCTTTTGTTATAAGCCTTGTCGTTTCTGCTCCGCCTTCTATTTCCTTTTCAATTCCTGCATAAAGTCCTTCAGTATTTTCCCTTATTATTACAAGATCTATATCTTCATAGCGGTTTTTAAGACCTTCGTAAGTTTTAACTGGTCTTACATTTGCATATAGATTGAGTTCTTTTCTTAAAGTTACATTTACGCTTCTGAACCCTTTTCCTACGGGGGTGGTAACCGGACCTTTTAGAGCTACTTTATTTTTCTTTATACTGTCTATTACCTTTTTAGGAAGAGGTTCTCCGTATTTTTCTACTGCTTCAAGCCCAGCAATCTCTTCTTCAAAATTTATATCGGCTCCAGTTGCCTTTATTACTTCGACCGCACTTGACATTACTTCCTTGCCGATGCCGTCGCCATAAATTAATGTTACGTTTTTCATTTAATCTCTCCTTTTTTCAGATTAAAATCAATTATACTTTACTTAAGTAAAATACTCAATAGATATAAATTCTAAATTTTCAAAATATTTTATAATCTTTTGTAATTTAAGTTGTTATTATTTGACAATAGTAATGTTTCTATAGTAAAATTATAAAAGGTAATTAAGTTTGAAATAGATTATTAAATATAATTAAAAGAAATATAATGATTTTTAGTAGGTTTTTTATATTTTGACTATATTGATATTTAAATATAAAGTTCGTTTAAAATATATTTTAAGGAGGAGTTTATGGATTATAAACTACTGATTACTGATTTAGACGGGACTATGTTAAACAGTAATAGTGAAATCAGTAAAAAAAATCTTGAAGCGGTTCACGAACTTCAAAAGAGAGGTAAATTTATAAGTGTGGGCAGTGGCAGGCTCTATGTAGATGCGATAAAGTTTGCCAGACAGCTTGGATGTCAGAATAATTTTAATATTGCAAACGGCGGTCTTACGATTTTCAGAGAGGGAGAAGAAGAAGTGGTCGCTCACTTTGAAGAAAATTTCTTTAAAAGGATAGTTGATATACTTAGATATAACGATATTCCCTTTGTTGTTATGACCAGTGATCATGCAGGGTCTTTTTATGATAAAACCAGCGAAGAATTTGTACATAGGTGCAGAGAAATAAATCCCGATACTTCAATAGATTTTGTTGAGACGGATGTAAGAAATCTTAAAAATGTATTTAAAATAAGTTCTTCTTATAAGAATGTCGACCATATATTCTTACACAGAGAAATGGAGAGACTTCACAGCGATATAAGAGCGGATATTGCCGGGGAATATTTTATAGATCTATCACCCCGAGGTGTATCAAAGTGGAGCGGAGCTTTAAGAATAGCGAAGGAAATGGGTATATCTACAAAAGAAATCATTGCTGTGGGAGATCAGGAAAATGATATGCAGATAGTCGGGAATGTGGGGCTTGGTATTGCAATGAAGAATGCTGTAGACAGACTAAAAAATGTAGCAGATGTAGTTCTTCCATATACTAATGATGAAGACGGGCTATATCATTTGATTCACGAGTATATGCTTTAAAATTTACATAATTAAATAAAAAATAATATAAGTATATATTTATAATTAAGTAAGAAAGCATATAAAAATCTTTCAAGTATTTAAAATATAAGTGTTTATTTATATTATACATGAATATCTCAGGAAAAATTGCGGGGCATTTCCCCGCTTAGAAATAACATAAGGAGAGCATAATGAAATATAAATTGATTGTTATGGATGTAGATAATACTCTGCTTTGTACAGATAAGAGTGTTTCCCAAAAGAACGTAGAGGCTATAAGGAAATGTAAAGATAAAGGCGTAATGGTTTCTTTGGCAAGCGGAAGACCTGCCATAGATGTGCTTCATTATGCTAAAATGATAGGTATAGAGGATAATTATCATATTTCGGATAACGGCGCGGGTATATTTAAAGGTAATGATAGAAAGATAATAAAGACTTTTAACAGAGATTTTTATTTGAATTTGGTTGATAAATTAAAGGAAAAAGGAATTGAATGCGGAGTATTTTCAAGCGAAGACCTTGATTTTATATATGAAGAGGGAAGTGATGATATTGCTAAGAGTATAGATATCTATTTCCCTGTGACTAAAGCCAGGATAGGTGATATAAAAGATGTCGAGGGTGTATATAAAATAAGTACATATTTTAACGATGATGAAGAGTATGAATTCGTAAAGGGGCTTGAAAAGGAAAATGAAATGAGCGGGGTCATTCCGGATCCTCATTTTTTTGATATGATGCCATATGAGGTTACAAAGATAAAAGGTACTGAAGAAATTGCAAAAGAACTTGGTATTTCTATGGATGAAGTCATTGTAATGGGAGATCAGGAAAATGACTATACAAATATAAAAGGCGCAGGGCTTGGTATTGCCGTAGCTAATGCGACCGATGATGTCAAGGAAATTGCGGATGTGGTTTTAGAACAAAGCTGCAATGACGATGCAGTGGCATATGTTATAGATAAATACATATTGGGGGAATAGACTTTGAAGTATGAGCTTTTAGTAACCGACTTGGATGATACACTTTTAAAAGATGATGGAACCATATCAGAAAAGAATAAAAAGGCACTCAGGACTTTAATCGAAAAGGGCGGCAAAGTCGCCCTTGCCAGCGGAAGAGCCGAACCTACGATGGTCGATGTAATAAAAATGGTCGGTCTTGAAGACCAAAAACATCTGGCTCATAACGGGCTTTGTATTTTTGACCTTGACGGGTACGCAAAGTTTTCCGGATTTTTGCCTAAAAATGAAATTATCCGGATCCTCGATTTATTAGAAGAGAATAACATAGAAGCAAATGTATTTACGCCTGAGGGGATATATCATAACCATAGCTTTAAATTAGCCAAAGTAATGGATAAATACATCAAAGGTTATCCGATGATAGATATTGAATATACACCTTATGATGTAGAGGGGATATTCTTGATATACGGAATTATAAATAATGAAGAAGAGAGAGCTTTAATGCGTTCATGGTCGAGCGATGTGATAGAAACCGGAGAGGGAAACGGCTTTGTTATATTTTCTTTAAGAGGAGAAGGAAAGTATAAGGGAGCGAAGAGACTCGCCGAAGAATTTGGTATAGATGAAGAAAAAATAGTTTGTATCGGAGACGGAGGTAATGACCTTCAAATGCTTAGAGAAGCACCTCTTGGTATAGCGGTAAAAAATGCTGTAGAGGAAGCTAAAGAAGCTGCGAAAATAGTAATCGATAAGACAAACGAAGAAGACGCTATCAGTTATGTTATAGAAAAATATTTTTTAGGAGAAAAACTATGATAAAATTATTGGCTGTGGATTTAGACCATACACTTCTAAGAGACGGAAATATTATTTCAAACGAAGATAAAAAAGCTATTAAAGATTTGGAAGCCACAGGGGTTAAAATAGTCCTTGATTCGGGACGAAGCGAACCTACTATGAAAGATATGATTTATGAACTCGGGCTTGAAAAGTATAAACATGTCGGAGTAAACGGAGCTCTTTTAATGGATTATACGAATAAGAATAAATTCGTAAAGGCTATAGACCATGATACATATGTTGCTTTGATAGAAAGGCTCAGAAGAGAAAACAGAGAATTTTTCTGCTACTGTGACGGCGGGCTTATGTATGAGCATGTAGATAAATTAAGACCGCAGGTGGAATATTTCCATTCAAGCAAAGCTCTTATCAAGGGAGATGTAATGACAATTCCCGAATGTCCGAGAGTAAATACATATTACGGTGATGAAGAAGAGCTTAAATATGTAAGAAGTATCTGTCCCGAAGGATTATATTCAACTGCCAATAGCGGGATACTTGATTATATGCCAATAGGGCTCAATAAATTTTCAGGACTTAAACCTATACTTGAAGATTATAATATTTTGCCTGAAGAAGTGGCTTGTATCGGGGATCAGGAAAGCGATATCGATATGTTCAATGCCTGCGGAATGTCTTTTGCGGTAAGCAACTGTGATGATTTTGCAAGGGAAGCTGCGGACGTTGTACTTCCAAGAAGTCACAATGAAAATGGTGTTGCGTATGCGATTTATAAATACATATTAAAAGACGAAGAAAAATTAAAAGAAATATAGTAGAAAAATATATTTAAATTATATATAATAGCCATAGCTTTATGCTGTGGCTATAAGAATTTTGCGGAGGAAAAAATGATAAAATTATTTGCGGTAGATTTAGATGATACATTTTTAGATAAAAACGATAATATGTCAAAGGAAAATATAATTGCGGTAAAAAACCTCGTTGATGCGGGAGTAAAAGTAGTATTAAACTCCGGAAGAACAGAAGTTCTTATGAGAGAACATATACATGATTTGGGACTTGAAAATTTTAAACATGTTGCAATCAACGGCGCTTTGATACTTGATGTAAAAGGTGAAAATAAACTTATATCTACATTTGAAAGAAGTTCATACGAAAATTTCATAAAAGAGTTAAGAGCTGAAAACAGGGGGTTCTTCTGTTATCATGAAAATGGGATTATGTATGAGAATGCAGACGACAAATTAATACGTCATATTGAAAGATTTCATACTTTAAAGAAAGCCCGTGAAGGAGATACTTTATCTCTTGAGAAATGCTGCAGGGTAGCGGTTGTAAGAGAAAATGAGGAAGATGTACCTCATTTGAGAGCGCTTGCCCCTAAGGGAGTATATACCACCGCAAGACCTTACGGAGAGTGTGTAAGTTATATGCCCGACGGACTAAATAAAGCAAACGGACTTAAAGTAATTATGGACGAATATGGTATAACAAAGGATGAAGTTGCAAGTATCGGAGATCAGGAAGTAGATACATATATGTTTGACATTTCAAAGTATGGAATTGCGGTTAAAAACAGCGATAATAAAACAAAAGAAGTGGCTGATATAGTTCTTCCGAGGACAAATAATGAAAATGCATTTGCATATGCTGCATATAAATATATTTTAAAGGATGAAGATAAATTAAAGTATATATAATTATGGTTTAAAACAAGGGGCACTACGCCTGCCTTCGGCAGATTTTGCGCCCTTTGTTTTTTATTTACTCTGGAACTTTTTAAGCGCAGCATTTAATTCTTTGGTGTCATATTTGGCTTTTATTTCCAAAGCCAGCCAAACTACAAATATTGATATTAAAACTACTAAGTAGAATAAGATCTTGCACCATATTTTTACTTGACTGAACCAGCCAAATAACTCACAAAATCCGATGGTGATTATTAACATCAATATGCCCCATATCATTGCTCTTTTTCCTGATATTTTATCTTCAGGTACGATTATTTCCTGAGAAAATCCTATTAATGCAGCACATATCAGCATTTGAAAAGCGGTCATAAAATCAAGCGATGAATTTGAAATACCGTTTGATAAAGCACTCAGTACTAAATAAAAGAGTACAAATGTACTGAAGTAAATGCCTGTCATGGATTTTGCATTGTATAAAAACATAAGTTCTTTTCTTCTGTTATTATTTTTCATTTTAATTTTCTCCTTTCAAAATTCCAAGGCTTTCTTTAAGTCTGAAATTATAATGTCTCGATACTATTAATTGTTCATCGCTTTTAAGCGTAAGTTTTATCTTTGAATTAATTAATGCTTTAAGACTTTTTATATAATAAATGTTTACTATTTGGGACTTATTTATCCTTGTAAATCCAAATGACATATATTTCGTCTCCAATTCCATTAAAGAATAATTTATTTCCATCACATTGTCTTTTGTGTATATAAATGTTTTCCCCTCAATAGTTTCAATGTAGTATATTTCATTCGGCTCTGTCATATATATACCTTCATCGGTCTTTGCGGGTATCTTAAAGCTTCGCTCCTTTAGAAGCTCAAGTATCTCAAGCATTTCTTCATCTAAATTTTTACACTTTAGGATTATCTCATTTTCACCTTCTTTGATATGTTCAACTGTTATTTTCAATGTCCTATCCTCCTTAGATTGCAGAATACTATAAACTATCTATTTATTCAATATGATGTATTCTAAGTTACATAAAATAAATGTCAAGCTGCATAGATAAAAAGAGAGCGGATACTCCGCTCTCTTTTTATTTATTAAATTCCTTTTTTGTATAGAATGAAGGAATACATCATTGGGATTAATAAAACTGCAAAAATCGTAATCATGGTAATGAGTCCGCCAAAATTAAAGAATGCACCCGCTATTTGTATCAATCCGAATAATACAAATACTATACCACCGAGCCTATGTGTCTTGTTCCAGTTTTCTTCACTGTTAAGTGTCCAAGGCAGTTTTATACCTATAGTATAGTTTTGTTTGCACTTTGGAAGATAATTACCGATAACTATAAATAGTATACCGATAAAACACAATATCCATGTAGAAACATTGATATTAACATTAAGTGCAGCAGCTATAGATAATCCTGTAACTATAGTCATTAAAACAGGAATGAGCCATCTTACAAGGGAAAACATTATCTTGGGAGAGTTTGCTCTTTTAGGATCATTTTGGATAACGATATTTACAAATAGGTGCAGTGCCATGAATAATAAAGGCATTACAAAAGTGAAAAATACTTTTGATGAATATCCGTTTGCTTCACCATTCCAACCAAAATGGGTAGGGACCTGCTCGGGTAATTTGTTATAAAATAAAAGTGCGATGACCATAGGTATGAAGCACGCTATTGTTGATACTATAAGTTCCTTATTTATCTTTTTCATTTTCTTCTCCTCCGCCGAACTGGGATAGCCATAACATCAATTCTTCAAATACCGAAGTATTTATGTCATAGTATATAAAATTTTTATATTTCGTTTCGTATATAAGTCCTGCATCTTTTAGCTTCGACAGGTGATATGATACAGTTGCATTCGTCATATCAAACTTATCGGATATATCTCCCGCGGACATCCTTCCACATTTAAGCATTGTAAGTATATCTCTTCTTATTGGATCCGACAGTGCTTTAAGAGTATCCCCGAAACTCATATAATCATCTCCTTATAATCTATTTAGAAAATTTTCTAAATAGATTATATTACTGTTACGGTGGAAAGTCAACAACTATTTAGATAAATTTCTAAATAGTTGTTCGTTTATTGCTTCTTCATATTTCTCAAATATTTTATTTATTTTTTCCTTATTTATTTTGCCAATACGTATTAATTCTTCCGGAGTGGGTTCAAAATCTCCTATCTCCAAACTGTACCAAGCTGTATCGTACCATTTGCCTTCTTTAAAGCCGCTGTTTTTAAAAAAGCCTATTTCTTTGAAGCCTAATTTATTGTGGAAATCACTGCTTTTAAGCGTAGGATGAACTGTTATACAAGCATATAAAATTTTAAGGTTTTGTAATTTTAATATATCTATAAGAGCCATATATAAATTTTTTCCTATATGTTTACCTTTATATCCATCTTTTATATATATGGATATTTCGGCAGTATAATCATATGCTTTTCTGTTTTTATATTGACTTGCATAAGCATATCCTATTATTTTATCGTTTATTGTACATACCAAATATGGATATTTCTTTTTTGTTTCAATAATCCTATTTTTAAATTCTTCCTCATCGGGTCTGTCATATTCGAATGTTATCGGTGTATTCAATATATATGGAGTATATATATCTAAAATTTCATTGCTGTCATTTTCTTCTGCAAACCTTATTTTTATTTTATCCATTATATGTCTCCTAAAATAATATTTATTTTGTTTTTAAGTATAATAAAAACTTGGTATAGAAGATATTTTATCATAATTTGTTTATTAGTTTTAATAAAATGTTAGAATAAATGAATTATCAAATAAAAAGAAATCATAATAATATAAAATAAAAAAAAGAGTAAGTTTTTAATTTACTCTTTTAATGATAAAGATTATATAGGCTCATCCCTATGTCTATCATTAATATCCCGGTCATAGTATACACCGCGTAGATAATCGATCTGTTTGAAAAATTATCATAAACCAGTTCAACTAAGTTAGGATGTATGAAATTAACGAGGATTACTCCAAATAGCCCAAATACAGTAAAGCCCAGCAAACATACTCTGCCGTTAATATTAAACAAATTATCGGAATAGTCCCAATAATGTTTATTGAATATCTTTTCTAATAAATAAGAAGTAAAATATTCCAGGGTGCATGCCAGAAGCCCAACGAGGAAAAATAAAGGAAGAGTATCTATATGTGTATCGTAGAATACTATGATTATTAATGCACATCCAAAACCGTATATGGGTCTTAGCGGACCATATAAAAATCCTTTAGTGTTTATCGGGACTTTGTTTACAATATTTATTGCTGTTTCGTATATATATCCGAAAAAACTGTATATAAAAATAAAAAGTATTAAAATATAAATGCTCATGATTTTCCTTTTTATTTTTATTTTTTGTTATTACTTTGATTAACATACTATAAATTTAACGAATTAATGATTTTTTTCATATTATATTATGAATATTATTAATTTAGGAGGAAATTTTATGGTAGATGTATATATATCACCTTCCGTTCAGCATTTTAATTTAGGACAGCAGGGATACGGAAGCGAAGAAGCAAGAATGAATGAAGTCGCGGATGTTGTTGAGTATGAACTAAACAGACACGGGCTTGTGACTGCGAGGAATAATCCAAGCATGACTTTGGCACAAGTTGTAGAGGATTCTAATAATGTAAATCCCAGGGTACATGTTGCCCTTCATTCAAATGCGGCTAACGGAGAAGCGAGAGGAGCGGAAATTTATACTCATCGTTTTGGAGGAGAAGGAGAAGCACTTGCAAGAGATATTTATCCTTATTTGGAAGCGCTTACTCCTACGGAAGATTTAGGTGTAAAAGAGGGAAGGCTTTCTTTCGGGGGAAAAGGTATGTATGAACTTAAGAATACCAATGCTCCCGCAGTATTAGCTGAGATCGCATTTCATGATAATCCTGAGGATAGTGATTTTGTCATTAATAATGTATATGAATATGGCAGAGATATTTCAAAGGGAATACTTGATTACTTCGGAATTCCATACAATGAAGACAGCGAGGAAAATATATCATATTTAAAAAACAGATATAACGGAAATTATTTTGAATAAAAAAAGTCCTTTTTTAAAATAATAAAATAAAAAAGGATAATTGAAATGGATAATAGTATTAGATTATTGGAGTTTATATTTAAAAATGCCAAAATGGGAAGTGAAACCATAGAGGATTTAATTGATATCAATGAAGATCTAAAATTTAGAGATGAACTTGTTTATGAAAAAGAAACTTATGACGACTTTGTGAGTAAAGTAAATAAGATTATGAAAAAAATGGGCAAAGAAGCAAAGGATCTATCCTTCTTTACTGAAATGCAAAGTTATTTAATGATAAAAATGGAAACATTAAAAGATAAATCTTCAGAGCATATCGCGGGAATGCTTATGCAGGGCAGTACTATGGGCATCGTTCAAATAACAAAGAAATTAAGAGAATATGAAGACAGCGATAAAGAAGTCGTAAAACTTGCAAAGAGACTTCTTGAAATCGAAGAAAAAAACTTTTATGAACTTAAAAAGTATCTATAAAAAAATGAGCTATTTATTTAGCTCATTTTTTTAGTTAATATTAATGATTTTTGAACCTTTTTATTATTTTAAAATTATTATATTTAAGTTATTTTATATTTATTGTATGGTGTAGATTTACATAATAAAATAATTTACGCTTTTATTGTTTTATATTTAATACTTTAATATCAATAAATAAAATTTTTTGTCTGTAATATAATATTAACATGATTTACTTTTGATGTCGGTGCATTAAAATGAAGTTTAATGCCGTTAAAATTTATTAATAACTTATCAGCTTTAATATTATATAAAAGTATTTTTTCTTTAATAATCAGATTTTCATATTTTTATGGATAAGCTCATATATTAAAAAGATGAAAAGAAAAAAGTTAAATAGGAAAAACAGAATATTATATAAAAATTTATTTTTTGTTATTTTAAATATTATATTTGTGTTTATAACTATTTGGGGTTATGGCTTTAAATTTCAGGATATGTTTTACTTATTTAATAATGAATTTATAGTATCAGATAATAACTCCAAGATCACAAAATATAAAAACGAATCCAGCGGCTTTATAAAGCCTGTAGAGGGTACGATAACCAGTCCTTTTTCTTATAGGATACATCCTATATATAAAAAGAAGAAAATGCATTCGGGGATTGATATCGGTGCAAAATGGCATGATAAAATCAAGGCTGCAGCTGACGGAACGATAGTTGAAACCGGACTTGATAAAGGCGGATATGGAAATTACATAAAGATAAAACACAAATATGATATACATACTTTCTATGCTCATCTTTCAAAAGTGTATGTTAAAAAGGGGCAGAAAGTAAAACAGGGAGATGTGATAGGAAGAGAGGGAGGAGATCCTCTAAAAGACAAAAATCCGGGTTCTACTACGGGACATCACCTACATTTTGAAGTCAGGACATCTACTGATGTAAAGGACGTTATAAATCCTTTGATATTTGTAGATTACAAGTAGATTAAAAAGGCAGAGTAGATTTATACTCTGTCTTTTTATTATAAAGATTGAGGTTATAGTCTGGAATAATTAAATATTTAAAGATATAAATTAATATATTTAATAATTAAATTAAAAATATTAATATATGTGTTGACATTTTTAATATTTTATATTATATTTGTTTTAAAGAGAAAGGGCGTGAGTGTATGAATAAAGTTATAAGCCGCTGTCCGGTATGTAATAGCGAACTGACTGTTGCAAGACTTAAATGCGATTCCTGCGATACGGTAATAGAAAATAGTTTCAGGCTCAGTAAATTTGATTATCTTTGTGATGAAGATTTATATTTTGCGGAAACTTTTATAAGATGCAGGGGAAATATCAAAGAAGTTGAAAAAGAACTCGGTATATCATATCCAACCGTTCGTGCAAAATTGGATGCGGTAATAAATAAACTCGGATATGAAACCGAAATTGATGAAGTGTCGGCAAAGAAAGAAGAAGTATTAAGAGCACTTGAAAATGGAGAAATAACAGCTGAACAAGCAATTGAACAGTTAAAATAATTTAATATAATTAAGGAGTTAAATCATGGACGAAAAATTAAGGATTTTAAAAATGATAGAAGAAGGAACTATTACAGCAGAACAAGGCGCGGAGCTTATGTCAGCTTTAAATGTAGATGAACAAACACAGCGTAATGAAGTAGTAAAAAGCAGCTATGACAAAAAGATGTTTAGAATTATAGTTGACAGCAGTGCCGGCGGAGATAAAGTAAAAATACAATTCCCTGTTGGTGCAATCAAGAAAATTTTAAAAGTGACAGGGAAATTACCTATACCCGAACAGGAACTTGAGGGATTTGACCTTTCCGGTATGATGGATGCCGTTTGCGAATGTTTGGATGATGAAATAGAAGGCGACCTTATCAATGTGGATGCCTCTGACGGAACAACCGTGAGAATATTCGTTGATAAGTAAATTTTATAAAATATGAAAGTAAAAATCATAACAAAAGGTTTTCATTTTTCTTTGCCTGTTCCCATTGGCATGGCAGGAATTGCAGTTAAGATGATACCGGATAAAATGTTTGAGGAAATGAGAGCCGGTACTCCCAAACCTTATGATGAACTGGTCACTAAAGAAACTATTAACTTGATAGTAAAAGAATGTATGGATATTTTAAAGGAAAATAAGGGGTTGGAAGTTGTTCATGTTGAAGCCTCGGACGGTACGTTTGTTTCCATAAAATTATAATTATACAGTGATTACTATTTGGGATTAAAAGCTGAAATGGTAATCACTTTTTTATTTAATATTCAAGGTAATTATAAGAATATATTATATAACGAAGTAAAATCGAATATTTATTATATTTGATTTAATAATAAAAAAGACATTGTGATTATTGACAATGTCTTTTATGATAGTAAATCTACAAGTTCTAAAATATCGTTATAGCTTTTATCTTCTTTTAGATTTCTTCTATGATTTATCTCTTTTTCTGTTTTTATTATTTCGTTATGCTCTTTTTTCTCATTATGTTCTGCTTTTATTTCTTCTTTTCTTTCGCTTGATGCCGGTTTTGCATTAAATATATCTTTCATTTCATTCATTCCGCTAAGTAACGGAAGCATATTTATCATTGATTCTATATTTTTGTAATTATCTCCCAGCCCGTGCTTCAAATTATCCATTAAGAATTTATTTGTTCCCTTTTTTCCGTCTTTTTTTATTCCTACTGCCCTGTTTTTTATTCTTTCTGCATGAGAAAAGTATTCGTCAACATATTTCAACCTTTTTCTCGCATTATGTATATTAAAATTACTATTAAATAACTGCTTATTTAACAAAGCTTTTTTATGTTCGATGTTTTCTTTTTCTAAAGTGTCTGATTCATCGGCGTTTTCACCGTCCGTTATGGTGTAATTTGCTTTTACATATGGGCTGTTATCATTACTACTAAATAGATTATATACCAAATATATCAGTAGTATTTCATTTAGGGATATGTTTCTAAATATATCCATTTTTGTAATCTCCTTTAATTAAAGGGGCCGAGGCCCCTTTTTTTATTAGCATTCGTCGTCACAGAAAAGTAAGAACACTACTAAGATAATAAGGATTATATTATTGCCGTCGAATAAACCGTTTAGAAATCCGCCGCCGCATCCGCAGTCGTCGTTACTGCCAAAAAGTAATAATACCGCCAAAACGATAAGTATGATCATACTATCGTCGTCACATAAACAATCTAAAAAATTGCCTTTCATAAAGAAGTACCTCCCTAGGGTAAATTTGTAAAATATTTTACGTTTATATCAAAGTCTTAAAATTAAAATTATTCAGTGAAAAGAACAACTAATAATAAGAAGAAGAATAATAAGCTGCAAGAATCTTCTTCGCCGAAGATATCACAACCGTCAAATAACACTACTAAAAGTAGGAAAAACATCAATAAACATTCACAAGAACAGTCATCTAAAAAATTACACATATAAGTTACCTCCAAGTAATAGATTTTAATAGGTGCTTTTTTTATTTTTTAAGCCCCTAGTTCATAGTACGCACCAAGGGGTATTTGTGTGATGAAATAATTTATTTATTTCAATTTAAATATAAGGAGGTAATTTAGTGAAGGAAAAAGACATTTCTAAAATGGTAAATATGGCAAGCGGTCTGAATATCAATGAGGACTCGGTGGAAAAACTCAAGGATGTTGCAAGTAAAAAGGGGGTTATGGAAAAAGCTGAGGCTTTGGAACAGGAATATGCACCTAAGTTTCAGGAGTTTATGAGAGATCATGGAGATCTTGCACATCTAAATAACGAAGAAAAAGCAAGAGTGATACTGGAGTATAAAGAAAAGCTTCCCATTGAAGAACAAAAACAGTTTGATAAAGTATTGGATATGCTTAAATCATATGTAAAAAAAGTAAAATAAGGTGATAAATATGGCTCGGGGTAAAAGGCTTAAAAGAAAAAAGCTAAAAGAAGAAAACCTAAACAATAACAAAGATACGTTAAAAGAAAAGCAGAAAACTGATAATAAAAATGCAGTAACAAAAAAAGAAAAATCTGCACATAATAGAAGAAAAAGGAGAAGAAGAATGGAAGATAAAAAAATACTTATTTATAATGACGATACTGTCAAAGAAGTCGTAGTGGAAAACGAACATAAGAATATAGAATCTGAGGCTAACGAAATTCCTCAGAGAGCAAAGGATTATATAACCGAAGATGAATTTTTAAAAGGAGAGGGCTTTTAGTCCTCTCCTTTTTTATTTACATATAAAATTTATTTTAGATATGTTAAAATGATTATATATTAATAAATTAGAAGTCAAGGTGAAGTCATGAAGTATTCTATAAAATATAAGATAAAAATAGGAGAACCTATTCTCCCTGAGAATAATGAGCCTTTCAATATTCCTATAAATATAAGCTTGGAAAACTGTTTTGAAAAGAGAGGAAAAACAGAGCCTTGGATAAGCGGTCTGTTTTATTATTTCAATGATGTAAAGATAAAGTCATCTTTAAACGGTGATGATGATTTGTGGAATATTATTTATACGATTGGAAAAGATGATATGTATTACTGTGCTAAAATCTTCAAGTGGCTTAGTATTTATTTCCCATATGTAAATGAGAATGCGGATGACTATTATGATGAAATGGATTCATGTATGCTTTGCTGGTTTTCCGATGATTACTATGAGGGTATGTCCTCAGTGCTAAAAGAAGATGAAGAATTTATAAATTATTTATTTGGAGAATTTCCCGCAGCAAATTATGGTTTTATAGACTTTATTAAAAGCACTAGAAAAAACAATGATTTTGAGCTGTTTAAAAAATGTTTCGATAATATAACCAAAAATGAATATACAAGGGATAGTCATTTGATTACATATGAAGATTTATTAAGAGAAGTAATACCAAAGAAAAAACATGTAAAAAAAGAAAAAATATCTTATCCTTCTGCCTTTTATAGTTATTTTAATCAAATGATTTCTATATCGGATAATGATAAGGTAAAGAAGAAACTATATAAAAGGCTTGAAAAATGGAATAGTGCATTTAATGATTGAAAGCTTATTATGATAAGCTTTTTTTATTTATTTTACCAATAAATATGAAAAATATATAAAGTTATGATATAATATTAAATTGATTAAAATTATATTTAGGAGAAGAAGAAATGGGTAAGAAAAAGAAAGTTCAAGCTATAACTCCGATGGGTGAAGACTTTGCTCGTTGGTACACAGATGTAATAACTAAAACAGAGATGGTAGATTACGCCCCCGTTAAGGGATTTATGGTTATTCGTCCGTATGGTTATGCACTTTGGGAAAATATTCAAGCGGCATTTGATAAAAGATTTAAAGAGACCGGACATCAAAATATGTATTTCCCGCTACTTATCCCGGAAAGCTTTTTAAATAAAGAAAAAGAACATGTTGAAGGTTTTGCTCCCGAAGTTGCTTGGGTAACCCATGGGGGAGAAAACGAACTTGCGGAAAGGCTTTGCATAAGACCGACAAGCGAAACCATTATATGCAGTATGTATGCAAAATGGCTGAAGTCTTATAGACAGCTTCCATTTTTATATAATCAATGGGCAAACGTCGTAAGATGGGAAAAAACAACGAGACCGTTCCTCAGAACAAGCGAATTTTTATGGCAGGAAGGTCATACCGTTCACGCAACATTTGAAGAAGCACAGGAAGAGACTCTTCAGATGATAGAGATTTACAGAGAGATATGTGAAGATTATCTTGCAATGCCTGTAGTTGTAGGTCAAAAGTCGGAAAAGGAAAAATTCGCCGGAGCTCATGCTACTTATACCATAGAAGCATTGATGCATGACGGTCAAGCTCTTCAAAGCGGTACAAGCCATAATTTAGCTGACCACTTTGCAAAGGCATTCGGAATCAAATTCTTAAATAAAGAAGAAAAAGAACAGTATGCTTATTCTACATCTTGGGGTGTGTCAACGAGACTTATCGGAGGGATCATAATGGTACACGGAGATGACTACGGTCTTGTGTTCCCTCCTAAAATCGCACCTACTCAAGTTGTTATAATCCCTATTGCACAGCATAAGGAAGGTGTGCTTGATAAAGCTAATGAACTTAAGAATAAATTAAGTGATTTAAGGGTATTATTAGATGATAATGAGGCTTATTCACCGGGATGGAAATTCAATCAGTGGGAAATGAAGGGTGTTCCCGTAAGGATTGAAATCGGACCTAAAGATATTGAAAACGGTCAGTGTGTAATAGCCAGAAGAGATACTTCTGAAAAAATAAGTGTAAGCTTAGATGAAGTTGAAAATAAAGTCAAAGAATTATTGGATGAGATACAATCTAATATGTATAATAAAGCCCTTAAGCACAGAGAAGAACATACAAAAGCAGCCAAAGATATGGATGAATTCAAGAAAGTTCAAAGTGAATCACTTGGATTTGTCAAGGCTATGTGGTGCGGATGCACCGAGTGTGAAGAAAAAATAAAAGAAGAAACCGGTGCAACACTTAGATGTGTACCGTTTAAGCAAGAAGATATCGGAAGTGATACTTGTGTATACTGCGGTAAAAAAGCAGATAAACTTGCATACTTTGCAAGAGCATACTAATTAGGAGAGAGAATAGATGACTGTTTACGAAGAACTGGTTAAAAGAGGACTCATTGCTCAAGTAACAGATGAAGAAGAAATAAAAGAACTTATTAATAACGGTAAAGCAACATTTTATATCGGATTTGACCCTACTGCCGACAGTCTTCACGTTGGTCACTTTATGGCATTATGTTTAATGAAGAGACTTCAAATGGCAGGTAATAAACCTATAGCACTCGTTGGCGGCGGTACCGGTATGATAGGTGATCCGTCGGGAAGAACCGATTTAAGGCAAATGATGACCGTTGAAACAATAAATGAAAACTGCGAAAGATTTAAAGAACAAATGAGCAGGTTTATTGATTTTTCCGAGGGTAAAGCATTAATGGTAAATAATGCAGACTGGCTTAGGGATCTTAATTATATAGATTTTATCAGAGATATAGGTTCTCATTTCAGTGTTAACAGAATGCTTACATTCGAATGTTACAAGCAAAGAATGGAAAAAGGACTCAGTTTCCTTGAGTTTAACTACATGATAATGCAAAGCTATGACTTTTACAGATTGTATAAAGATTATGGCTGTAACATGCAGTTTGGCGGAGACGACCAGTGGAGCAATATGCTTGGCGGTACAGAGCTTATAAGGAGGAAGCTGGGCAAGGATGCTTATGCCATGACAATTACACTTCTTCTTAATTCCGAAGGCAAGAAAATGGGAAAGACGGCGTCAGGGGCTGTTTGGCTTGATCCAAATAAGACTTCACCATTTGATTTTTATCAGTACTGGAGAAATGTAGGAGATGAAGATGTAATCAAATGTCTTAAAATGCTGACTTTCCTACCATTGGAAGAGATAGAAAAAATGGAAAAATGGGAAGGCAGTGAGCTAAATAAAGCAAAAGAAATCCTAGCTTACGAACTTACCGAACTTGTTCACGGTGAGGATGAAGCAAATAAAGCGAAAGAGGCTGCGTCAGCACTGTTTAAAGGTAAGGGAAGCAAAGAAAATATGCCTTCTACCGATATAGAAAAATCAGAAATAAATGAAGGTATATCCCTGCTTGATTTAATGCTTAAGGCTGAACTCATACCTTCAAAGAGCGAAGGAAGAAGACTTGTAAAACAAGGCGGAGTAAGCGTCGATGATATAAAAATAACCGATGTGAATAAAATGATTACATTGAAAGATTTTAACGAAAATGAAATCATTATCAAAAAAGGAAAAAAGGTATATCATAAAATAAATATTGTTTAATAAACGTTGACATGGTTAATAATATTTAGTATTATTTATTTGATGTAAATAGGCTATTTAAAAGTACAATAAGAGAATATAAAAGTTTGATAAGGAGAAAGAAAAGAAATGGCAAGAGAAAAATATGAAAGAACGAAACCGCATGTAAATATCGGAACGATCGGACACGTAGACCACGGAAAGACAACATTGACAG
>NZ_CALHFB010000012.1:0-11550 GCF_938029165.1 uncultured Anaerofustis sp.
ACTTGTCTGGAGACGGACTGGGAGAGCGGGTAGTCGCGGGGTTTTTTTTATGTTTAAGATTATAATTAGAATAGTATAATAACTTAAAGCTTCTTTAAAGGACTTCATTTTCATTTAGTGATGTGCTTTAATGGGGCTTTTGAGGTTTATTATTTATATTTTAATATTCTATTATTTTTTATTAGTTATGTTAATAATATAATAATTTGCAATATTATTAATAGCATGATATAATAAAAAATATTTTTAATTAAAGGAGTATATAATGAATATTGCGATAATTACAGCAAGTGGCATAGGTACAAGAATGGGAGAAAAATACAAAAACTCTCCTAAACAATTTATTGAAGTAGAAGGAAAACCTGTATTATTTTATTGTATAGAACATTATGATAAACATCCGGAAATAGATGCAATTATTATAGTTACACTAAAAGACTATATTCCTTTTGTCGAAGATAAAATAAAAGAATTTAATTTAAAAAAAATTGTAGGCGTTGTCCCTGGCGGCAAAACAGTAAAAAAATCTATTAAAAACGGATATGACAAAGCAAAAGAATTAAAGATAAATGAAGATGATATCATTCTTATACAAGATGGCGTTAGACCTATTGTTTTTGATACCGTTATAAGTAATGTCATACAATCAGTTAAAGAAAACGGACCGACTCTTCCGGGGATACCAAATAAAACGGGGAATTACATTATAGCAGAAAATAAAGAGGTAAAAGAAAGATTTAGTAAAAATCAAATTTTTGCTGGCACATCTCCTCAATCTATGACAATAAAAGATTTTGAATTTACTTATAACAAAGCAATGGAAAAAGATATACTTGATGATGAAAGATTCAGTACATGTTATGTTTCACTTGCACATACCCTTGGGAAAAAAATTTATATAGTAGAAGAAGAGGAATTAATGAATCTAAAAATAACAACTCCGGCAGAACTTGAAATATTCAAAGCTATTATGAGAATAAGAAAGGAAGAAAACAGATTATAATGACATTAAGTAAGAAAGATCAAGTACTAAACGTTATAAGAAAAATACAACTGGAAGCATTGGCTGAAATTGATAGAATTTGCAGAAAGCATAATATAAATTATTCCCTTGGTGGCGGCACATGCCTCGGAGCTATAAGACATAAAGGTTATATCCCTTGGGATGATGATATTGATATTGATATGGATAGAAAAGAATTCGAAAAATTCCTTGAAGTATCAAAATATGAATTAAATGAAGATAAATATCATTTACAATGCATCGAAAATGATCCTGAATTTTACTCATTTACTCCAAGATTAATGATAAAAAATACTATACTTAACAATAAGTCAATGGAACTTAGCGGCAATAATCACTGTATCTTTATTGATATTTTTATACACGATTATTTACCAAACAACAAATTAAAAAGAGCATTTTTTTCTAAGCAGATATATTGGACTAAAGTATTAACTTACTATAAATGGTATGGAATTACAAATCATGTTCCACAATCTTTTAAAGCAATGGCAAAAAAATTTGTAGATAAAAAAGACTATAATTACTTTTTAAAGAAATTTGATAAATATGCAAAATATTATTATAAAAGAAACAAAACGACTGATTTCATAATAGATACTTCCATCGTCAACGGTAACTTTGGTGGATTCCCTGCAAGTATAAAAAATGAATATATAGATGTTCCTTTTGAAAATTTAACAGTAAAATGCTTAAAAGATTATGATACTTTTTTAAAAATATTATACGGGAATAATTATATGGAAATATTTCCAAGAGAAAAAAGGACTTCACACCATAAGTGGAAAAGAGTGGATTTAGGTCCATATGCCGAAAAATACGGACTTCCAAAAGAATACGTAAAATATTTGATTATGAATTTGGACAGTGACAGACTAAAAAAAGTAAAACAAGTATCACTTGATATGTTAGACATAATAGATAATATTTGCAAAAAACATAATATTATTTATTATATTAGCGGAAATGATGCTTTATATAAAGCAAATGATACAGAAGAATATGCAAAAATTTGGAGAGATGATATGACAGTATTAATGGATGAAGAAAATTACAATAAATTCATCAATATTGCTCCAAAAGAATTAACGCATTTTTATTTTTTGGAAAATAAAATTTCAAATAATAATTATCATTTCCCATACTCCAAATTAAAACTAAATTATACTTATTTCAGAGATAGAAGAACATTTCCTGCAGATGTTAATCAAGGTCTGTGGATAAATATTGGAGTATTAATCAATACATCTGATGATCCAAAAGAAAGAGAAAAACATTTTAACGATTTAAGTAAAATTTATGATCAAATAAGATTAAAGTGGTTATATAATCCAATAAGAGCACTTAATCTTAAAAACAAAAGTGAAAATAGATATAAGGAATGGCAAATTGCACACAAAAAATCATTAAAAAGCCTATTAGCAAAACAAGAAAAATTAATAAATAAATATAAGTTTAAAAATACAAAATTTTATTTAGAATCAACAACCAGCTTGGTTCCTGTTATGAACTTAAAAAAGTCAGTTTTTAAAGAAGGAGAAAGACTTAATTATTTAGATCACAGCTATATTTTCCCATCTAATCTGCAAGTGTATCTTAAACTGAATTTAAAAGAACGAAATAAAATGAAAAAGCATCTAAAAGATGTAAAAAAATTAAAATTAAATAATGTAGAAAAATATAACGATTTATCTAATAACTTAACTAAAAAACAAGAAGAAAAACTAAATAACAAAGTTTCACTGTTTGAACTTGGAATGTATGATTCAAAAGATTACAGATCTGGAGTATATGATATGGATTTATAAAAAAATAGTTTCTTTAAAAAGAAACTATAAATTCATAATTTTAAGCGCAACATTGAAGTATACGAGTATTGAGCAGGTATCCACAAGGGTCGTAATAAGCGGAGCCGCCATTATCGCAGGGTCGAGCCTAAGTTTCTTCGCAGCAATTGGAAGAACACACCCCATGAGTTTCGCCATTATGATAGTTGCTATGAGAGTTATACCGAGTACCAAAGCGAGAATAGTATCGTGATAGAATATTATTATCCTTATCCCGTTTACTATCGCAAGGGAAACGCCTACAAGAAGTCCTATCTCCCCTTCTTTGAGCATGGCTTTGAATATATCCTTAGGCTCTATTTCATCGAGGGCGAGCCCACGGATTATCATCGTTGAACTTTGTGAACCGCAGTTCCCCCCTGTCCCCGTTATCATAGGGATAAATGCAACGAGGAGCGGAACTGTAGCGAAAGCCGCCTCATAATGTGTTATGACCGCTTGAGTCATGGTTGCGGATAACATCAGAAACAATAACCACATTATCCTGTTCTTTGCATGAGTAAAAGCCGAAGTCTTGAAGTAACTTTCCTCACTTGGCATCATAGCCGCCATTTTTTCAAAGTCCTCGGTGTTTTCTTCTCTGATTACGTCGATAGCATCGTCTACGGTTATGATACCTATGAGCCTGTCTTCTTTATCCACTACAGGTACCGCAAGTAAATCGTACTTATCGAACATCTTTACTACATCTTCCCTGTCCGCCAAGGTATGAGTATAAATGAAGTTGGTCTCCATTATATCCTCTATTATCTCATCCATATCGGAAAGCAGGATATCCTTAGTGGATACAAGCCCGATAAGTTTTTTTGTCTTATCCGTTACGTAGCAGGTGTATATGGTTTCTTTGTCTACCCCCGTAGCCTTTATCTTGTTAAGAGCGTCAAGGACTGTCATATCTTTTCTAAGTGATACGAACTCCGTAGTCATTATGCTTCCCGCACTGTCTTCGGGGTATTTAAGTATTTCGTTTATCATCTTCCTTGTCGTTACGTCGGTATGCTTGAGTACTCTCTTTGCCACATTTGCGGGCATTTCCTCTACAAGGTCCGCCGTATCGTCCACGAATAATAAATCAAGTACTTCTTTAAGTTCTTCATCACTGAAAGCCCTTATAAGATATTCCTGATTATCGTTATCTATTTCAACGAAAGTCTCTGCTGCCGTTTCTTTTGGAAGCAGCCTGAAGATTATGAGCACGTCTTCCATGGGTATCTCATCAAAGAGAGGTGCTATATCGTTTGGATTTAATGTTTCCAAGTACTTTTTCAGTTCATAAAAACGTCTTTCATTTAACAGTCTTAATATTTTTTCTTCCATTTTACCCCTCCTTTAAATGTGTAATATGCTCATTGCTATCCTAAAATATATTATAAGCGAACACGCATCCACCACCGTTGAAATAAGCGGAGATGCCATGACCGCCGGGTCTACCTTTATTATCTTTGCCAAAATTGGAAGGATACAACCCAGTATCTTTGACATAAAGACGGTGCATATAAGGGTAAGCCCCAATACCACAGCCAAAGTTATATTGTGATAAGTAAGGATTATCCTAAGTCCGTTTACAAGGCTCAACACTATCCCCACCATTATGGAAATGGCGCTTTCCTTTTTTACTACCTTTAATACATCCTTAGGCTTTATCTCATCCAGGGACATCCCTCTAATAACCATTGTAGCACTCTGTGAACCGCAGTTGCCTCCGGTATCGCTTATCATCGGAATGAACGAAGCCAAAATGGGAACGACGGCGAAAGCCAGTTCGTAGTGAGTTATTATCGTTTGAGTAAAAGTCGCGGATAACATCAAAAATAACAGCCAGCCAAATCTCTTCTTTGCATGAGTAAAGACTGATGTCTTGAAATAAGTGTCTTCACTCGGAGTCATGGCAGCCATTTTTTCAAAGTCTTCCGTGTCCTCTTCAACGATTACGTCGATAACGTCATCGACGGTTATGATACCGATTAGTCTCTTTTCATTATCCACCACGGGTACAGCGAGCAAATCGTACTTATGGAAAAGCTTAACGACCTCTTCCCTGTCCTCGAGAGTGTTTGCATAAATAATGTTGGTCTCCATTATATCTTCTATTTTATCTTCCATATCTGAAAGAAGAAGATCCTTTGTGGAGACGAGTCCGATAAGTTTCTTTTTAGAGTCCGTGACATATAAGGTATAGATAGTTTCTTTGTCAATACCCGTCGCTTTGATTTTTAAAAATGCATCATATACATCCATATCTTTTTTTAAAGATACGAATTCCGTAGTCATGATGCTTCCCGCACTGTCTTCGGGATACTTCAAGATTTCGTTTATCTGCTTTCTGGTTTTAGCGTCGGTATGCTTTAATATCCTCTTTGCTACACTCGCAGGCATTTCTTCTATAATGTCTACGGTATCATCTACAAATAATAAATCCAAAACTTCTTTCAATTCGTCATCGCTGAAAGACTTTATAAGATATTCCCGGATATCGTTATCCAGTTCTGCAAATACATCGCTTGCCGTGTCTTTTGGCAGAACACGAAAAATAAGCGGAATGTCTTCCAATGGTATCTCATTAAAAAGAAGAGCGATATCCGCAAAATTCATTTCTTTTAGTACATCTTTTATCCTTCTGAAGTCACGACAATCTAAAAGTTTTAATATTAATTCTCCTTTGTTCATGTTTTTGAATTGAATGCAAAAACTAAACCTTAGGAGTATATTTAATTAGCTCGAAAATGAACGCACTTTTAAAGCAGTACGTCCTAAACTGATTATAATACGCCCTCCAGGTTCAGTGCTGATACTACTTCCCGCATCCATTTTCTTCACCACCTTTTCTTTATTTATCTAATAATTTATTATATTCTCTTTTAAAAATTTTGTCAACGATTTTACTCTTTCATTTGCTTTTCTTTAATAAATATAACAAATATCGAAAGTAAATAAAAAAAGGCGGGCACTACGCCTGCTAAAGCAGAATCCGCGCCCGCATACTTACTTTTCATTATTCGATAAAATATAGGATATAATGATACTAAAAAAAACACTTAAAGGATTTAATAAATACATTAAACATTATAAGATCAATAGTCATACCAAGTAAATTGTTTAAAGAAAATCCAGCTAACAGCTATAAAAAATCAATTTTCACTCAACCTTCAAGCACATTCTAACAAAATTTACTTAAAATTAAAAAAACTGATATTATTATATATTTTTTCATACCCTGATTTTAATTCATATGAAATCAAACCAAATTAAATCCTATATAGGAAATCTAGTCAATAATATTATAATGATGAGCTTCAAACATCGCCTTTAACATAAAACTACAATTAAATTTTACATAAATTATTAAAAAAAACCGCTCTCC
Organism: uncultured Anaerofustis sp.; assembly: GCF_938029165.1. NCBI lineage: Bacteria > Bacillati > Bacillota > Clostridia > Eubacteriales > Eubacteriaceae > Anaerofustis > uncultured Anaerofustis sp. The sequence goes on from NZ_CALHFB010000012.1 coordinate 6,233, forward strand.
CATTATTCTATAGCTCGATGTTTTCACATACTACCTCAAATATTTGTTTAGTATTTAAGACAAAAGCAGAAACCTTTATTATCACAACAAGGTACTAGGGTAAGTCCCGTTCACCACTTATTTATACAAGGGTCCTCTACAACTCTCCATTTTTGACTATAGTAAGACTATAGTAAGACTTTACTGGAAACTTACTAAATTTTGATTAATGACATTTAGAAATAAAAACACATAGAATAACATGGCTGCGAAGTTATACTGCGAATTAAATTTAAGAAAGGCAAGCTTCTAAATATATATTAAAACCATTACCAAATGACCATAAATGTCAATTACATAACGGCATAATTTCACAGTCTCGCTGGTCTCTAAGCTTTACTCAGTGAAGCCTTAGTAAACTTTAAGATTTATAAAATTCCTTTGGAGTTTTTGGTCTGTACAATATAAATAAAATGGCACCGCCGGACGCGGTGCCTGAGAACTCCAATAAGAAATATTAAGTTAACAATTAAAATATTATAATAATTTTTATAGACTTAAAATAATTATTTACCAAACATCTTAACTATCTCATTCATATTAGACATTGCTTCTTTATACCCAAAATCATAGACCTGTTTTATATAGTTATCGTCAAGAGTAAGCTTCGTATCTTCCAAATAAGGATTTATCACCAAATCAGAAGCGTTGATACCGTCGTAAAGGCTCCTGTCAGCCATTATATCTATGGTAGCGAAGAGCATATCGAAGTACTTCGTGCTGTCGGTACCTATCTTGGAATACTTCTTCAAGTTTATGCTAAGCACCCTGTCGGCACCGTTGTCCTTCAATATATCCGCAGGCATATTATTTAAAACAAGCCCGTCGACGAGAGTATATTTATCGCTCACAACGGGAGTAAACACTCCGGGTATTGCACTGCTGGCTCTTACGGCAGTTGCAAGTCTTCCCTTATCCATGACAACGAGCTTACCGCTTTTCAAGTCCGTACTCACCGCCCAGAAAGGTATAAGAGTATCGCTGAACAGCTTATCTCCTCCGATACCCAAAAAGAACTTTTCTATATTCTCCGAATCTATCGCGGGAGAAAGGGTTATCCCTTTAAAAGAATTTATAAAATCCTTGGCGGAATCGAAGCTGAGTTTATTCCTGACACTTTTATAATTGATTATATCCCTTACTTCCATACTCAAAGAATATTCAAGCATTTCATCGGCACTTATCCCAAGGGCATACAAAGCACCTACGATACTTCCCGCACTGTTTCCCGAAGCCATATCGAACTTGATACCATTCTCTTCCAAAGCCTTTATAACTCCGATATGAGCAAAACCTTTCACTCCGCCTCCGCTGAAGCATATCCCCGTCTTTTTCTTTTTGATAAAGTTAAACATTTTCTCACCTCTTAATTAAATTATATACGAAAATTCAAATAAGTAAACAATACTTATTGACACTTAATGATTTTTTAATTAAAATATAACTTGTGGGCTGGTATAACTCAGCTGGTAGAGTAACTCATTCGTAATGAGTAAGTCGTCGGTTCGAATCCGACTATCAGCTCCATTAAAAGAATATTAAGGGCGATGCCCATTAAACCCCAAAGGTTTTAGGATTTTCCTAAGACCTTTTTTATATAGGGCTACGCCTTACTATCTTTTAGATTTCGACCTAAAGGGCGACCATCTTTTCTGAAGGGGCGCTGCCCCTTTCACCCCGCTAAATCTTTGCTCGCCCTAATTCGCAAATATTGCTAAAGCAAATTTGCTGCACAGCATAACTTCGAAATCATGTTATTTAGCATTCTAAAGCATGCCTAAGTTTAATAAATTAAACTTAGCAAAATTTCTTTGAAATTTTCAAATAGTCACAATATGAAAAAAAGTCTTCCACTCAAGCCACGGCGGCTTTCAACGCTACCGGATTTTCTACAAAATGCTGCCCGCATTTTGTGAAACAGTCGCTATCCACCCCCAATAAAAAGGAAACTTTTTGATAGTAAATAACTTTTAGATATAAAACACAAAAAAAGAATGAAAATGCTCTTTTTATCTATTTAAACTTACTGAGGTCAATCAACCACATATTACCTGAAAAGTTTATATGTTCTTTTTTTAAGATAAAAAAGAACGAAAAAATCTCCACTCAAGCCGTGGTGGCTTAGCCTTCGGCAGAAGAGATATTAAACTTACTGATGTCAATCAACCGCATATCACCTAAAAAAGTTATTTATCTTATAGTTAATAACAACTTTATATGAAATAAGAAGAGTAAAAAACAGATATAAAAGAATATTAAATTTAGGATTGTCTGTCATATTCAATTTATTTAAAGCTTTGTTTTCAAATATATAAAAGCAAGGTCTTTTTTTATTTATACTTCTTAAGCTAAAAAATTTATATTATTAAAATGTTAACCGCTTACGATTAGCGTGGTAGTTTTTAACGCAATCTGAGTTGACTATTCACTGTTCATTAGAACATATAGATTTAACTTTTGTTAAATTTATTCAAGCTTTAGCATGATGAATAATACGATTCCTCAGTTTTTAATGCATCGGATTTTCTAAGGAATATTTGTGAGTTACTTTTCAATGCTATCCGAGATTTTTAAAGTGACCGCTAACCTGAACTAAATAAAAGGAAACTTTTATATTTTAATACTAAAAAAGACCTCAAAAAAGAATGAGACTGCATTCTTTTTTTATTGTCTTACATATCTAAATCTTAATTATTATATAAAAGTTTCATTAATTTCATTTTACTTAGAAAAAACTTTGCGGGGTGTAAGAGGCGGTGCCTCTTCGATTCCCCTACAAATTTCTTCCAAAATGTAATAAATATAAAAAAACGTTCAAAAGGTGAAATATCCATGTTTTATTGTGGAAAACTGTGGATAACCTGTTGGTATGTTAATAACTTTCGGGATATTTCGGGTTTTCGCCTTAAAAATCGGATTTTTTCTTGTTGATAATCTTAGGCATAAGAGAAAAATCATCGTAATTAAGTCGGTTCATTATAATAAAAGATGTAATGAATGCTATGGTTATTTTAGGTGAAGTGGTATATAAGATAGATTCGATAAGAGAACTCCTGTTGCTTGCAAAAATTAGCAGAGAAAGAAGCGTTTTCTTGTCGAAATTCATATCCGAACTCATTGCAAGATTGAATATCCCCTCGTCCAAGAGTGAAGATATCTTTCCTTCGTTTAATATAAGTTCATTTACTTCCCTTATTACTTCGAGTCTGAACTCCTCGTATGAATACTCTTTTATCGGATCCAGTCCCACAACGTCCGCGGTTATTTCAAGTGCCGCCATAAAAAATCTTTCGTCTCTGATAGGGATATCCCCGTAGTCGTATCCGTTCCTGTCTTTATAATAATCGTTGACAAACTCTATATAACTCTTTATCCTTCTGTCGCTGATAAAAAAATTAGCAAACCTGTCGTCCATTATAAGCCTTGATATATCCTTCGGCTTAAGAGATATATCGTAATTATCAGCCGGTCTATTTACATAATAATGACTTGAGAGATATTCGTCGTTATATAACTTCGTATCCAAATATCCCTTATTTATATTTTCCTTCAGCTGTTTGCTGTTGAATAAAAACTGTCCGTAGAGAGTATGCTTGCTTATTATGGTATGGACGGTCACGTCGTCCGCTACCTTTTTCTTTGTGATATTGCTTAGAGGAGGATTTATATCGACTTCGATTATATCCTTATAGCCTCTGTCTGCAAGGGGACCTCTCGGAAGATTATCATAGACTCCCCCGTCTACAAACACCTCTTCGTCTATTTCCTGCCTGTAGAATATAGGATAATTTGCGCTTGCAAGGATATAATCTATCATCTTGCCCTTTGGCATATCGTCCTTGAATATGATTATAGGCTCCAATGTCGTAAGATTAAAAGTAACGACGCCGAAGTCTATATTGCTTTCTCTTATCTTCTCTTCATCCAGATTGGCTCTCAGTATTTCCTCCAATTTGGATATATCCCTTATCCTGTCCACCATGTTGCTGTCTTTGTTGTATATGGTCTCGGGAGTTATCTGTGTCCAGAGCTTTATCGCCCTTTTAAAATCCTTCTGTGCTACCAAGGCACCGTTCACGGCTCCTATACTTGTGCCGCACACCGATCTTATATTTATATTTTCTTCTATCAAAGCTCGCCATACTCCGATTTCATAGGCGCCTCTGACGCCTCCTCCTCCGAGAGCGAGAGCATAAGTCTTATTTTTGTCAAATTTCATTTTGTTACCCCTTAATGTTTATATTTACATTTTATCATAATATCTTGGCGTATTTAATAAGTATATATTAAATTAATTGTATTTTAATGTTTAAATATGTAAAAATACTTGGTGAATTTTTTCCCTTTAGGGATGATAACATTTAGATTAAATAAGCACGTCGGTGCTTATTTTTTTGTACTGCTATGTAAGGAGGGATTATTTGAAAAAAGATGAGACAAAAGAAGACTTGAGCTTAAGCGATGTTATAGAAGAAGTTAAAAAAATTGCTTTTCATAATCTTTCTGACGTGGTCATTGTAGAGAGTGAGGGGCTGGAACTAAAGGATTTTGATTTGGAAGACAGAGCCATTAAATCGGTGGAATTTACCGGAGGGAAACTAAAGCTTCAGTTTTACGATAAGCTAAGGGCTTTGGACTTACTCAGCAAAATACTTGAAAAAGATACTGCTGAAGTTTCAAAAGAGGAAGATGAAGAAGGGGTGATAGTCAATTTCAAAAATATAAGCGATTATACTTAAAACAATCAAGGCTTTGCGGGGTTTCACCCCGCACCCCACCAAAAATTTGCTCGTCGGGTTCGCAAATCTTGCTAAAGCAAATTTGCTCATGTTATTAAATGTGTTTCACACATCTAAAATTTGCTTTAGTAAATTTTAGAAAGCCTTCTTCGAAGTCTTTTAATAGTCAAAATATGGATTAAAGGACGCCACTCATTCGCCGTGGCGACTCTTAACGCGGTCGGATTTTGGAAAATTGCTGCCCGCAATTTCTCCAAACGACCGCTAACCCAACCCACTTGTATAAAAGGTTTTACTAAATATTAAAGTAATAATTCTTATAAATAGATATTACTTTTGATAATTAAAAACTTACTAATAAAATCAAAAAACTTACTTAAAAAAGTGGCGGAGTAGAGTAAATCGGTCATAGACAGAATAAGGAGACTCGCAAATATTCCTTTGGAAATCTGCTCGTGCCCGTTAATGTGCTAAAGCACATCTGAATTTGAAAAAATCCAGCCCATTTTTCAAATGGGTAATCAGTCAAATGCTTCCGCT
>NZ_CALHFB010000013.1:0-10893 GCF_938029165.1 uncultured Anaerofustis sp.
TGATGATAATAAATCTTTCATTATTAATTTCTTCAAATCCGTCTCTGCTTTGATTGATATCACTGTTTATATATTTATCATATATTTCTTCCAATATTCGATTTTTCATTTTTGTTCCTCACTGTTAAAAAAGAAATGATTTTTTAGATTTGAAATGATTTGATGTATTGCTTCTTATTCACTGATATTATTTGATTTGCATATTTTATTTAATTTTTCCTTGGTTTGATTATCCATATCAATACCAATATATTTATATTCTTTCATAAAAATACCTCCGTGTTTTATTGCCAAACAGAGGTATGCAGTGTATAATATTTACATACTCCGTTTGGGGTCGGTAGTCCATGTTTGCCTGGTGAGCGAGGTGGGCTACCTTTTATTTTTCCTTTTCATAAACCAACTTTATCCCAAGTCTTATAATCTCGGCTTTTGTCTTATTCAGCTTTTTACAGCAAAAATCCAAATAATTTATATCCGCATCCGATAATCTTACTTCCATTCTGTTCGTTTTGGGATCGTTTGTGGGTCTTCCTTTTCGTACCAATAAAATGCCCTCCTTTCTTATGTACGTATATATTATAATACTGTTTATGTACGTAAGTCAATATAAAAGTATGATAAAGTAAGATTTAATTTGTTTTATTGTTTTTTATTAAAATCATATTTATTCATATATTCGTTTAGACGCATTGCTATTACATCGTCATAATCTTTATTATCTTCTTCACAGTATTTATCTAAATCATTCTTTAAATCTTTGTTAATTGCAATATCAATAAACTTATATTTCGTTTTCATAAAAATACCTCCGTGTTTTATTGCCAAACAAAGATATGCAGTGTATAATATTTACATACTCCGTTTGGGGTCGGTAGTCCGTATTTATCCTTTTGCGGGGAGCGGGCTGCCTTTTTTTACCGCTGATAGATTTATTTATAGTCCTCGGAATTCATTAACATTTCAAGTCCTTGTCTGACTGCGTCGGCTTTTAAAATATTATGTTTCATGCAAAATTCATTTAATCTTGAATATGTTTCATCATCAAGCCTTACGCTAAATCTTATTTTCATTGGATTATCTATCTTTGGTCGTCCTTTTTTTTTAGGTGTCATTTTACCACCTCTCTTTTGTGACACACTAATAATCAATACAAAAGTATTATAAAGTAAGATTTATTTAAATAATCTAATTATTTGTGATATTCTATTATATATGGAGGGTTTATATGGATACGGTAGAAGCGGTAAGAGTAAGGATTTTGCAGTTATGCGAAGAAAGAGATATATCAATTAATCGTTTGGCTAATCTGAGTGCATTAGCTCCTTCGTCTTTAAAAAGTATATTATATGGTAAAAGTAAAAATCCGACAATCATAACTATTAAAATGATTTGTGACGGTCTAAATATAACCTTGTCAGAATTTTTCACATCACCTGAATTTAATAATCTTGAGCAGGAAATCAAATAATATAACAAAAGACAATTCTTTTTAGAGTTGTTTTTTTATTGTATCTTTTTATATATAAAGGCAAAAATTTAAAAAAGTAACCCTTTATTTAACGTGGGTTGGGGGAGCGGTCGTTTGGAGAAAGTGCGGGCAGCACTTTCCCAAAATCCGACCGCGTAAGAGCCTCCACGGCAATTGAGTGGAAGCATTTAATCCATTTTTGTTGCTTAGGACAAAAATGGTCAGGTTCTTAAGGGCGGATAGCCCTTAAATGGTTTGATAATTAGTTGCAAATAATATGAAAAAAATGTATAATAAAACAATTAATGGAAGAGTTAATAATAAAGTAAATGATTAATAAAACATGGAGGAAAAAACATGGCTTTATATGACAAAACTATATATGAGTTAAGAGAACTTCTCGATAAAAAAGAAGTAAGTGCAAGTGAAGTTTTGAATAGCTATATCGATAGGATAGAAGCGGTGGATACTAAGCTTGACGCATTTCTTACAAAGACTTTTGACCTTGCGAAAAAAGAGGCTGAAAAAAGTGAAGAAAGGATACTCAAAGGGGAAACGCTTAGTGTTCTAGACGGTATACCTTATGCTCTAAAGGATAATATGTGTACAAAGGATATAAGGACTACTTGTTCGTCCAAACTCCTTGATAACTTCATACCTCCTTATTCTGCTACGGTTTATAAAAAGCTTCAAAAAAGCGGAGCCGTTTTACTGGGTAAAGTGGATATGGATGAATTTGCAATGGGTTCATCAAATGAAAACTCTGCTTATCACGTCGTAAAAAATCCATGGGATACTTCAAGAGTTCCGGGAGGTTCTTCCGGGGCGAGCGCTGTAAGCGTGAGTGCCGGTGAAGCCGCATTCTCACTCGGTTCGGATACAGGGGGATCAATAAGGACTCCTGCCGCATTCTGCGGTGTTACGGGGCTTAAACCTACCTACGGGAGAGTATCCAGATACGGACTTGTCGCTTTTGCTTCTTCTCTTGACCAAATCGGTCCTTTCGGAAGAGATATAAAAGACGTTGCAAGTGTACTAAGTGTAATTGCGGGGCATGACGAAAATGACTCTACAAGTATGAAAGTAGACGTACCGGATTATACTTCATTCCTACAGGGAGATATCAAGGGAATGAAAGTCGGGGTGGATTACGCTCTGTTAGACGAAAATAAAATCGATAAAGATACTGTGGATAAAATCACGGAAGCTATAGATAAATTCAAGGAAATGGGAGCTGAAATCGTCGATATTTCCTTTGATTGTTTCGATTATGTTATACCTGTTTACTACCTTATTTCATCATCGGAAGCTTCTTCAAACTTATCAAGATTTGACGGTATCAGATATGGGGTAAGAGAAGCAGGCGAAACTTTGGAAGATATAATAATCAACTCCAGGACAAAAGGTTTCGGGGAAGAAGTGAAGAAAAGGATACTTCTCGGAACTTATGCTTTATCTGCGGGATACTACGATATGTATTACAATAAAGCCTTGAAAGTAAGGAAACTCATAAAGGACTTATATAACGATATATTCAAAAAATGCGATATAGTCCTTACTCCTACCACACCGAGTGAAGCATTTAAAATAGGAGAAAAAACAACAGACCAGACTCAAATGTATTTAGCTGATATATTCACCGTTACAGCTAACTTAGTGGGTATACCTGCCGCAAGCATACCTTGCGGACTATCTAAAAACGGTATGCCTATAGGACTTCAAATCAGTGCGAATGTATTCGATGAAGGTAAGATCATAAAAGCGGCTAATAGTTATCAAAACGTGACCGATCATCATAAACAAAAACCAAATTTATAGGAGGCAAGAAATGAAAAATTATACAATGGTTATAGGGCTTGAAATCCACTGCGAACTTGGCACCAAAAGTAAGATTTTCTGTTCCTGCCCGACGGAATTTGGCGCCGAAGAAAACGCTCACGTATGCGAAAGATGTATGGGAATGCCGGGGACACTTCCGGTTTTAAATAAAAAAGTAGTTGAATATGCGGTAAAAGCGGGGCTTTCTTTAAACTGCAAAATAGCAAACTACTCTAAACTTGACAGGAAAAATTACTTTTATCCCGACCTTCCGAAGGCTTATCAGATATCTCAGTACGACCAGCCTTTATGTATAGGGGGATATCTTGATATAACAAAGGAAAACGGGGAAGAGAAGAGGATAAATTTAACGAGGATCCATATCGAAGAAGACGCAGGAAAGCTTATCCATGAAGATTATCAGACTCTTCTTGATAATAACCGCTGCGGAGTTCCTTTGATAGAAATAGTTACCGAACCTGAAATCAGAAGTGCGGAAGAAGCATTGTTGTTTGCGGAAACAGTAAGAAACAATCTTTTGACAGTAGGTGTATCGGACTGTAAAATGCAGGAAGGTTCACTTCGTTTCGACGTAAACTTATCCGTAATGCCCGAAGGCTCAACTGAATTCGGTACAAGGACCGAAATGAAGAACTTAAACTCTTTCAGATCTTTAAAGAGAGCTATCGAATATGAATATAAAAGACAGGTAAAGGCTGTTGAAAAGGGCGAGAGAATAGTTCAGGAAACCAGAAAATGGGATGATGAAAAGGGTAAATCTTTCTCTATGAGGAGTAAGGAAGACGCTCATGACTATCGTTATTTCCCTGACCCCGACCTTGTACCTATTATTTTGACCGACGAGGAAATTCAAAAGTACAAAGACGAAATGCCTGAACTTCCAAACGCTAAGAAGAAGCGATTTATCGAAGAATATAAGCTCAGCGAGTACGATGCAGCTTTCCTTGCTTCATCGATCGAAGTAGGAAACTTCTTTGAAGAAGCTATCAAAAATACAAAGAATATAAAATCCGTTGCAAACTTCTTAATGGGGGATATATCAGCTTATCTTAACAGCAATGAACTTGAATTCTCCGACATCAAATTTACTCCAAATAATCTTGCAAAGCTTGTTGATTTGGTAGATAAGGGAGATATCAACTTATCCACAGCCAAGAAAGTTTTGAATGAAATGTTTGAAAGCGGAAAAGACGCCGTAGAAATAGTCGAAGAAAAAGGACTTAAACAAATGAACGACACAGGAGAAATCAAGGCTATCGTAGAAAAGATACTTAATGACAATCCTCAGGTTGTTGAAGATTTAAAAGGCGGAAAGAAAAAAGCGGGCGGATTTGTTGTCGGTCAGGTAATGAGACAGACAAAAGGAAAAGCAAATCCGGGAATAGTCAACCAGCTTATAAATGAAATACTTGGATTATAAAAGAGACTGCGTCTGTTAGGCGCGTCTTTTTTTTGTGAGAAAATACAAAAAATATATGAAAGGATTATCGTTAATATAAGTTCATAATCTTTTAATAAATAAAAAATTATTTAAAATTGATAACGAAAAAATAATTAGAAATCTCAAAATAAAATATGTTTAATGTTAATTATATGACTTTTTTAGGTAATATCAATATGCTCAGAGAGGATAGTAAACTTATTATATACATTCATTTATAAATTATCTAAAAGAGTTATCACCTTTAAGGGAAGATAAAACATTTCATATTAATGGGTAGGGATAGCGACTGTTTCAAGAAAATCGGGTAGATTTTCTTAGGAAATCCAGTCGCGTTATAAGGCACCGCGCCTAGCGGAGCCCTTTATTCTTAAACTTTGGGCGAGCAAAGTTTAAGCAGGGTTTCTAAGGGGCAGCGCCCCTTATTGCTCTTTAAGCATTTGTCCAACCGCACCGTTAGGGTGGATAAGTTTAAAGTCTTTATCCGTTATATTATTTTTCTTCATTACCGCACCGCCTATGATATCAAGGATAATGCTGGAACATGTAGTGGAAGATGTGGCTACCATGTCTTTGTCGTCCAGTTCTTTTAATGAGTTGAAAGTAATAGCTATATCGGAATTTTCGGCTATGTAAGAATTTTCATTTTCTGTAAGACCTATTATATATGCCCCCAGCTTCTTTGCTATCGGGATAGACTGTACCAGTTCTTCTGTGTTCCCGCTCTTTGAGATTGGTATGAATATATCGCCTTCTCTTATCATCCCATATTCTCCGTGGAGAGCATTCATTACGTTTATCGCAACCGACGGGATATATAAAAAATTATATATGTTTGCTGCTCTGAATGCTGCAGTACTTGAAGAACCGCACCCTGCAAATATGACATTTCCCTTGCATTCCGCTATTTTTTCAACTGCTTCATCGATCTTGTCAAAGTCAAGGACTTTTTTCAAGTTTGTGACAGCATTAACTTCTCTACCCAGCATTTCCTTCAATACTTCTTTGTTGCTCATAATTTTCACCATCCTTTTTTTGTTTTAAGATTTTTTATTATTTTTATTTTATCATTTTTTTTGTGATTTTACCTTATTTTTATATTTTTTATTTAATATAATATACAAGTTGGTAATTTTATTTAAATGTTTTCATTGACAAATAAGTTATGATACTTTAAAATGTCTATTTGGAGAGATTATATAAATTCATGATCGGATGAATGTTTCTACCAACTGCCGTAACAGTTGACTATAATGCTCAATGGGAGTAGTCTACATATTTTACGAGGCAGTTATTTTTTTGCCAATAATACGGAGGTAAGATTATGAAAACAGATGTAGTTATAATAGGTGCAGGTCCTGCGGGGATTTTTACGGCTCTTGAGATGATAAGAAAGGGAAGTAAAAAGAAAATCGTAATGGTTGAAAAAGGTAAGGCTATAGAGCAGAGAAAATGTCCTAAGGCTGAGCTTAAGAAATGTGCGGGATGTAAACCATATTGTCATATCACGACGGGATTTTCGGGTGCGGGAGCTTTCAGTGACGGAAAGTTGTCACTTAGTTATGAAGTAGGGGGAGATCTTCCTTCGTTGATTGGAGAAGATTTGGCTCAGGAAATGATAGATTATGCTGATGAAATATATCTTGAATTCGGAGCAGATGAACATATAGAAGGGATAAATAAGGGCGAAGAAGTAAAAGACATTAGAAAAAGGGCGATACAAGCGGGACTTAAGCTTGTGGATTGTCCTATAAGACATCTTGGTACCGAAAAGGCACAGGAGATTTATCTTGCAATAGAGAAATATCTTCAAAATAACGGAGTTGAAATAATTTTCGGTTATGAATGTACCAACCTTATTCTTGACGGAGAAGAATGTAAGGGGGTATATATCAAAAAAGGTGAAAAAGAAGATGAGATATATGCCGACAATGTAATAGTTGCAACGGGAAGAAGAGGAGCAGACTGGCTTGAAAACTTATGTGCCGAACACGGTATCGCCCATGAACCGGGGACTGTGGATATCGGAGTAAGAGTAGAGGTAAGGAATGAAATAATGGAAAGTGTGAACAATGCTTTGTATGAATCTAAACTTATCGGATATCCCAAGCCTTTTAAAAACAAAGTACGTACGTTCTGTCAAAATCCTGGAGGGTTTGTAAGTCAGGAAAACTACGACAATGACCTTGCCGTAGTAAACGGACATTCTTATAAGGATTTGAAATCGGGGAATACGAATCTTGCCATACTTTGTTCCCTTAATTTTACGGAGCCTTTCAATCAGCCTATAGCTTATGCACAAAAGGTGGGAGAGCTTACGAATATGCTGGGAGACGGCAGGATATTGGTTCAGAGGTACGGAGATATCTTGGACGGCAAGAGGACATGGCAGAAGGAACTTGTAAGGTCGAACGTGAAACCTACGCTTCCCGACGCCGTAGCGGGAGATATAACTTCCGCGATGCCATATAGAGCTATGATGAATATTATAAATTTCATTCAAGCTGTGGATCATGTAGTACCGGGGTTTGCTTCAATGGAAACACTTTTATATTCTCCCGAACTTAAATTTTATTCAAACAGAGTAAAAATGGATAATAAATTTAACACTAATATCAAAGGACTTCACTGTTTGGGGGATTCCAGCGGATGGACAAGAGGACTTATGATGGCTTCCGTTATGGGAGTGTTGATGGGTAGAGAGTTGGTTTAGATTTCGCCCTAAAGGGCGACCATCTTTTTTCCGAAGCCAAAAAAGATGGAAAAAAGTCTTCCGCTGGGCGCGGTGCCTAAGCCTTCGGCAAAAGGGATATTAAACTTACTGAAGTAAATCAACCGCAGATTACCTGAGAGAGTTATTTACTTATTAGTAAGTGATAATTTTAAAAGAAAGTACAAAATGATATAGCAAATATAGGTCACATTTAAAATAGTTAGAGTTGTTGACAATGATTAAATTAAAGAATATAATATAGTTAATAAAGGAGCCGTAGAGATGAAGGCGGCTTCCTCAAATAGTATTTATAAATAAAACGACTACCTAAGGTTGCAATTTAGGGTAGTCGTTTTTTATTTCTTAGAAGTAGTTTTATATTATATTAAGAAACTTAAAATAGCGGCGGCTATCTCGAATAGTAGTATAAGTACTTTTATTATCAGTACAAAATCTATCTTCATAGCACCACCCCCTTTATGTAATAAAGAGGAAACCACCCGCACCTTATTGGGGTATAAGGGACTCTGTCCCTTAGGAACCCTGCCCTTTTTTGTCCAAAGAAACAAAAAAGGGGTAAAAGTTCTTCCACTCAATCGCCGTGGTGGCTCTTAACGCGGTCGAATTTTCTAAAAATCTCTACCCGAGATTTTTGAAACGACCGCTGACCCGCCCCGGTTAATATTAAAAGTTATATCTTGTATTAAAAATCAAGAACTTTTTAGGTAATAATGGTATTAAAGATAAAAGTAAATTACCCGCATTTAAAAAATAATAATGAAATTTTAAAACTCAATTTATTTGACAAAATATATTATATATATTAAACTAAATGTAATTTAAGGGACCCAATAAGTACTTTATAAATATTAATTAAGGAGACATTATGGAGAAGAAAATGGGAAGACCTAAAAGTAATAATCCTCTGAATATTGATATAAAAGTAAGAATAAATCAGAGTACAAATGAAAAGATTTTAAAAATATGTGAAAAAAAACATATTACAAGGGCAGAGTTTATTAGAAATGCTATTGAAGAATATTTAAATATTAATTAACACTCATTTCGAGTGTTTTTTATTTTTTCTATTGACTTATTGAGTTCCAATTATTATAATTAATTTATGGAACTCAAATAATAAGTAAGGAGAAAAAATTATGAACAAACAAGAAAGTAACGATGTAATAAGGTTCAAGCTGGATTTTAGGAAGTATTTAGCCGCAGCCGAGTATTGCAGGAAAAATAGGTTATGTTTTAAAGATTTTGTAAGTCATGCAATAGATGAATTTACGAGGGGTAAAGCGGGGAGGAAGGTAAAGTAAAATGAAAGAAAGTATACTTAAGCAGTTGTATTACGGGAATTTTGAGCCTATAGAAGAGTTTGCTTATTCTTTGGATGAATATAAAAAAATGTATGATGAATTGTGCGAGAAAGAAAATGATATCAGGAATAGGCTTCCAAAGGAACTTAAGCGTGATTATATAAATTTAATAAATAAGATATTTTTACTTCAGCCTCCGGCTTTGGCGGATGCATTTATAATGGGGTTTAAGACCGGGGCGAGGATAATGGTTGAGGTTTTTGAAGAATAAATAATAGGGGCTCTGCCCCTTACACCCCGCTAAATCTTTGCTCGCCCAAAGATTTAGAATAAAGGGCTCCACTCAATCGCCGTGGTGGCTCTTAACGCGGTCGAATTTTCTAAAAATCTCTGCCCGAAATTTTTGAAACGACCGCTGCCCCACCCAATCCGTTATCAGTTATAAGTTTTACCTTTCAAATACTTACTGTAGCTTAAGACATTAATTAAAAAAAGAAATATTAAACTTATAACAGAAAACGCCCGCAAATTAATTATAAAAATTATTTATCTAATGACCAAGCATAACTTATAATGATAAGTAAGGAGTATTTAAAAAGAGATGTTAATTTATAAGAAAACTATAGCTTAGAATATTAAAAGACACTCCTTATATTTTTACAATGGGAAATAATGTAATAAACATAATGATTTTTAAATAGATAATAAAATATCTATTTGGCGAGCAAAAGTATTAAAAAACTACGAATAAACGTATATATAGTAACATGCAAATGTTTTCACACAAGTTTACCTTGAAAAAATAGTAATTATGTTTATAATAGATAGTGAGGAATACATAATGATGTATTTAAAATATGTTTTTATATAAGGAGATAATGAAAAATGGAAGCAGTTGTATTCAGAGGTCCCGAAGATTTCGGACTTGAAGAAGTAGAAACACCTAAATGCCCTAAGGGAGGGGTTCTTATAAAAGTCGATGCGGTAGGACTTTGCGGTTCTGATGTCAGAACATTCTCATCAGGACATTTTGCGGTTACACCGCCATATATATTAGGCCATGAAGCCGCAGGGGAAATAGTAGAAAGTGATAATGAAAAATATCCTAAGGGAGAAAAAATTGTTATAAATCCGCTTGTTGGACTTTGCGGAGAATGCTATTACTGTACACATGGTTTAAAGAACCACTGTGAAAATAAAATCACTCTCGGAACGAATTTACCGGGTGGATACGCTCAGTACACAGCACTTCCGGAAGACTGCTGTACGGATGATACTATAGTAAAAGTTCCCGATGATTTTGATCTTGATTTGATACCATTGGCTGAAACTACATCAAGCGTTTACTCTGTTCAGGAATTCGCAAGGGTAAAAGAAGGCGATGACGTAGTTATCATGGGAGCGGGTCCTTTGGGTAATTTACATAGTGCTATCGCGAAAGCAAGGGGAGCAAGGAAAGTTATAATTTCCGAACCGAGCGAATCGAGACTCGAAATGGCTCATAGATTTGAAAGCACGGATGTATTCAATAATCCTAAAGAAGAGCCTCTCGAAAAATGTGTGGAAAGAGAAACCAACGGTTACGGAGCAGACGTTGTAATCGTTGCTTGTCCCGTAGGTGCCGCTCAGGAACAGGCTACACATCTTGTTAAACCAAGGGGAACGGTAGTACTATTCGGCGGTCTTCCAAAGGATAACTGTCATGTATCATTCGATTCTAACTTGATCCACTATAAAGAATTGAACGTAGTAGGCGGATTTGCTTATGCACCTGACGTATTTGCCAAAGCGGTTGAATTAATAGTTGATAAAAAAATCGACGCGGCAAAATTCGTTACACACATCATGCCGCTTAAAGATATCAAAGAAGGTATCAAGGCTATCAAAACAGGGGAAGCTATCAAGGTTGTACTTAAACCTTGGGAGTAAGTATGAGGGACTCCGTCCCTTATACCCTGCAAAGTTTTTCCGAAGCAAAGAGAGCTTAAGGAAACTCGCAAATATTCCTGTGGAAATCTGCTCGTGCCCGTTAATGTGTTAAAGCACATCTGGATTTGAAAAAATCCAGCCCATTTTTCAAATGGGTAATCAGTCAAATGCTTCCGCT
>NZ_CALHFB010000014.1:0-22652 GCF_938029165.1 uncultured Anaerofustis sp.
ATTTAAACGTGAAAAAAACAATAGCGAAACAAAAGAGACCGTAGTAGAAGAAAAAAGAGAATGTAAACCGTTTGGCTTTTATTCCTTTACGGTAGAAGCAATAGAAGGCGGATATATAAAGAGGTAATATATGAGTATAGAAAAAATAAATCTAGATACATTAAGCGTAGTGGAAGGTCTTGATACTCAGCCCGCGGTGACGGGTAAAGAACTGCAAAAAAAATTTGATGAAGATTCGAAGATACTTGCAGGATATATAAATAATAATGTTATTCCGGTAGTAAATAATAATACCAGTGATATTTCTGATTTATCAAAGGATATTGAAAAAAACAGTAGTGATATAGAAGGTCTTAATAATAGCGTAAAAAATCTTAATAGCAGTGTAAGCAGTATCAACACGAATATTTCAAACCTTATTAAAACAAAGTCTTTTTCAAAAAGTGTAAGTGTAGGTCCTAAGAGTAATGCAACTGATCAGTTTACGGTAGCTATGAGCGGGTATAAATGTTTAGGTCCGATAGCGTTTAATATAGCCGGAACAAATTCTACAAATATTTTTCCTCACAGAATGACAGCAAGCGGAATATGGGCAGTAGGAAATTGTGAAGCGGAGAGTGCAAAAGTAGAAATAGCAATAACATACCTATATGTAAAATCATAGAAAGGAGGGAGTATTTATGGCTAATCCTTACAGTAATCTTAACAAGATTTCAAAAAATATATATAATAGCAATAACAAGGCTGCGGATGGGTATTATAGTCAAACGTCAAAGGCAGTAAATAACACTCAAAAACAAACAGAAAAAGAGTTAAATCAAAAAAAAGTACAAGCTGATAAAGCAGCTATGACCGAAGGAAAGGCAGCTCAAAGTAATTACATGCGTTCGATTAATCCTTACGGAGCCGGAGCAGAAAGTCAGGCAAGCAGTGGGTTAGCAGGAAGCGGTTTTAGTGAAAGCAGTAAGATTTCAGCTTACAATTCGGCACAAAACAGGATAGCAAATGCGAGAAGTACGGCAGAGCAAGCAAAAGTTGATTATGATAATCAGATTGCTCAAAGCAGAAATACAAGAGATACACAGCTTGCAGAAGCAGCACTTAATAAGCTGAATATAAAGAGTGATAATGCTAATAATTATGTAAATCAAAGAATTAGTGTTGCTGGCGGTAATGCTGATTGGAGACTGGGCAGTGCAAATTACAAGCTATCAAAAAAACAGCTTGACTTGCAAAACAAAGAACTCAAGTTCAATATGGATCAAGCAAAAAAAGCTAACGTCTCATCGAGGGGAAAAAGCAGTAAATCAAGAAGCTCGAGTAAAAAATCCAATTCTTCGGGTAGCAGTAAAAAGTCTAGCGGCAATAGTTCAAAAAACAAAGTTAAAATATAGGCTTGGTGGGACGTAAAACAGAAAATACAAAAGAAGGGTTTATTACTCTTCTTTTTTTATATATAGGAGTAAAAAAATGGCTAAAAAGAAAAAACAAAAATCATGGTCGGAAAGTCTAAAAGCAGCGGGATACGGAAACACAAGTACTTTGAGTGAAAACCAAAGAAGCCTTACAAAAGAGGGAAAGGCAAAGGCGAAGAGCAAGAGTAAATCGGGAGAAAAGGTAAATAGTGCATATAAAAATACCAATATTAAATATAATACTTCTCCTTCTTCAGCGAGTGTCACAAGTACGGGAAGACATAACATAGAGAGCAATAAACCTGTTACCAGTAATATAACAAAGCCATCAATACGTTATAGTAATGTAACGGGAAGAGGCGAAAGTAAATATAAAATAGGAGATTTAAACCCTTTTAGCCGAGGCTATAGTATTAATAATAATATTACAAACAGAAATAAGGTTAATGATTTTTTTAATATTAATAATCCTACAAGTAGTTATCTTGATTCAAAAACACAAAGAAAAGACTTTAAAAAAGTTGTCAAGCTAAATACTGACGGAAGAAGTGATAAAGAAAAATACGAAGATGCTAAAGATTATGAAAAAGCAGCAAAGACTGATAAAGATAGCAAAAAGTATATCACTAAAGGAAAGAATACAAAAGATACGGGTAATGGTTATCTTTCAAGTAATCCGTTGGAATATTTAATAAATAAACATGAAAAACAAGACATCAGAGGAAACACAAAAACTGATGTAGAAAAATATAGTAAATATAAGTTTTTAAATAAAGATGAGATTAACACATATAATTATGTGTTAGGCAAACATGGCAAAGAAGAAGCCGTAAGATACCTTGACAGTATAGATCAGCAGTTAGAGCAAAGAAAAGCAGATAACGAAACTGCACAGTTAAAAGAAGTGCAGGAAAATACTGATAATAGCAGAGAGTATTGGGGAAAGCTTTTTAAATACAGAGCGGGTGAAGATTTTAAAAATGCTGTAGAGGGTTTAGGATTAGGGGCTATTGAATCGAGCGGTAATGATTATACAGAAGCAACAAAGGCAGGACAGCTAAACAGGGAAGAAACTGTAAATACTATAAAAGATAAAGTAACCGATGAAAAAGGTAGGCAAATATATACAGACCATAACGGAAATGAAAGTGCTATATATACCGAAAAGGGTAAAAAATATTTAAAAGATAAAGACGGAAATAACATTGCAGTAGTGGTTACAGATAAAAAAGGTAATATGTATGCTGCTGACTTAGATAAAAACGGAAATATAAAGACAAATAAAAAAGGGCAATATTACACCTATGAATTAAATGAAAAGCTAAAAGGAAATCTATCTTCGATAGCTATGGAAACGGCTGAAACTGTTATAGATCAGACACCTCAGCTTGTACTTGGTGCTGTTACGGGAAGTGAAATAGTCTCTTTGGGAGCTATGGGGGCAAGTGTTTTTGGAAATAGCAAAAATCAAGCATTAAAAGAAGGAAAGACAGCAGAACAAGCAACGAAATTTGCAATATTAAGTGCATTAAAAGAAATAGGAAGTGAAAAAGTATTAGGTTTTGTTCCGGGGGTAAATAAAGAAAATGCAGGGCTTTTTACAAAAGCATTGGAAAAAACAGTAAAACCTCTTGCAAATAACAGAGTTGTAAGCAAATTTATAGGACAGGCATTGGAAGAAGGAGCAGAAGAAGTAGTTGGTGATATATTTGAACCATTGATTGAACGTGCTTCATATGGCAAAAACGTTGACGAAAACGGTAAAGAGATAAGCTTAGGAGAAAGTTATAAACTAAAAGGCAAAGATGTATTAAAAGACATGGTAATAGGTACTCTGTCAGGTGCAGTAATGAACACCGGTTCGTCGGTTTTCAGTGCGGTACAAAGAGGTAATACAACTAAAGCTATACAGGAAATGGCTAAAACCTCAGAAACAGAAAGTCCGAAACAGCTTGCAGATGAGCTGACATTTAAAGAAACCCTTGAAAATAGCAAAATTCAAGGCAGGAGTAAGGATATAACAAACGGTGTAGGTATAATCGAAAGTACTCTAGGCTATGAAAACGGCAAGTTTGCTGAAAGCTATTCTAAGAATGAGCTTATAAATATGTTTGGGGAAAACAACACTAACAAATATTTAAATGAAGTAAAAGAGATAAGAAGCGAACAGACAAAAGGCGTAAAAAAAGCTTTAGAGGGGGTAAAAAACTATAAAGAGTGGAGAGATGAAGCAAGAAATGGTGTTGCTGAAAGAGACGAAAGCGGAAATATAATAAGAAAAACCAGGACTGTAGGATCGTTTACCGAACGTAATAGGTTAAAGACAGAAACAGAAAATACAAATTTAAATGCTGAAATAGCTAAAGAGTTTGAGCTTTCAGAGGATAAAGGCGTATTAGACTATGAGAAAGCTATAAGAGAAGGGAAAAACGAAAGCGAACTTCCATATAGATTATCGGAAAACGGCGTAAATAATGCTGCCAGAAGAGATATAAAAGATATATTGAAAGTTGATACTTCAGGTTATAACGTTGGGATATTAAAACAGGCAGTAGATAATATAAACTACAATGAAACAAATGCCGGTACGAAAGACATAGCAAGAGCAAAATATATAATTGATAATTACGATAGTATCGAGCGTAACAAGGTGCTAGATAACGATAAAGGAACTTTAGGATTAACACTTAATAAAGTTATAGGTGATAATCATTACATCGTAGAAATGGCTGTGAACACGTCTGAGGGAAATATATTTATAACAGATGTATTAAAAACAGACATAGACAGAGGAACTACTATTGATGAAGAGGGATTAAAAAGACAGGAAATACAAGACGAGTTCAGACAAAGAAT
This sequence comes from uncultured Anaerofustis sp., assembly GCF_938029165.1. Lineage (NCBI taxonomy): Bacteria > Bacillati > Bacillota > Clostridia > Eubacteriales > Eubacteriaceae > Anaerofustis > uncultured Anaerofustis sp. The sequence goes on from NZ_CALHFB010000014.1 coordinate 4,272, forward strand.
AGACCAGTCGGGAATAATAAATACTTTAGCTGAAAAAGTAGGCTTAAATGTAGAGTATGAAAACACTGACAGCAGTGAAAACGGGTATATAAAGGGTGATACTGTAGTATTAAATGTAAACAGTGATAAAAGTTTTATGTTTACATTCGGACATGAGCTTACACACTACTTAAAAAAGAAAGGTGTAAAGTCTTATGAAAGCTTTAAAAAGACAGCAGAGAAGATAATAAACAAGAATACTGAGTATAAAGAGCAAAAGGTAAAGACAGAAAGTATATATAAAAAAGCCATTGAAAGCGGAAGAATAGTATTAAATGAAAATGAGAATGCAGAAGATTATATTCATGAAGAAGTAATCGCTGATTTTGTAGGAAATGTGGTATTTAATAACGATGAAAAAGCAATGCGTGCGATTGTGAAAGAGGATATGAGCACCGCTCAGCGTATTATGGAATTTTTCAGAAGTATACATGATACTCTTAAAAAAGTAAGCAAAGGCGAAAAAGGATATAAGGAAGCTATACAGATATTAAAAGCAGAAAAAGCTTTTAATAAGGCTATTAATGAAATAAGGGGAATAAATGCTTTAATAGGCAAGAATAGTAAGGATACAGAAAACAGTATCGAACAGACAGCTGACGAAGGCTCAGAGGGTAAGAAAAATACTGATATTAAATATTCCATTCAAAGTGATAAAGAGGGGAATAAGTATGTAAAGATTGATACAGACCAAGATATATTTGAGGGAATAGCAAAGAAAGATTATTCAAAAATTGCAAAAATGTATATGCAGGATTACTTAATGGGAAGAACTCAGTTAAGTGAAAATGATGAAGTAGACATTAACGCAAAAAGTGTACATAAATATACCAATCCGAGACAATCAAAGGAATATAAATCCGAAAAAATGAGATTAACTCCTGAACTTAAAAATGTTTTAAAAATAGCAAGGAAGATAGGAGACAAGGAAGCATCAAAAGAAAACAGCAAGTATAAAAACTGGGAGTATTACGATTTTAACTTTGAAATAGGAGATAACCTATTCAGCGGAATAATAAACATAGGTGTAGCAGAAAGCGGTAAGAAATTTTATGAAATAAATAAAATATCCCCTGTTAGCAATAGACCTCATGCGAACAAATCGCAATCGTCTACTTTAAAGGCTAACAAAGGATATTCTGTTACTAACAGTATATCCAACGAAGCAGAAAATATCAACGATTTTTTGAAAAAAAGTGAAAAAAAATTTAGTTTAAGTGATGAAACAGATAGTGAGGGAAGCAGACTTACTAATAAACAGGCTGAATATTTTAAAGACAGTAAAGCAAGAGATAAAGATGGTAATTTACAAGTTTTGTATCATCAAACAGATAGCGAGTTTAATGTTTTTGATACAAAACTTAGAACACATTCAAAAGGTGATTATTTATTCCCTAATGGAATATTCTTAAAACCGACCAAAGATGATATCAAAATCGGTAATAATACTAAGCAGATGCAATTATATGCAAATATAACAAAAAATATATTTGCAAAAGATAGATATGATCTTGAAAGGCAAGTCAGAGGATTAAATACACAAATAAGTGGGAGAATTGATGAACTTAAAAGTTTTAATGAGTTTAAGACAATAGAGTTTGAAAAGATAGATAAACAAGCTGATGAAGCCTATAAAGAAGTTTATATTAAACTTATAAGTGAAGATGTAAAAGAAAAGGCTGAAGCTAGAGCTGTACTAAATAAATGGTCAAAAAAGGAAAATGATTATCTTAATGCATGGAATAGTGAATATAATGAAAAAGCATCTAAAATAAGAGATTTAATCACAGAAGAATTTATAAAAAAAGGTTATGACGGTATAATACTAAACAATGATGAAGGCTCTTTTGGCAGAAATGTAAAAACATATTTCGTTCTTAATTCCAATCAAGTAAAAAACACTGCCAATCTAAATCCTACTGAAAATAGTGATATAAGATATTCCATTCAAAGTGATAAAGAGGGGAATAAGTATGTAAAGATTGATACAGACCAAGATATATTTGAGGGAATAGCAAAGAAAGATTATTCAAAGATTGCAAAAATGTATATGCAGGATTATTTAAGAGGAGAAACTGCGTTAAGTAAAGATGATAAAGCAATTATAGGAAGAAAAGGTATTAATAAATATACTAACCCCGGTAAAAGACAATTTCTGTTTGATAAAAAGATGAGACTTACACCTGAACTTAAAAATGTTTTAAAAATAGCTAAAAAAATAGAAGAAAGTAAAGCATCAAAAGCAAACAGTAAATATAAAAACTGGGAATATTATAATTTCAAATTTTCTATAGACGATAAAAATTTTTCAGGAATAATCAATATTGGTGTTGATGAAAATGGTAATAAACATTTCTATGAAATAAATAATATAAAAGAAGCTCGATTAGGTGGTATATCAGGTATTTCTCCTGAATCGACCGTTCCTAAATCAAGCTCTTCTATTAATAGTATATCCAAAGAAGTAGGAAATAGCAACAGTTTTGAGGATAAAAGTTCAGACAAAAACAAAAAATATTCTTTTGCAGGAATAAAGGCAAAAACTGCAAATTTTAACAAATTGAATGAGGCAAAGTATCTTTATAAAAATAAAGAAAAAATGGCTGATATATTCAAAAAAACAGGGTGGTATATCGGAAAAGATAATAAGTGGAGATTTGAAATTGATAATTCCAAAGCAAAGCTTATCAATATTGTAAATAATGAATTATGGGAGAGATTATCAGGTACACCATATGAAAGAGCCGAGGAGATTTTAGAGTATCACAAATCACTTAGTCAAATGACGGATATGATGTTATTTCCGAATAAATATTCTATAGAACAAATAGATAGAATAAAAAATACGGTTAATAAATATAAAAGTGATTCTAATATAGTGGAACAGGAAAGAATACTTGCAAAAGAACAGTCGAAAAGAAGAAAAGACTTTTTAGAGGGAAAAGGAACTATCAGTTTAAATTCTCTTATTGAAAATGAAGAACTTTTTAATGCGTATCCTAATTTGGCAGACGTGAAATTAAAACTTTATAATCCAAGTAATAATACAATGGGATTTTATAACTCAAATAATAACACAATAGGATTAAACTCCAAATGGTTCGATGCGTTTGGAATTAGGGAAATAAAAAAAGATGATGTATTAAGAACACTTCTTCACGAAATACAACATGTAATACAAAATTATGAAAGTTTCGATCCCGGTGCAAACTTTGAAATAGAAGGCAAAGAGAAGTATACAAAAAACGCCGGAGAAATAGAGGCAAGAGATGTTGCAAACAGGCTTAATTATACAGAAAATGAGAAATCTAATACTTTACCTAAAAATAATATTGATATAAGATATTCTATAAACGAAAACTTCACTAAAGATGTAAGAGATATAATAGATAAAAAGTCAGATAAGGAATATGTAAAAGTATACAACGGTACACCGATACCGCTTATGGAAAGCGGAATGGAAAACTATCCTATGTATATGACAAGAAATCATATTATATCAACGGTACTTACAAAAAGTGAAGCAAAAGAAAAAGGTTTTCCGTTAAGAAGAGGTAAAAAGAAAAGGAAAGTTAATTATCATGGATTGGGCGAAAAGGGGCTTATAGACAGTTTATCATCTTTAGAAAATCCAAGAAATGTATACAGATATACTGATATAAATAATACTCATAATGATAATGACTTTATTATAGATACAGGCTTAATGGATAAAGACGGAAACAATATAATAGTTACAGCTAGGATAACAGATAATAAAGTTATATTAAATGAAGGTGATTATAATTTAATAACATCTGCCTATGGTAAAAACAACTATGATAACTATATTCAAAGACAGCTTGCAGACAAAAAAATAAGAGCTGTATATCCTATGGAGGGAAACCAATATCCCTTCCTAAATAGAGATAACAGCTCTTCTAAAGCTGTATACCCAAGGTGGAGTGACATCGCTGGTCACAACATCACCGAGGATAACAGCTCTTTTAATAACAGTATATTGGAAAACGAGGATAAAGTCAATAAGAAGCATTCTATTTCGGAAGAAACGATAAGGGAAGTCGAAAACTCGGATAATGAAATTATGAAAGAAATGTTAAATGAGATAAGAAGTTTAACTAAAAAAGTTGAAGAGTTAAATAAAAATTCGAATATTGAAAGAACCGAAACAGAAAATATCAATCAAGCTATAATTAAAGAAAATAACAAAAAAGTAAACAAAAGAAATGAAATACCTAATATTGAAGATACTGTTTTTGATGAAGTTATCACTACTTCCAAGGAAAAGACGCAAAGAGTTTATAACAGGGAAGTAGAAAAGGCGAGGGAATTAAATAAAGAAGCAAAAAAAGGTTTGCCGACAAAAGAAAAAAGAGAACAGATAGCTAAGATAAATCAGATAGAAAGTTCAGATGAGCTGATAAGATACTTAGAAGAGCAAACAAAAAAAGACAAAGCTGAGAGAGAAAGCAAAAAAGGGGAAAATAAGAAAGTACCTTTTAATAAGTTTGATAAGTTAAGACAGCAAATATTTAACAGCGGTCATGCTTTTGATAAGTTATCTAATATAGTTGGAGATAACAGTGTTAGAGATATGTATAACAGTAACTTACACTCTTCACAGGCTGCATGGGGCTGGTTAGATAAAGAGCAAACAGACCTATGGGGAAATGTAACGGGAAAAAGCGTAAAAGATATATTGGAACCTATAGCAAATGAAGATAAAATGTATGAGTTCAGTGATTATTTATATCATTATTTAAACATTGACAGGTGGAAAAGAGGTAAGGCTCTTGATGAAGGTGTGAGTGAAAATATTTCATCTATAATTGTACAGAACTATGAAGAAAATAACCCTGTTTTTAAAGAAACTGCTAATGAGGTATGGGAATATTACAGAAACATACTTGATTATAATGTTCAAGCCGGTTTAGTAGAAAAAGAATTTGCTGAAGAATTGAAGAAAAAAAGTCCTCACTATATACCATTATCTATTGAAAAGTTTTCTGATGAGTTTGAATATTACAAGCCTCATGAAGATTTTAATGAAATAGAAAACCCTATCAAACTTGCAAAAGGGGGCAGTGGTTTTACAAGCTTAACCCTTATTGATAAAGCAATGATTAGAAGTGCTAATAACACTATCAAAAACGCAAAGCTTAATATGTTAATGAACAGTGTGTATGATGCAGTAAAAGCAAATACCGATAAAACAAACGATTATGTCAAAATAATCAGCGAGCCGGTAACAGAAGTAGAAGGCAGGAGCGGTATGCTGATTGGCAGTGTAAGAATACATGCAAATAATATTGTTACATTTGGTGTTAATGGTTTTGAAACAAAAGTAAAAATGCAAAAAGACTTTATACAAGGTTTAAATGATTTATCAAGTAATCAAGACTATTTAGCAGATAATGTGATAGCTCAGGCACTTGCTAAAGGAGTGGATTATTTCAAAAGGTTACATACAAGTTATGACCCTACATTTATTATTCGTAATTTCTTTAGAGATTTTCAGGACGCTTTGATATGGGCAGATAAACCGTTGGAGTTTGTGAAGAAATATCCAAGAGCGTTTAGGGAAGCTAAAAGGGGACTCGGTATAGGACTTACAAGGAAAGCGAGAAACAGAGGCAGCAGGCTATGGGATCTATATGTTTCTCTTGGAGCTGTGGGAGAAGTAGGGGTAAATGAATATTCGGATTTTATAGATAGTAAAGGAAACATAAGAAAAGGTATAAATAAAATTGCAGGAAATATTGAAAAGTTAAATCTTTTAATAGAACAGGCAGCGAGATTTGATGAATTTTTAAGACAACTTGAAAAAGACGGGCAGTTAGAAAAAATACAAAACAGCGAAAGTCTTTCAAAGAATGATTATAATTCATTAATGAATGCTCTATATAAGGCTGATGATATTACACTTAATTTTCAAAGAGGCGGTAAAATAACAAAGACGGCTAATAAATATTTGATACCTTTTATAAATCCGGCACTACAGGATTTTTCAAAATTTGTAAGAAATATAACAGCTATGGACTCTTGGGATAGTAAAGATAAAAAGCAAATATTATCTTCTTCCGTTAGATTTTGTGCGAAAGCGACACTTCTTGGGCTTGAAACTTACGCAGTGTCACAGCTCATAGGAGTAATAGCAGAAGCATTTACAGGAGATGATGACGAAAGAAAGACGAAGCTTGAAAAAGAAATGTCATCATATACAGACTATTTTAAGAAAAGTCATTTCTTAATTCCTATATGGGACGAAGAAAAAAAAGAATATATTACAATAAGGATACCTAAAGGAAGGATACTAGGAAGTATAGTAAACTTTACTTCTGATACTATAAAAGACGGTTTTAATATAGAAAACTATAAAAATGATTTAGTATATTTATGGGAGCAGATAAGCCCTATGGAAACAACGGCTATATGGGGAACATTAACACAGGCGAAAAATAATGTAAATTATTTCGGAAGTCCCATTGTTTATGATACATATAGTGAATTACCTGATAAGGACCAATATGACGACAGCACTACAAGTATAGCTAAAAAAATAGGAGAAATAACAAATATAAGTCCTATGAAGATAGACTATGTATTAGATCAGTATTCTGGAGTTCTTGGTGATGTTATAATGCCTTTTCTTGCAACAGACGGTAATACAAGTCTTTACTATAACAGTTTGACTGAAAATACATTAACAGATGTTATTGGTAATATGACTAAGAGGTTAAAAGTAGATACTGTATATTCTAATAATACAAACAGTAAATATTCGAATATGAAACAAAAGTTAACGGAAGATTCAGCAGTAGAAAAAAGAATAGAAGGCAATTATGGCAAGACACCGACTAAAGCGATGATTGCACTTGTAAAAGCTAATGATAGTGAAATAAGTAAGCTTTATACAAAAAAAGAGCAGATATACAAAAATACAAAGCTTTCTAACAATGAAAAGAGAGAAAAATGCAGGGAAATTCAAATAAAAATTAATAAATACAAAGAAGCAACACTTGAAGAAGTGGAAGCGATAAGACCGGAACTTGAAAAAGCTTATAAAGAAAACTACAAAAATGCTAAAAAGAAATATGGCGATAAAGCTTATGGTAAAGTATACTCTTCTGATGTAGCAAACGCATTAGTAAAAAAAGTAAAAACAGAGCATGCGGGAAAGCTTGCATTAAATATGTTATATCCTACAAGTGATAATCTAGATGATACTGACGGAAGTGATAAATATAATAACGGTGAAAGCATCAAAAACTGCAAAATATTAAAAAAAGCAGGGGTAAGTTATTTGGAACAGGCGGAGTATCAGGTGTATGTAAATAAATACAAATACAAAAAGAAAACGGAAGTAAGCTATGAAGAAAGAGCAAAGAAGTTTAAAAATAAACTTAAATCTCTTAAAAATTTAAATACTTCCGAAAGAAATCTATTATATATGAGTACATATAAATATAATTTTAACGGAAATGCAAAAAGATATGAAGTATATGGTAATGTAAAGTATGATGTAGCAATGTATTTAGCTAAAAATAAAAATTTAACAACAGCACAAAGAGCTAAAATTGCTAAAAATGCAGGCTACGAAATTATTAAAGAAGGTAAAGATACTTACATAACTTGGTAAAGAAGGAGTATCTTACTAAAATAAAAATACTTAAAGGGGCTTATAAAAGCCCTTTTTTAGTGAAAAAGGAGAGAGTATATGGAAATTTACCAAGGAAGTAATGATAGTCTTATGTTTAATCTTAGCGGTGGATTTATTGAGGCTTCTGATTTTTATGCGGTACTGGTTAAAAGCAGTAAAAAACTGAAAGAGTGGGAGAGAGGCGATATTGATATTACAGATAATATTTTATCGCTGTCATTAACACAGGAAGAGACAGCAATGTTTCCCGCTGGGGATGCGATATTATCAATGAAATGTTTCAACAGTAATAGCCAAGTTGAATTTGCATCTGAAATAGAAATTGAAATAATAGCAAGAAAAGATAAAGGCTATATATTTTAGAGGTGGATTATGAGTGATATAACAATTGTGCCTATTGAAAGTAATAATGTAGAAAATATAGAAAGTGTAAAAGGTTCTATTATTATTAAAAAGGGATACAGTCCTTATATAGGTGATGACGGATATTGGTATGAGTATGATGAAAATACTAATAGTTTTTTTAATACAGGTATCATTGCGGGAAGCGGTGATATGTTAAAAAGTGTATATGATACGAATAATGACGGAGTAGTGGATTTGGCAAGTCAGGCGGACAATGCGGATACGGTAAACAACCTCACGGTGGAGACTGCGGTACCGGAAAATGCTGTATTTACAGATACTACATATGAAACGGTAACGGCTGAAGCTAATGGACTAATGAGCAAAGAAGATAAGGTTAAACTAAACGGTGTAGCAGAAGAAGCAAACAAGACGGTAATAGTATCTGATTTTGCTGAGGGAATCAGTGCTGATACAGCTTTAGCCTCCTCTCTTGGCGGTTATCTTCTGGAAAAAGTGCAGGCTTTGGAAAGTGCAAGGTCCTTATTATTGTTTTCGGGGGCTGTAAAAACTGGAACTATAACCCTTACAAATAGTGCTTTTGGATATAAATATTTAGTTCTTTATATAAATTCAGCAACAGACGGTATACCGTTTGGAACTGGGATATTGCCTACTATAGCTATACCTCCGTCAACACCTACGGTAATATTTTCTGATACTACGGCAGACAATAACCATAGCACCTATATGGGAAAATTCTTGATAAATAGTACTGACGGAATGACTATAACAATAGAAAGGCAAGTAACAAACGTAACGCATATAACAGGAAAAAGCCATGGCGGTAGCAGTTCCTATTATGTAAGAACGATATATGGAGTATTATAATGAAAATAAAAATAGATGAAAATAATTATATAACTGCATATGCGGTTATAGGAGATGTGGAAGATAGTATTGATATAAACGCGGAAGAGAATATATTTAATGATAATCCATGTTTTTTATATAAATATGAAAATGGAAGTATCGCCCTTGACGAAAATAAGAAAGCTGAATATTTAAAAGAGCAGGAAAAATTAAATAAGATTGAAAGTATTCAGTTACAGATAGATGAAGTAAGTATGTGGCTTAATAATTATGATGAAAAATATAAAGAGTACGAGCGATGTCAGCGTTTTGGATTGGAATTTGAAGGAGATATTGATGTATTGAACTCTCAGGCGTCGGAAAAGCAAAGTATGCTTATAGATTTAAAAAATCAGCTAAAAAACCTTAAATAATATGACGGTTTTAGGTGTATAAATACTTTAGCGTAAATAAAAAACCGCTTAAAACGGCTCTGAGGGGGCGTTTTTTTAGTGGGTTTTTCTTTATATAAAAGGGCTTCGGCTCTTTTTTTATTTTAAAAGGAAGGGGGATATTTTATGTGAATACTATTCAGTTTTTAGGCATGCTTGCAACATTAGGCGGTTTTATTATTGCTCTTACGAATAATATTAATAAATTTTCTAATACAATAACACGATTAGATACTACTGTTAATAATCTTGAAAAAATGGTTCAAGAATTAAAAGAAGATAATCATAAAAGTCATGCAAGATTATTTAATAAAACCGAAGAGCAGGAAGAAAGATTAATCGATCATGAAAATAGAATTAATAATTTAGAAAATAAATAAAAGGAGAAAAAAAATGCTAAATAGAAAACAAGCCGAAATTAATTTAAGATTTTTCGGTTACCGATATAAAGGAAAGAAGTATGGGATAGACAGCGAATATAAAAAAGCATTAAAGAGGTTTCAAAAAACTTATAAACTACCTCAAACGGGGAAGCATGATAAGAAAACTGATGAAATGCTCGTAAAGAAAATAAAAGACCTTGAAAATATGCTTTACTTTTTGGGGCATGATGTTGTTGTAAACGGAAAGTTCGATAAAAAAGATAGGGCAGGGGTAATGTCTATCCAAAAGAAACATAAACCGAACAGTTATAAAAAATACAAGGGGATTATAGACGGTCCTACATGGGATACGATAAAGTATTATTACAAAAAAAAGAAGAATAAAAAAAGATATTTCTTTCAAAATATGGACGGAAGTTTAAATTGGAAAACAATAGAAAGACATGGGTTTAAAAAAAGTGAGTTTAAATGTCACTGTGGGGGAAAGTATTGTAACGGATACCCTCATTCCATAGATCCTAATATAATCTATGTAGCAATTAAACTTAGAAGAAAATTCGGGGCGATTGAGATAACCAGCGGGGAAAGATGTTCAAAATGGAATAGTCTACAAAGTGGGTCAAGTTCTACCAGTACTCATATGTTAGGCAAGGCGATAGATTTTGTTGTTATTAGCGGTAAATACAATAAATCTACGATTATAAATTATTGTTATAAATTAAAACATGTTAAATATTCATATTCAAACAGTACGAATATGGGTAATGCGGTACATGTGAATGTTTAGAAAACAAAAGAAAGAGGTACATATAATGTTAGAAAAAATTAAAAACAGTTTAAAGGAAAGATTAAATGTAGTATTTGTAGTTCAAATATTGCTTGCGATATTTACACCGATACTTGCATATGCGGGTATCACTGCGGAAAATTTGACTACTTGGGGAGCGTTGTTTGATTTAATTAAAATGGCACTTAGCAATCCTTATGTGTTGGGGCTTGTCGCAGTCAGCGTGTGGAATGCGGTAAATAATCCGACTACTTCAAATATACTTCCTATAGGTTCAAGTGAAAATATGGATATCGAAGATGAGGACGTTGATTTGATTTAATAAAATAAAAGTAAAATGTAAGAGGAGCTTAGGCTCCTCTTTTTATTTAAAATTAACTTTTAGGCTTGAAAAATAAAATTTAATATAGTATTATTTGTATGTACTTTTTATATATCCTGTATCAAAAAGTACATACAATTTTCAATAACGGAGGAGCTAATGCTCCTCTTTTTTTTATTTTCTTTTATCTCTTGTGTATCTTACGTATATTCCCTTTCCTTGTATTGATATAATTAAATTTTTCTTTTTTAAGTTTTGTATTACTTCATTTATTATGCTAGCGGTTTTATTCCCGTAAACCTCTTTTAATTCTCTCTGCGGTGGCGTTCTGTTCTTTTATTCGACGATTTTTTCATTTCTATTTTATTTTTATTGAATATCTCCCACTCTTCGGGGTATGTTTCTGCGTACCAATTCAGAAAATTTCCGTATAAATTTTCTTCTGCTTTTTTCCTTGCTTTTACTGCATCTTCTAAATTTTCAAAGGAGCCTAAGTGATATTGTTTTCTTTGGAAATAAATATATGCTCTGAATTTTCCACTTTCAAGTGTGGAAACACCTTTATATCCGGTACTGTTGTTTTTATTCTTTTTTCTGTCTATAATACTAGTTATATTTGTGTTGCTTACACGTGCAATTTCTTGAATTTTATAGCCTTTTTCTAGGTTTTTTAGGTTTTCATGACCGCAACTTTTAGTTCTTCCGTTTTTTAGAGTATAAGCTTTTGTTTCAAATATTTTCCCGCAGGAACACTCGCATACTGCCATAGGTCTTTTTTTCTCTTCTTTTTTTACGTACAATACTGTCAATTCCCCATATGTTTTACCTGCCATTGCCAGCACGTCGTCGGGTATAGGATATGAAGGCACGCAGCCGCAGTTAGGATTTTTGGAGTTTAAGAGATACTGACCGCTTTTAAGTATGGTATTCCCACATTCACACTCACATTTCCAAAGTGTTTTTCTGTAAGGATCGGTAATTATTACCTTTTCTATCGGTGTGAGTTTACCGTATTTTTTTCCTGCTTCAATACTTCGTTGATTTTTTCTTGCCATTTTAAACCTCTATTTTATTATTATGGCAGTCTCTCCCGTAATTTACCAATGAACAACTTTCACAGTCTCCGTCTTCACGGATGCAGTCGAAATATTTTTTGTTTATGCCGTTGTCTATATCTTCTCTCATTTTCCTCATTATAAATATTATCATATTTTTTATATATTCAGGCGGTATACGTTCTTCTCTTTCCCATTTTTCATAGGTGCGGTATGGAATATCTACATATTCACATACCGTCTTTCTTTCCAATTTTAGCTTTATTCTTACTTCTTTGATTTTCATGGTATTACCTATGCTTCCGTCGCCTGTACTACATATATATATTCGTCGTCTTCGTAGGTTTCACCGTCTATAATGTTAATATCTTGGTCCGTCACACATTCTATCAAATATTCTAAATATAATCTTATTGCATCTTCACTGCTTTCTGCTTCAGTTGTGTCTACTTCGTGCCATATGTTTTCGTGAATATCATTTTCTTTGTTTATTCTTTTATATTCAATCTTATAAGCCTTCATTTTCTTAAACTCCTTTTTTTGTATTTTCCCCGCCGAAGCGGGGCTGTTTCTGTTAACAAAATTCAATAATTTGTTCGCTAGGGAATGTATTTAAAAATTCGTATGCTTCTTCTTCATTCTTTGTTTCAAATTCTATTTCATCGCCGTTGCTTGCTTCAAATATACCTGTTTCTTCGTCCCATGTTATTGTTACTACTTCGTTTTCCATTGTTTCTAATTTAATCATATCTCTTTTCATTTTTTCGTTCTCCTTATTTCTTTCTATGATTATATTATACACCCCAATGGGGTTATTGTCAATACCTTTTACAAAAAAAATTTGGAAATTTTGCAAAAAAAAAGAGACCACATTTAAGCCCACATTTTGTTAGTTCTTATAGTGTTTTTTATGGTTCATATATGAACTTGCTATCCCACTAGATTAGTTATTATACCCGCATTATGTCTTTATTGTTTCGTGTGTTGTAAATTATTAATGTTTCCTTCTCCGCCATTATGTATTTTCACATCTTACTTATGTAAGATGTTTTTTTTATTGTTTTTTAGGGTGGTTTTATATTTTATATTTTATTTGGTATCATTTCAGACTGCATTTCTAAAGACGTTTTGTTTGGTATATTATTTTGATTTTTAATGTGAAGAGTTTTACTTATTACTGTGTTTAATTATTGTATCTTTGGATTTGCATTTTGGTATGTGAGGGCGGTGCGGGGCGCGGAATCTGCTTTAGCAGGCGTAGTGCCCCGCAGGCAGGGATGATTTTATTGTATCGAAGGTATATAATAAAATTCATAACATAAATACTTTTTATCTTTATGTTTCTACGCACTATGGTTTTATATTTTATTTACCGTTTTAATGTTTGTATTTTGTATTTGATTTTACATCGTTATAAAAAATTTATTTTTTACGTTTTAGGTTTTATGATTTTTACAACTGTTTCCTTTTTTTATTTTACAATCCTATTTTTATTATTTATAAAATTTTACAAATACTCGTCATTATCCTAATTTTATTTCAATATTTGATTTTAAAATATTTATCCTTTTAGATATATCATTAGCCCTGACGAAAATAAAAAAGGGTTTTACTTTTATTTAAAGAAGAAATCGGAATTTTTATTTATTATGAATAGAAGTAAGAAATCCGTCTTTATTTTTAATAAAAGTTAAATAAAAGGATAACGGAGGGAGAAAATGGGATTTAAAGGAAGAATAAATCTATGCGGACGTTATTATTATGATATATGGTATAGGAGATTTTTTATTTTTATAAGTAGCATGAAGTACGATAAAAAAGTTTTGTGTTTAGGAAGTAATAAAAATATTTTAAGAGGAGGAAAGAATAGAAATCTTTTGGGGAAAGTATTTGATATCAATCATAAAACCTTTGGCCCAAAAGAAATACAAAACAGAAAAAGGACTAAAAAAGAAAGCCTTATTCAAAGGATATGTAATTTTTTTAGAAGCCTGTCCTTAGGGGAAGTATTGATTGTTATTATTACCTCGGTTGTATTTATGTCATTATCAAGCACTGCGGTGCGGATAGGAAAGCTTATAAGCGAGGCAGTTTATGGGTAATTTTAGAAGGGGAAAGAGTGAGAATAAATCCAAATGCGGGTTCACGGTGATGAACAATCATCATCTCAGGGACAAAGAGCTGAGTTTGAAGGCAAAGGGACTTTTAAGTCTTATGTTATCTCTTCCGCCCGACTGGGAATACTCCGTGAACGGGCTTTGCTGTATCGTAAAAGAGGGCAGGGACAGTGTAAAGAATGCTTTAGATGAACTCAAAAAGCATGGATATTTGGAAGTTTTTATGCTAACCCCCGATAAGAGCGGTACGGGGAGGATAAAATACATATACAAAACTTATGAATTGCCAAAGGATAGAGAAGATGAAGAGGATAAAAAGGGGTTTGGTAAGAACGATAAAAAATTATTCTGCGGGGCTGACAAGAGAGAAAAAATGGACGTTACATCAAAACAGGAAGAAGCAGTGTTTGGTAAGAACGATAAGAAATCATTCTGCGTGGCTGAGAAGAAAGAAAAAATAGAAAGTAAATTGAAACAAAAAAGAGAAGCAGGGGGTATAAAGGTCGTGTCTGATGATAATGAAGATAAGAGAGGATTATACGATAAATCCTATGAAAATATAAAGGTCGGCAGGTCAGGTTCTGCTAAAGAAAATAGAAGTATTGCATGTAAGGATTTAAAAAATAAAGAAGAAAATAAAAACTGTTTAGAAACCAATGAATATCCTATTGACAGTAAAGAGTTAGGCGGGGATATGGGCAATGATAAAGAGTGTAAATCGAGCATATCAGACCAAGGGGATGATTATTTTTTTAATCAAAATAAGAAAAAACAAGGAACTAAAAATCAGTATGCTGTAAATGAGGGTGCTGATGATGAACATTCTGAAAGTAAGAGACAAATAAATAACGATGAACAAAGTATTGATAAAATAAATATAGATGATATTTATACTATGTTTGCAAAGCCGGATAGAGAAAGCATAAAGAGCTACTGCATGGAAAGGAAAAACAGTATCGACGCGGGTAAGTTCTATGACTTCTATGAGAGCAAGGGCTGGATGATAGGCAGTAGTCCCATGAGGGACTGGAAAGCCTGCATAAGGAATTGGGAGAGGAATGAAGAAGAGAAAGTCAAAAGAGAGAAGGCAATATCAAAAAATAAGGGGAAGACCGAGATAGAAAGCGACCGTTACTATGATATGTATGACGATTATTCCATGGAAGATATAGAAAAAATGATGATGGATTTTTAGATGGATAAATTAAATGATATTTAAATCTACTGCTTAGATAAATATTGACGGATAAAACGTATCTCATAAATCGGTTTTAAATGATATTTATATTTATTATGCTTTGTTTACAGGTAAATATGATAAGTTTTGTCTTGTATGTCTGTAAGTTATTTTGTTTTAAATCGGATTTAAGGATAAGGTAAAAAGCTGATTTAAAATTAAGCTTAATGGGACATCACGGATATATCAAATTTTATTCTTTATTGAATGTCGGATTAATATTATGAGTAACGCAGATTTGTTTTATCTATGAAAGAAATACACGATATAAAGATATTAAATTAAATATATATTTATGAATGGAGTTTTTTTAAGGATATTCATAGAAGCGTATAAGTTAAATGATTTACATCAATTTCGTTTATTATTTTGTTTATGTATATGAATACGATAATCAAGTATTATATTAAAGTGTGATATTGAAAAATTATATTTAAAATATATAGCTTATGAGTAAAGCATAAATAAAAGGATATCTGTCAGTTGAGTTTTTGTAGGATATTTCTTTGATATAAAAGTTTAGGCAGTAGTAAATATGATGAGTTTTGCTGAGAAGCATAGGTAAATGGTTTGTTATTAAAGGTCGGATATTATATTTAAGGAGTTTGAGGGATAGCGGTAAGTTGTTCGTTATTGAAGGTCGAATATGGTATTCAAGATAATATTTCATTGTATATCAAAGTATCATATCTAAGTGTGATATCCATTGTAATATTTTAATGTGAGAACCAAGTATCATATCTAAGTGTGATATTCATTATGGTATTAAAAAATGATATTTAACTGTGATTTAAAGTGTGATATTGAAAAATTATATTTAACTGTGATTTAAAAATATCATATTTAAAATACCAAATTTAAAAATGATTTTGGATAAATTATATATATCAAAGGGAGAATTATTAATTAATGTTCTGTAGGGATATTTTGAGTATTGGATTTTTTTATCGCCCAGTAACGGATCAATATTAGTGCTATGGGTAAGTTATATCATTTATATTAGAAGGATAAGAGTAGTAATTTGTTTTTAAGGAGGAGATTATGATCGTGATTAGATTGATTTGTGCATTGTGTTTACATATAAAAGACCCTTGTTATGACGGAGGGTATAAAAATAGGATAGGAAGTAGATTTGTTGAGTTATCGGATAGGGTGATAAGGGCATTTAAAAGTTTTAAAAGTAAGGAGCGAAAAAGAGTAAGATTAAAGACAAAGTGCGGGACTGGAAATGAGGTGTTTTATGACGGCTTCTTATAAACAGACACAAAAAATGCTTTATGATTATCCTATAAAAAAGAAGCAGATCGGAGTCGATGAGATTTCTCTTGAAGAGATGAAGCTGTATTCAAAGGATATAAGTGCTGTAAGGTATGACGGTGTGAAGGTGAATAACGGCAGTGTTAGGGATGAGACGGCAGAAGAGGCGGTGAAAAATGCAGAGAGGGAAAGGTTTTTAAAAGACAGGATTGAGTCGAATAGGCTGTTTATAAAGAAGATAGATAGAGCAATGGAGGTGCTTACGAAGACCGAGCATGAGATAATAACCCTAAAATATTTCCATTTTATGAGGGATTATGAAGTGTACGACGGATTATGTATATCAAGGGCGAATTATTACAGGATAAAGAAAGAGGCGGTTGAGAAGATATTGGATATGGTGAGGTTTGTTTGATTTATTTATGTACTTTTTGTTTTTAAAAAGTACATTTACATTTTAAAACCGCTTAACAATTATGAGACTAATATGGGACTTTATTTTTAAAAAACTGTGGTATTATATTAATTGAAAAAGAGCGAAAAAGTTTAAGATATATAAAATTTATATAGATATAAAAGAAAATTCAATACAAAGATTTATTCGAAGCGGAGGCGACTCTGCTTTTTTATTTGGAGGAAGCATGATAAAAAAGGAAGATAAAAAGCTTACCGAGAAGCAGATGAAGTTTTTAAATGAATATATAAAAAACGGTGATGTCAGAGTTTCCGCTTTAAAAGCGGGGTACAGTAAAAATAACGCCGTGAAAATGGGGGAAGAAAATTTAAAAAAAGAGAATGTCAGGAAATATATTAAAAAGGTTTTTGGAGAAGGTTTCATCGGCGATGAGGTGATATCGAATGAAAAGACAGACAGTAAATCAATTTCATATAAAAATAAAATCGAAAAAGATGCAGATTGTGAAAAGTGTTTAAAAGAAGACAGAAAAATCAAATCAAAGAAAGATTTAAAAGATATAAATTCAGTGGGAGAAGCTATCAGTAAAAAGAAAGACTTAGCTTGGGACAGTGAAGAAAAAAGAGGCGTTCATCGGTTTAGCGGTGAAAAAAGTTTTAAAGAGAATGATTCCGATGACGGAGAAATGATTATCGAAAAAAAAGATACAGAAGTTTATGAGAACGCGAAGATATATAAGGCTGAACCGAAGGAAGAAGATGAAGTATCTTTAAAGCACTTAAAGGACAGTTTGAATATAAATAATGAATATAATTCGGATATAGAAAATGATTTGAATTTATATGAGATAAAGTCAGAAGAGTATGCTGAGTATAAAGAAGATTTTAACCAAGAGCTTACGGATACTTTTGATAAGAAGCACAGTATTGCAGATGAGGAAGAAGTCATGGAATATTTAACTTCTCTTATAAGAGGAAGCTCTGCCACCGAAAAAGAAAAGCTCAAAGCCGCGGAGCTTATGGGTAAGAAGTACGGAATGTGGAGCGAGAAGATAGATTTGAGTGAGAGCGGTCCTAAGATTATTAAAGTGGATATAGTCTAAAGGGGCACTGCCCCTAAAACCCCTTTATAAGGGACTCCGTCCCTTAAGAACTCTGCCAATATTTTTCCAAAGATAAAAATATTGGATAAAAATCTTTCACTCAATCGCCGTGATGGCTTTAACGCGGTCGGATTTTGACTATTCACTGTTCGAAAGAACAGATAAATTTAACAAGAGTTAAATTTATTCAAGCTTTAGCCCTCGAATAACACGAGCGGATTTGCGTTAGCAATATTTGCGAGTTTCTTTATGTAATCTCTGCCCGAGATTTTTGAAACGACCGCTTCCCCAAACTCCCTGCATTAAAAGTTTTATCTTAAATTAAAGGTAATAAATCTTTTAGGTAATATGCGGGTGA
>NZ_CALHFB010000015.1:0-1456 GCF_938029165.1 uncultured Anaerofustis sp.
CAAATGTGTTTTTAGAAACAATAGTATTTATTTTAGATTTTTAGTATCCTATAAATAATACCTCATATAGCTGCATCATATTTATATAAAAAAAACCAATATTTTTTTTATTCACTGCTTCCTGCATATTATGTTTTAAATAAAACTGTTAAAGGTTTGGGGCAGTAATATTTTCCTATAAATATTTAAATAAGATATTTTTATCTTTAGTAAATATTACACATTGGTTATAAGATAGATTTTAAAATATAAATATGATATTATCTTATTATAAATAAGAGAGGTGGTTAAGATGAAACTTTGCATTGCTTTGACCGGATTAGCTTAAAAAAACTAAAATAATAGGAGGATTTTTTATGACTATTCCGGAAAATAAAATATACCCTCGTAAGGGTGACAGAGAAACGATTTACTTAAAAAATGCGATTACAAACGAAAACATAACCGTCGGGGACTATACAATGTATAACGACTTTGTAAAGGACCCAGTGCAGTTTGAGAAGAATAACGTTCTATACCATTATCCGATAAACAACGATAAGCTCATCATAGGCAAATTCTGCTCCATAGCATGCGGTGCAAAATTCTTATTCAACAGTGCCAATCATACGATGAAGTCATTATCTTCATACCCCTTCCCTCTGTTTTTCGATGAATGGGGACTTGATATGAAAGATGTCACGCAGTCTTGGGACAATAAGGGCGACATTGTAATAGGAAATGATGTATGGATCGGGTACGAAGCTGTTATTATGGCGGGAGTAAAAATAGGTGACGGTGCGCTCATCGGGACACGTGCGGTTGTAACCAAAGACGTCGAGCCTTATACCATCGTCGGAGGAGTTCCCGCAAAGCCCATAAAGAAAAGATTTAACGACGAAACCATAAATGCCATGCTTGAAATAAAATGGTGGGACTGGGATAAAGATAAAATAAGAAATAATATAGAAGCAATAAAGTCGGGAAATGTAGAAAATTTAAAGGGATTATAAATATAAAGGTAAGGATATTTTCCTTACCTTTTTTAAATCGAAATATATAAAAAAAATTAATTTTTATGAATAATAAATATAAATATGAATATAATAATGAAGTACGATTTGATACTTATTTTACACATAAAAATTTATTTTATGGATAAAAAAGGTATTGACATCTAATAATAGATGTGTATAATAATTAAGTAGCGTTCCTCAGTAGCTCAATCGGTGGAGCAGTCGGCTGTTAACCGAAAGGTCGTAGGTTCAAGTCCTACCTGGGGAGCCATTTTTTTTGTCTAAAAATATGATTAAAATATATAAAGGGCGTTGCCCTTAAACTTAGAAAGGTCTTAGGAAATTCCTAAGACCTTTTTTATTGTAGGACTTCGTCCTAATACCTGCATAAGGGGCTCTACCCCTTAAACCCCGGCACTTTTTAAAAGATTAAAAAGTACCAAAAAATCTCCGCTCAAGCC
>NZ_CALHFB010000016.1:0-13933 GCF_938029165.1 uncultured Anaerofustis sp.
GGCGAAACCCCGCAGAAGGGTGTAAGGGACGGAGTTCCTTATAAAGGGTAGTAGGGCATAGCCCTACAAAGTGAATAGTAAGGCGTAGCCTTACAAAAAAGAGCTCGAGAAACTTCTCGAGGTTATAGGACAAAGTCCTATAAAAAAAGAGCCGAGGATTTCCTCGGTTCTTTTTATGTCAGTGATGTAAGTTTAAATACATCCGAAGACTTGCCTATTACGATAATATGGTCGTTTTCTCTGAACACGTAGTTCGGAGAAGGCATAGGGTCTAATATATTTTCGTTTTTGATTGCGATGATGTTCACTTTGTATTTTTTTCTTATACCAAGGTCGGACATATTTTTTCCCACCCACAAGTTCATTATAGGTATTTCGTAAATGGAGTATTCCGGGGTCAGCTGGATATAATCGAATATGTTCTTTGCATTATATCTTATGGCAAGTTTTTCCGCTGTGTCTCTTTCCGGATATACGACTTCGTCCGCACCTATCCTTTTTAGCAAATTCTTTTGGATATCGCTTCTCGCCTTTGTAACGACCCATTTTGCATTCAAATCTTTAAGCAGTGCGGTGATTTCAAGGGAAGCCTGAAAGTCCTCTCCTATAGCAACGAAACAGATATCGAAGTTATTTATTCCAAGAGACCTTAAAACGCCTTCCACTCTGCAGTCCCCGATTTGAGAGTCCGTAAAGTCCGAAGCAAATTCTGAAATAAGTTCTTCATCTTTATCTATTATCATTACATCGTTTCCTAACTCCTGCATTTTCTTCGATAAATGCTTTCCGAAACGTCCCATCCCGATTACAAGTACTGATTTCATATTAATATTTCCTTTCTGTTATAAACTATCCTATTAGTATTTTTTCTGCCGGTCTTTCGACAGGCGCACATTTTTTCTTCGCAGCAAGTGTCAGCATAAGTGTAAGAGCTCCGACTCTGCCCGCATACATCAGTGCGATTATCACGCATTTTGAAGCGGCACACAGTGTGGTGGTTATACCCATCGAGGAGCCAACGGTACCTATCGCCGAAGATACTTCAAACATTATGGATATGGCAGGGAGGTTCTCAAAGTAGCATAAGAGTAAGCTTCCCGCTAAAAATCCCACGAAGTATAATGTGAATACCGCACTTGCTTGTTTAACGGTATCTGCGTCCAAACGTCTTTTGAATATGGTTATATTGTTTTTATGCCTTGATGAAGCGACAGCACTCATCACTAAAACTACCAATGTAGTTGTCTTCATACCCCCTGCGGTCGAGCCGGGGCTTCCGCCGATAAGCATCAGCACTATAGTAAATATTGAGGTCCCCTGAGTTATACTTGACCAGTCTACGGTGTTGAAGCCTGCCGTTCTCGGTGTCACTGACTGGAACAGTGATGCCAGGATACTTTCTTTCATTGAGGAGTGAACGAGCACTCCGTTTTTTGTTTCAAATAAGAAGAAGAGTACGGCTCCTCCTAATATGAGAATGGCGGAAGCGGATATGACTATCTTTGAATGAAGTTCATATCTTCTTATATGCCATTTGTTTTTTATTATATCGCTCCATACCAAGAACCCGATACCGCCGATGACTATAAGTGACATTATGGTGATATTTACTATTATGTCATCGGAATATCTCGTTAAGGAAGAAAATTCTTTAAATCTGCCCATTAAATCAAATCCTGCATTACAAAATGCCGATATGGCGTGGAACACTGCGTTATATATTCCTACCTTAAAGCCCATTTCGGGAATGAATCTAATTGATAGAAGTATCGCTCCAAGCCCTTCAAAGAGTATCGTTCCCTTTACTATACGAAGTATGAGTTTGACCACTCCGCTAAGCTGCATACTTCCCGCGGACTGCATCAAAAGCCTTCTTTCGTGAAGTCCTATCTGACGCTTTAAGAATATGGAAAACATGGTGATAATGGTCATGAAACCTATACCGCCGATTTGTATCAAACATATTATGACTATCTGTCCGAAAATCGACCAGTGAGTGTATGTGTCAAAGACGATAAGCCCCGTTACGCATGTTGCGGATGTGGCTGTAAAAATAGAATTTAAAAACGGAGTGAACTCTCCGCTTCTCGATGATATAGGAAGCATAAGAAGTATACCGCCTACTAAAATTGTCAGGAAAAATCCAAGTGCAATTATTTGTGTGTAAGATAATTTAAGCTTTAATTTACTTGTCATTTAATCATTTACCCATTATAAACGATCCCGTTTATATAAAGTCCTTTTAAAATCTTAATATTATTTTTATACCTTATTTGAGAATTATATCAGACAATCAATAGAAATGAAACCATTATTTGAAAATAATTTACATGGAAATTTTCAAGTCTTTTTTTATACATTTTAAGTCAAAATAATGATGTATCGCATATGAATGATATGCCTTTTATGAAGTGTATTCTATATTGTTATAAAAATAATTATATGTTATACTCCTTTATAAATAGTTTTATTAAAAACAGCTAAGGGAAATAATAAAAAATGAAAAACAAATATTTTAAGGTCGATGAAAAACTTGTAAATTTTTCCGAAGATGAAATTGAAAAGATAAATTTAAAGAGGATTGTCGCAGTATGCATATGTATACTTTTTTTTCAAATCATCAATTTGTTTAATCCGCAGTTTTACGTTCAGCGTATTTTATGGGGCGGTATGCTTTTACTGTCGCTGTCTGCGGTCGTATTCCTGATTATTATTTTAGTCGTAAAGAAAAATTCATCTTTTAAAAATATATCATTTATTTATAAATTGTTTTGGAGTATTCTTGTAATAGGAGTTTTCCCGTTTTTATACAGAGACGCTTCCATGTCCCTTATTCCGCTGAACTGCGTCGTTCTTGCGGGAGTTTTGATTTGTGCTCCCATACTTAAAAACAATGATCTAAGATTTATTTATATGGTTTCCATAACAGTAAATGTCTGTGCATGTATATATGCCGGAAATATCCCTTTTCATTATTATGCAGAAGTCGTTATTATCAATATTGCCGCATATCTCCTTGCAAATAATCTGCACGGGAAATATATGGAACTTTTCGACAAACAGCGTCAGGCTTACAATGCGTATATGGACTCGGTCCTGGAACAGAAAAATCTTGAAGCAAAACTTAATGAGGCGAAAAGTGCAAATTCCGCAAAATCCGAATTCCTGTCGAGAATGAGTCATGACCTTAGGACGCCTCTCAACGGGATAATAGGGTCTTCTTATTTGGCTTTGAATGATGACATTTCCAGAGAAGAAGTGAATGATTATTTAAACAAAATAAATCAATCGGGAAAATATTTACTTTCTCTCATAAACGATGTTTTGGATATGTCCAAAATCGAAAGCGATAAAATGGAGCTTCACCCCGAGCCTTATTCCTTATCCGAGTTTTTGGATACCGTAAACAGTATCATAAGAGAGCAGTGTATCGAAAAGAATATAGATTTTGATATAGTCTGCAAGGAAGTGGATATAAAATGTGTAATGCTGGATAGGCTTCGCTTCAATCAGATATTCTTAAATCTCCTCTCAAATTCAGTCAAATTTACTCCCGAAAGGGGAAAGATAGAATTGATAATAGAACATCTGTCTAAAGATGAAAATAGAATAAAGAAGCGTTTTATCGTCAGAGATACGGGTATAGGTATGAGCAAAGAATATTTAGCACATGCTTTTGAACCATTTTCTCAGGAAAAGGCAGGGGATACTTCAGAGGGGACGGGACTTGGACTTTCTATTGTAGCTAAGATAGTAGAGCTCATGGGCGGCAGGATATATATAGAAAGTGAACCGGGAAAGGGAACCAGCGTGATACTGGAGCTGGAAGTGGATATAGTCAAAGATGTTGAAGATAATGAAGAGAAAACGGAATTTGACTTAAATAAACTCAAAGGTAAGAGAATACTTATTTTTGAAGACAATGATCTCAATATGATGATAGCAAAGACATTGCTTGAACAGAAAGGTATCACGGCAGAATGTGCCGAGAACGGTAAAATCGGCACTGATATGTACTTAAATAATGAACCTCACTACTACGACGCGGTGCTTATGGATATACAAATGCCGGTTATGAACGGACTGGAGGCTTGTAAAAAAATAAGGAGTTCAGGTAAAGCGGACAGCGAAAGTATATCTGTGATAGCAATGACGGCAAATGCTTTTGCCGAGGATATAAAAAATTCCATTGACGCGGGAATGAACGAACATCTTGCAAAACCTATAGAACCGGATATACTATATAAAACCCTATACAAACAAATATTCAAATAAAGGAAGATGAAATCATCTTCTTTTTTATATCGTGTTTAAAAGTACTTTAAGATACCTTAAATACTTTTTAATTAAACGATTATCCTTGCTATTGAATGATAAAGACTATATAATGTACACATGTGTATTTTGTCAGATTTTGCTTTTAAATATTATAACAATAAGGGAGAAAACGATATGGGAAATCAGCATGATTTAGGATCTAAGGTCAAAAATCCGATTAATTTTGAGGATAACAACGTGCTGTTGAATATAATAAATGCAGGTATATTAAATTTTAAGTTGGATGAAAATCTGACTTTTATTTGTGCTAACGATATTTTTTACAAGGATATACATTATATAAAGGAAGAATTTACTTCCCGCTTTGGTGATTTGTATAAATATTATAGGGACTATCCAAAAGATTTTAATCTTTTAAGAGGAGATTTATTATCTGCATATGATAAAGGTGAAACATCTGCTGAGGTAACTATTCGACTTCCTTTAAAAGGAGAAGGCTTTAAATGGGCACGTATTTCTCTAAGCATAACTAAAGAGGCGAATGAAGAAGTTCCTGTCGTTTATGGTGTTTGTTCAGATGTAACGGATATTGTTGATAAATATAAGAACACCTCTAAAGTATTGAAAGAAAAGGCAGAGAGTTTTGAATTCATGATGGACGAATATGAGGGAAATATTTATATAAGCGATATGGATGATTATGAGCTATTATATGTAAATAAGACCGCATGTGAAACTCTAAATCAGCCTTCCGAAAAGGTCTTGGGAAGGAAATGCTATGAAGTGATACAGGGAAGGACTTCTCCTTGTCCTTTTTGTACGAATAATGTGATAAACGATAAAGAGTTCTATGAATGGGAATTTGATAACCCTGTACTTAAACGTACGTTTATGATAAAAAATCGCGTAATAAACTGGGAAGGCAGAAGAGCAAGACTGGAGCTGTCGCATGATATGTTCAGTACGGAGTATAAGCTTGCCAAAAAAGACCAGGAAATGAACACTATCGTGAAAACTCTTCCCGGAGGTTTCATAAGATTTGATGCAAGGGATTATGAAACCGTACTTTGGTACGGGGCGGACTTTTTGAGTCTCATTGGATACAGCGAAGAAGAATTTGAAACCAAGCTACATTCAAAATGTAATTATGTTTATCCGGAGGATTATAAAAAAATCATTCCTCTTTTGGATGAGTTGAAAGCGACTAACGGCAGTGCCGTTACGGAAATAAGGATAGTAACAGGAGACGGGAGTGTAAAAAATCTTACGATGTCTCTTTGTTATGTGCCCGCAGAGGACAGCTGGGATGATATACCTTCTTTCTATAGCCTCGGAATGGACGTTACCGAAGAACGCAGGGAGCAGGAAAGACAAAGAATGGCATTGGAAGATGCTTACAAGACCGCAAAAGTTGCCAACGAAGCGAAGACGAACTTCTTATCTTCCATGTCTCATGATATAAGAACTCCTATGAATGCCATAATGGGTATGGCTGCCATTGCTCAAATAAACGCGGAAGAGCCGGAAAAAGTCAGGGACTGCCTAAGTAAAATAAACATCTCAAGCAAACATCTTTTAAGTCTTATCAACGAAGTTTTGGACATGTCAAAAATAGAAAGCGGTAAAATCAATCTTATGCTTGAAAATATCGACCTTGCCGAGCTTGTGGGGGATGTGGCGGATATATGCAAACCTTTGGTCAAAGAGAAAAATCTGCATCTTAAGATGAGCGTCGGCAGAGTGAAACATGAAAAGGTGATAGCAGACGGTGACAGACTCCAGCAGGTTCTTATGAACTTAATGTCCAATGCAATAAAATATACTCCCGAAGGCGGGACTATCACTTTAAGGATAAATGAACTGTCTTCTGCCAGCGATAATATCGGGCAGTATGAATTTATATTTATAGACGACGGGATAGGTATGTCGGAGGAGTTCATCCCTCATATATTCGAACCTTTCTCACGTGCGGAAGATACGCGTATAAATAAGATACAAGGCACGGGGCTCGGAATGGCGATAACCGATAACATAGTCCGTATGATGAACGGTACCATAGAAGTTCAAAGCAGCCCGGGAATAGGAAGTAAATTTGTGGTTTCTCTTCCTATGGAAATACAAAATGAAGAAGAAATGTGCGATGAAGAGCTTGTCGGACTTCCTGTACTTATAGTCGATGATGACCAGATAGTCTGTGAAAACGCAAGTGCTCTTCTCGATGAGCTGGGTATGAGGGGGTATTGGGTACTTTCCGGGCAGGAAGCCATATTAAGTGTCATAGACGCCCATGAAAGAAGAGATGATTTCTTCGCCGTTATACTGGACTGGAAGATGCCGGGAATGGACGGCTTGGAAACATTAAAGGCTCTCAGGGAAAATCTCGGAGACGATGTTCCTATAATCATAATATCAGCCTATGACTATTCCGAGATAGAGGAAGAGTTCATAAAGGCGGGAGCCGACGCATTTTTAAGCAAACCTCTGTTTAAATCGAAAATGCTTCATGTACTTCAGCTTTTCTGTACTCACAGTAAACTCATAAATGCATTTACCGAAGAAGAAAATCAAGTGGATCTGTCGAATAAGAGAGTACTGCTTGCGGAAGACAACGATTTAAATCGTGAGATAGCGATAGAACTTCTGGAAATGGAAGGCATAGAAGTAGACTCCGTTGAAAACGGGAAGAGAGCCGTCGAGATGTTTGAAGCGTCCGCTGTGGGTGACTACGGGGCGATACTCATGGATATTCAAATGCCCGTTATGAACGGTTATGACGCGACTAAAGGCATACGTGCTTTAAACAGAGCCGATGCAAAGACCATTCCTATAATCGCACTTACCGCAAATGCCTTTGCCACCGATGTTGGAAAAGCCAGAAGTGTTGGAATGAATGAACATATCGCAAAACCGATAAATGTTAAGACTTTGGTAAAAGTGCTCCAGACATGGATGTGTTAATGATAAATAAATTAAAGAGCCTATGAACGAGGTGGTTTAAGGCTCTTTTTTTATATAAAATTTGTTTGGATTATTTTATAATGATTTTACTAAAGATTTTTATATTTTAAATTGTTTTGATATCTTATTTTAAAAACGAAAAACATAACTAGATTATGGATTTTTTTAAGGTGTTTATAAATTTTGATTTTGTTTTATTTATCAACTCAATAAATTTATTGAGTTGATTTTTAGAGATGAAGAATATAATATTATTTAAAATATCACCGCTTCATTTTAATTTTATATAACATAATTTGGCTTATAGACTTTCTTACAAAGTCTTTAATAATTA
This sequence comes from uncultured Anaerofustis sp., assembly GCF_938029165.1. Taxonomy (NCBI): domain Bacteria; kingdom Bacillati; phylum Bacillota; class Clostridia; order Eubacteriales; family Eubacteriaceae; genus Anaerofustis; species uncultured Anaerofustis sp. The sequence goes on from NZ_CALHFB010000016.1 coordinate 7,571, forward strand.
AAAACAGATTTTCGTAAAGAGTATTAACTAAGTTTTTAAGTAGGTCTATAGAACTCGATGTATTTAAAACAATAAAAAAAGACTGCCTAAAGGCAGTCCTTTAAATAAACTCTTCGATAAAATCCCAAACTTCATCTCTTCCCAGCTTTTCCTCTGTAGAGTAGATTATCACCTTATCGTCTTCATCTAAGCCGAGAGTCTTTTTTATGAGATCTGTATTTTGTTTTCTTTTGTTTTTACTTATCTTATCAGCTTTTGTCAAAACCACAACGGGATATATATCATTATCCAGTATTTCATTATACATCTTTACGTCGTTTTCGCTTGGTTTGTGCCTTATATCTACAAGGAAGAATACTATGAAATCAGCATTTCTCTTCTTCAAATAATCGGTTATTATATTGGAAAATGTAGCTTTTTCGCTTTTGGATACTTTCGCATATCCGTAGCCCGGCATATCAACTATATAAAATTCGTTATTTATGATGTAGTAATTTGCAGTTCTTGTCTTTCCCGGAACGGAGCTCGTTCTGGCTAAAGACTTTCTGTTCAGCAAGTTATTTATAAAGCTGGATTTGCCTACATTGGATTTACCGATAAGTACTATCTCCAGCTTGTCCTCGGGAGGGAGCTGGTTGAACTTGGCGGCGCTTGTAAGTATTTCGGCACTTCTTATAATCATTTCTAGTCCTCTTTGAATATTATTTTATATACATCCATCATGTGCTTCACAGGTACTATTTCCAAAGTATCTTTTATATCATCGGGAACTTCTTCAAGATCCTTGACATTTTCTTTTGGTATAAGCACTTTCTTTACTCTCGCTCTTGAAGCGGCGAGGAGTTTTTCTCTTAGCCCCCCTATAGGAAGGACATCTCCCGACAGGGTTATTTCTCCCGTCATTGCGATATCTTCTGGAACGGACATTTTTGTAAGAGCTGAAATTATCGCCGTAGCAAGGGTTATGCCCGCACTCGGACCGTCCTTTGGTGTCGCTCCTTCGGGTACATGGATATGTATATCTTTCTTTTCGTAGAAATCTTTTTCTACTTTTAGCTTGTCAGCTATAGTCCTTACATATGTAAGAGCTGTCTTTGCGGATTCCTGCATTACATCTCCCAGACTTCCCGTAAGCTCGATATGACCTTTACCGTCGGTTATCACGGCTTCTATTTTAAGAGTATCTCCGCCGTAGCTGGTGTAAGCAAGTCCCGTTACTTTTCCCACATGTTTTTTGTTTCCCTGCTTATCGAAAGTAAGGAGTTCTTTTCCCAAAAATTCATGAAGATTTTTAACAGTAACTTCGATTTTACCTTCTTCATCGGCTACTATTTTCTTAGCACATTTCCTGCATATCTTAGCTATAAGTCTTTCAAGCTGTCTTACTCCCGATTCCAAGGTATAATCCGTAACGATTTTTGTAAGAGCCGCTGTAGTGAAAGAAAGATTTCCTTTTGTAAGACCGTGCTCTTCCATTTCCTTTTTTATAAGGTGTCTTTTTGCTATTTCCACCTTTTCCTTCGGTAGATATCCCGGTATCTCTATGACTTCCATCCTGTCTAAAAGAGGCGGAGGGATAGTCGCTATATTATTAGCAGTCGCTACAAACAATACTTCCGACAAATCGAATGGGATTTCAAGGTAGTGGTCGGAGAAGTTTGAGTTTTGTTCTGGGTCTAATACTTCCAATAATGCACTGGCAGGGTCGCCTTTAAAGTCGGAACCTATCTTATCTATTTCATCCAGTAAGAATAGGGGAGTATTGCTTTTGGCCTGAGCTATACCCGTTATTATCCTTCCCGGCATAGCACCGATATACGTCCTTCTGTGACCCGTTATCTCAGCTTCGTCTCTCGTTCCGCCCACGGATAGTCTTACGAATTTCCTGTCCGAAGCCTTTGCTATCGCCTTTGCTATGGAAGTCTTGCCGACCCCCGGAGGTCCGACCAAACAAATGATAGGTCCTTTTAGAGTATCGGTAAGCTTAAGCACCGATAAGTATTCTATTATCCTTTCTTTTACTTCTTTTAGACCGTAGTGGTCTTCATCGAGTATCTTCTGAGCTTCTTTCAGATTTATGTTTGGCTTTTCTTCTTTTTCCCAAGGCAGGTCAAGTATCGTTTCGATATAAGTTTGTATAACTCCCGCTTCGCTTGAACCTACGGGGATGAGTTTCAGCCTTTCGATTTCCTTTTCTATTTTTTCCTTGAATTCTTCTTTTATGGGAAGTTTTTCAAGTTTTTCCAAATAGTTGCTGCCGGCTCCGTTCCCTTCGGGATCCTGAAGCTTTTCCTGTAAAATCTCTATTTTTTCTCTTAAATAAACTTCTTTTTGAAGTTTTTCCATTTTTTCTTTGACATCCTGCTCTATCTCGTTTTCAAGGGATAGAACAATGATCCTGTTTTCAATTATCTTATATACTTCTTTGTATCTTTCTTCACTGTCTAAAATACAGAGTATATCCTGAAATTTATCGAAGTCTACGCCAAGGGGCGGAAGCATCATATCGATAAGTTCATTTGGATTTTTTATGTTACCCAAAAATGAAAGTACCTCAAAATCATTTCCCGTCATTTTCAAAGATGAAAATTTGGAAAATTGTTCTTTTAGTACATTGGTCATAGCGATCTCTTTATCCGTTAAATTATCGTTTGAATAATTTATTATATCTCCGGTAGCAACCAAATATGGGTCGTGCTGTTCATATTTATTTATCTTAACACGGTTTAGAACCTTGACTGAAACTTTGATAGCATTGTACGGAAGTCTTATAAGATTTGTTATCTTTGCCAAAACTCCGACTTCTCTTAAATTTTCGATTTCGATTTCGTCTTTATCCGAATCTCGCTGTGCGATAAGGACTATCATGCTTTCTTCTTTTACACTTTCTTCAAGTGCCATTAAAGAAGCACTTCTCGCAACATCAAAATTAGCGTTCATTCCTGTTATCAACGATAAATCTCTCGTTGCAATGGCAGGTAAAGTCAAATTTTCCATGTTGCTGGTATATGTATCCATTATGTTTTGAATATTTGCCAATTTCGTACCTCTCTCAATTTTTTTTATAGTAAAATAATATCTAGTATAACGTACACTAAATTTATAATTACCGTTACGACATATCCGTGTAAAAGTAATTATAGTACAACGAACATCATTTTATCTCTATATCCGATAAACTATGATAAAATTCTACTTGTCATTATATATTTATTAAAACTTTATTGCAATAAAAAATAGAATATTTCTTATGTAATATCTGTAAGAATAGGAATATTTTTTATATCATGAGCTTTTGCTCATCTCCCGCAGAATATCCGACTTCGCTCTTAAGCGTTTCATAAATAAATCCGAAACCAAGGAGTATCATCATATCATCAAATGAATTATGATAAAGTGAGAATTTGAAGTTGATACTTGTTAAGTCTGTTTCTATGTACTTATACATTATATCAGAAAATCCCCAAATATTACCCCATTTTCTTCCCCAAATCAAACTATCCGTCAAATTTAAGTCAAGACTTATTTCTTTTGTGTCCTCTCCGGTTATTTTTATGTTTAGATTGCTTTCGCCTTCCATGTCATAATTTTGAAGATATATAGGCATTACTCTTTTAAGGTGTTTATATTTATAAAAAACCGATAAATCGTACGGTTTGGATACGACTTTAAATTCTATGGGAACTCTTTTGTTTTTAATTGGGTCAAAGTCGCTTAGTCCTCTGGAGTTTTCTTTGTTAAATATATCCGTTTCTATTATATAGTTTTTACTTCCTATAAAAAGCTTACTGTCTTTATTGAAAAGATAATAAATAACGAGACCGGTGTTTATATTAAAACCCGAAGACTTTTCAAAATTGTATTCCAGTAGCTTATTGGCATAATCCAGTTCGTTATCGTCATTGAAAGCGAGATATACTTTACCGTTATTAAAAGCCATGGCAGAAAGTTTTTTGTTTTTTATGTTATTAAGAGAGGTATTCACTTTGCCGTCGCTTATGATTTTGGTATAAATGCTCAGTGCTTCAAGAGAACCTAAATCCGCAAATATCCGGTCGTTTACTTCTATTATTTTGCTTCCCGTAAAGAATGTAAAAGAACATGGGGTCGATATGACGCATTTGTTATTCAAAGCTCCGTAGGGCAGGGAAAGGGGCTGCCATACGAATTCATCCAGGTCTTCTTCCTTACCTCCGCCGAATACATACCAGCCTTGTTCGTAGCTTACGCATAAATATTTCTTTATCACCGTCATCGCGGTGACGTTTCCTATTGTGCTTGCGGGGTATAGAGTAGAGCTTCTCCTGAACACATTGAATTCATTTGGGTCCGAATAAAAGACCGCTTTTTTGTCCTTCGGATGTCCCGCGGCGAATATCCTCTTACTGTAAGGGTGATATATCATCATAGTACATTTTTGTACCTCGTCCAAAGATATATTATCGTCGGTCTGACCGTCTCCGTCCTCGTCGTATTTTGTCGCCCTATTTGAGATGTTGTCGAATAGGGAAGTGTCGTAATATTTGAGATTCGATAAATTAAATGAGATTTGATTTCCGTCATTGTCAAATCCCATTATATCCCTTTTCGCTCTGTACCTAAATAGCTTTGAAGTATCTTTTGCCCATATGTTCTTTTTAGACGCGGAGTCGTATTTTTTATAGTATCTGGGAGCTAAGATGACTTCTCCCATATAGAGTTTGTTTATGGTACCGTCGAGATAAGTATAGTCATAATCTCCGATACCCATGGGGACTTCGCTTCTGTACTTGTCGATATTTATTTCTTTCCAAATATATGTATCGTTATAGTTTGCTGTAATAAGGTTTATAAGCTTCTGCTCCTTCAAGCTTAAATAGTATTTTCCGTAAACACTTTCGCCTGCTTCTTCATGATTTACCTTTACGATACTGTTCTTAACTATATATTTGATGCCTTCGTCGCTGGTAAAGTCAAATCCGGATATCCTGTAGAATTTCCCGTTGAACGAAAAATATAATCCCTTTTCCGTTTGAGCGAAACTTATATCCGATATGTCCTTATTGATAAGTTCATAATCCCTTGCGAATATATAATATCCTCTTTCGTCTTTTAAGGGATGTATCGGATTATCATGAAATTCTTCCCACTTTTTTTTATTTGAAAAGTCCGGATTTGTTTCGTCTATGATGTATTCTCCGTGAGAGTCTTTTTCTCCCGTAGTGTCATAAACTTCGTAGCAGTATCCCTCCATGTCAGCAGTATGATCCATACTCCATTTACCGTCGTTCTCTTTTCTTTTTACTTTCTTACCTATTATGTAGTTGTCTGTAAGGGCTCTATAAAATTTATCGTAGAAATGAACCATTTCATTTTGTTTTATAAGACATGGTTTGAATTCTTCTATTTCCAGCTCTACATCAAAATCCTTATTGGCATAGATATAACCGAAGTAATAATTGGATACGTTAAGATAATAATATTTATCCGGAAGACTTTCTTTTGGTATGACGTATCTTGCTATGAAGAAAATCCTGTTATATCCGTTTATCATGACTTCTTTCGCGAATATGAACCTTAAGTCTTTAAGGTCTATGAGTTCATTATCGCTGTCTGCCGCAAAATTTTTATCTTTAAGGAGCCTATGGAGATATAGATCCGTTCCCGACCTTTTTCCTATCCCTCCGTCGAAAGATAAGTTAGCATTTTGACATTCAGTCAGGCAGTTATCCTCAAGATATATGGGAGCTAATGTATCGTTGAGTCCGCCTTCGAAATTCTTTATTAAAAATTCCTTTTCCACTTTTTCACCTACTTTCTTAAATTAGTATAAAAAAAGATAATTTCCCTAGAGAAATTATCTTAACTTTAATTATACTTTGAATATTTTGGTTGTTCAATGAAGAGTTTTTGTTTTCTTTTTGTAAAGAAACAAACAATCAAGGGGTTTCACCCCTTAAAACCCCTATAAGGGACGCCGTCCCTTAGGAACCCTGCGAATATTTTTCCGAAGCAGAAAATATTCGATAAAATGCTTCCGCTCAATCGCCGCGGTGGCTATTACGCGGTCGGATTTTGGGAAATTGTTACCCACAATTTCTCCAAACGACCGCTATCCCACCCTTTATATAAGAAGTTTTACACGCTATTAAAATAATAACTTTTTTAGGTAATATGTGGGTGAATATCTATCGTAAGTTTAATATCTTTTTTAGCGAAGCTCATAGCACGCATATTTAAGGGATATTGTTCGATTTTCTACATAAGGGGTATGGGTAGCGACTGTTTCGCAAAATGCGGGCAGCATTTTGCAGAAAATCCAGTCGCTATAAGCCTCCGCGGCTTGAGCGGAAGCGTTTTTCTAAAAGTTTTTTCGATTTGGAA
>NZ_CALHFB010000017.1:0-2939 GCF_938029165.1 uncultured Anaerofustis sp.
TTTAATTCGTTCTTCTTATTCTCTTATTCTTTTGTATCATTAGCTCGCTGATGTTTCCGTTTCGCTGTTTCCGTATCAGTCAGCTTTAATATAATATCAAACTTGCCTATATTTGTCAACTATTTTTTACTAAAAAATTATATTTTTTTTATCTTTTTCAAGATCCGCTATATAAAAGGCTTTCAGTGATATATAAAACCACAATTTACTACATAAAAAAAGAAAATATAAAAAATATTTTCTTTTTTTATTTGTATTTTTATAATTTTTTTACCGATTCGCCATCGATTATACCGTGAGATACTATGACTTTTTTTTCTTTCAGTTCTTCACCTTCCAAAAGTTTGATCAATAGTCTGGCACTGATTGCCCCTACATCATACATGTAATGATTTATACTTGTTAACTTTGGACTTATCCATCTTCCCACTTCACAGGAATTTAAACTGGCTATACTTATATCTTCAGGAACCTTCATGCCGCTTTCCTCGATAGCCTTTATTGCACCGACAGCCATTTCATCATTTCCGCATACGACAACCGTAGGCAGTTCACCTTTTAACATTTCCTGCATTGCAAGGTATCCGCCCTTCATTGTAAAATCTCTGTCAATAACACAATTTTTATTTATTTTCATACCAAGCTCTTTAGAAGTAGCCATCATGACTTCTTCATTTCTTTTAGCATTATAAGCTCTTTTTTTATCCCCATGGATTAATCCTACCGCTTTATGACCCATTTGTTTTAAATATTTCATAAGAGAATATACTGCTTGATCATAATCGTTTATTACACTGGAATATTCACCTTCACGGTCTTCAATCCCGCATAGTATTACAGGCATATTCATATATTCAAATTTTCTTCTTACCGATTCGCTTAATTCTCTACCTGCAAAGATGATTCCATCACACTGCTTTTGATAAAAAAGATCCATAAACTCTTCTTCTTTTCTGTTATCGGCATCACTGTTACATATAATAGCATTGTAACCGCTTTGCATACTTATATCTTGAACACCCCTTGCAATTTGAGCATAGTAAGGAATAGTAATATCATGTATAACAACACCTACAGTTTCCGTTTTTTGAAGTTTCAAACTTCTTGCTATAGCATTTGGTCTATATCCGGTTTCTTTAATCGCCTGTAACACTTTATCTCTTGTTTCCTCATTTACCAAAGGAACATTATTAATTACACGTGATACTGTAGCTATTGAAACATTTGCTTTCTTTGCAACATCTTTAATTTTTGCGCTCAATATCAGCACCTCCATTTTCACATCGAATAAACTTAAACATAGTTATGTAAAAGTTTTAAATTAAAATCATTTTATCATAGTCGACTTTTTTTTGCAAATGATTATCATGTATTATGAAAATATTTAATATTTTACATATGTTTTTATATATTCAAAGTTGAAAACGTATGAAAATAATATATAATTATTATATATAAATAAAGGAGATAAAATAGTATGGAAAATATTTATAAAAAAAATGCTGAGATAATCATAAATGAACTAAATGAAGCATTATTAAAAGTTGATGAAAATGAAGTATATAGCCTTATTGAAGAATTAAATAAAGCAGAAAAGGTATTTTTTATAGGTGTAGGAAGAGTAATGACTATGCTTAAGTGTATTGCAAAGAGACTAAAACATATAGGATATGATACATATATAGTAGGAGAAACTACAGAACCACCGATTACTGACAAAGACTTATTAATCGTTGGTTCAGGAAGCGGAAGTACATTAATTCCCAGCGGAATAGCAAAAAAAGCTAAATCTTTCGGAGCAAGAGTTGCCCATATAGGTGCGATACCCGATAATCCACTTAAAGACATAACAGATGTATTTGTTAGAATTCCTGTCAAGAGCAAACAAAACTTACCTGATCAAGTAGATTCGAAGCAGCCTATGACTTCACTATTCGAACAATCTCTGCTTTTACTCGGAGATACAATCACTTTGACAATCCTCGATATGAAAGATGAACCGGTAAATGAAAGCATGTGGTCAAACCACGCTAATTTGGAATAAATATGAATAGTAACAAAAATAACCAATTTAAAAACAACATAAACTATTTTATATGTCCTAAATGTAAAAGTAATATGAACATTAAAAATAACAGTTTAATGTGCGAAAATAATCATTGTTTTGATATATCTAAAAAAGGCTACATAAACTTTTTAATGAACAGGAAACCTCCGGAAGGCTATGATAAAACATTCTTTGAAAAGCGAAGAGAAATGTTAAATGACGGCTTCTATAATCATATAGCAAAAGAAATAGCTAATTTACTTGATAGTTATACTAATATAAAAAATATTGTCGATGCGGGCTGTGGTGACGGATATTATTCTCATATAATAGAAGATAGAAAATATAATATATTTGCATTTGACTTTTCAAAAGATGCAGTCAATGTTGCTTCAAGGGGAGTAAATAATATATGCTTTATGGTTTCCGATATTAATAATATCCCTATAAAGGACAATTCTATGGAGTGTATTTTAAATATTTATACTCCTGCCAATTATATCGAATTTAAAAGGATTTTATCTGATATCGGTATTATCATAAAAGTAGTTCCGGGAAAAGAACATTTAAGAGAGCTAAGACATACTATAAAAGAACAATTGAAAAATGAGGAATACTCCAATCAAGAAGTGATAAATTGTTTTGAAGAACACTGTGAACTCTTAAACAGAATCAGAGCTAAAAATACTATAAATGTCAATAAAAAACAGTTAGAAAATCTTATTAGAATGACTCCGTTAATGTTTGATATAGATTTAGAAAATATTAATTATAATGATATTTCCGAAATAACTATCGACGGTGAGATTTTAGTTGGTAAAATCAAATAAAAATAAATACTAAACCTCAGATAAGACTCCTCCCGAGTCTTATTTTCTTTTATTCTTTTATC
>NZ_CALHFB010000018.1:0-33071 GCF_938029165.1 uncultured Anaerofustis sp.
TTGGTACTTTTTAATCTTTTAAAAAGTGCCGGGGTGTAAGGGGCAGCGCCCCTTAAATACTATTCGTTTATAGATTCAATAATCGCATCCGCCAAAACATCCATTTCAACGATGCTGTTTTCGTTGAGTTCGGAAACGAGAGATACTTGTTCGTTTAAAACAGTCATAAGTTTCATTTCATCCAGGAATTCCTTCATAAGTTCTCCGGACTTAGGTGCCCAAGAACCGTTTTCCACTAAGGCTACTGTACGGTTTTGAACGTTTAGTGCCTTCATATCCATCAAATAATTGTGCATAGGCGGATATATCCCAAGGTTATACGTAACCGAAGCAAGCACTATATGACTTAGTTTGAATGTTTCGCTTATCAAATATGAAATATGAGTCTTTGAAACATCGAACATGGAAATATTGCTCATTCCTCTTTCCACCAGCTTTGAAGCCAGTACGTTTGCCGCATTCTCGGTGTTACCGTACATAGACGCATATACTATCAAAACTCCCTTTTCTTCGGGTTCATAACTGCTCCATTTATCATATTTATCTAAGAGATATCCAAAATCGTTTCTCCAAACGGGACCGTGAAGCGGACAAATCATTTTGATGTCTATGGTTCCCGCTTTTTTTAATAGTGCCTGAACATGAGGTCCGTACTTACCTACGATATTTGTATAATATCTCCTTGCATCGTCTATCCAGTCTCTGTCGAAGTTTACTTCATCGTTAAAGAGCCTTCCGTCCAAAGCTCCGAAGGAACCGAAAGCATCTGCCGAAAATAATACTCCGTTAGTAAGGTCAAAGGTTACCATGGCTTCGGGCCAGTGGACCATAGGAGCCATGACGAAAGTCACTTCGTGTTTACCGAATTTCCTTGTATCTCCTTCTTTTACTTCGTCCACATGACCGTCAACGGTAAAGTGGAACTGTCTCATCATCAAAAATGCCTTTTCCGTACTGATTATTTTTACGTTTGGATATCTTATTAATATCTCTTCTATACTTCCGCCGTGATCCGGCTCCATATGATTTACGACCAAATAATCAAGGTCTCTTCCGTCAAGCACATATTCAACATTTTCTAAAAATTGTCTTGCTACAGACCAGTCGACCGTATCGAACAAAACCGTCTTTTCATCCAGTAATAAGTATGAGTTATATGAAACACCGCGGGGAATCGGATGAACATTTTCAAACAATTCAAGCCTTCTGTCGCTGGCGCCTACCCAGTATAGATCCTCTGTTACTTTTCTTACGTTATACATTTATTAACCTCCTTATGCCTCTATAAATTCATTCTTGCTTTCTCCGCAGTCCGGACAAATCCAGTCTTCCGGAAGTGCTTCAAAGAGTGTTCCCGGAGAAACTCCCGCACTTTCATCTCCCACAGCAGGGTCGTATTCATACCCGCAGCCGCTGCAGACAAAAGTCTTCCAAGGCGGAGCTTCCTTCTTAGGTGTAGCTTTTCTCATCTTGACCATAGGAGGAGCAGGTTCCTTTTCCTTACCGTTATCCAAAGCCTTTGTAAGTACAGGAAGTACTTCCATCAAATCTCCGACGATACCGTAGTCCGCATTTTTGAATATAGGTGCATTCTTATTTTTATTTATGGCAACTATCGTAGTTGCACCGGTTATACCTTTAAGATGCTGTCCCGCACCGGAAATACCGCATGCGATATATAAGTTCCCATTGAACTTCTGACCTGACATACCCACGTATCTGTTTAGAGGAACGTATTTAAGGGTCTCAGCCACAGGTCTTGAAGAACCTATCGCCGCTCCTGCCTGGACCGCCAAGTCTTCGATAAGCTTCATATTCTTTTTATCCCCTATCCCTTTGCCTACGCTTACTACTCTTTCGGCTTCGGGGATTGGTGTATCTATATCTATTCCAACGGTAAAATCGTATCCGTCGTTTTCAAGTGCGTTTACAAGGTCCTCTACCTTTTTATTGATATCGCCCTCTTCAAATATCTTTTTCTTCCTTGCTCCCGTTATAGCTCCCTTTGCTTTCGCAGAAACTTTTTCTTTCTTAGGAGCCTTACCAACTATATGAGAAGCTATTACAACTCTTTGTATCTCATTTGTGCCTTCGTATATCGTACAAATCTTTGCGTCACGATAAGCTCTTTCCACGTCCATACCTTTAAGATAACCGCTTCCGCCGAAGATTTGAAGTGCGTCGTTCACGACTTCGAGGCAAATATCCGATGAATACATCTTAGCCATTGCGGATTCCATACCGTAAGGCTCATGGTGTTCTTTTAACTCTGCCGCAGAATAATTTAAAAATCTGGCACATCTTAGCTTTGTTGCCATATCCGCAAGCTTAAATCCAATGACTTGATTATGTGCGATTGCTGTACCGAACTGTTCTCTCTCTTTTGCGTATTCCACCGCATTTTCATATGCCCCCTGAGCTATACCCAGTGCCTGAGAAGCGATACCGATACGTCCGCCGTCCAAAGTCGCCATAGCTATCTTAAAGCCTTCGCCTTCTTTACCGAGCAGGTTTTCTTTAGGGACTTTAACGTCATTGAATATAAGCTCTGCCGTAGCAGAAGATCGAATACCCATCTTATCGTAGTGGTCTCCGAATTCAAAACCTTCCCAACCCTTTTCAACGATAAATGCACTAATCCCTCTCGTACCTATACCGGGTGTGGTTACCGCGAAAACTACATAAGTATCTGCTTTATCCGCATTGGTTATAAATATCTTTCCGCCGTTTAAAAGGTAATAATCCCCCTTCAATTCAGCAGTGGTTTCGGTACCGCCTGCGTCACTTCCCGCATTCGGCTCTGTAAGCCCGAATGCACCAAGCTTTTCACCTTTTGCAAGAGGAACTAAATATTTCTTCTTTTGCTCTTCGGTTCCGAATGCGAATATAGGATAAGAGCCAAGGGATACGTGAGCTGAAAGTATAACTCCGACGCCTCCGTCTACTCTCGATAATTCTTCTACCGCGATAGCATAGGAAATTATATCTAGCCCCGCACCGCCGTACTTCTTCGGATATGGTATACCCATAAATCCAAGGCTTGCCATTTTCTTTACTATTTCATCGGGAAATTGGTTGTTTTGGTCAAGCATAAAAGCAATGGGCTTTACTTCACTCTCCGCAAAATCCCTGATTTTTTGACGAAACTCCTCGTGTTCTTTCGTAGCTGTAAATAACATAATCATTTCTCCTTTCTAAATTGAAATTGATCATTTACTCTTGATTTATTATTATTGTAAACCTTTTTTACAAATATATTTGTGACATTTGCAACATTTATGATATAATATAAAAAAACTTTATATGCTTGGAGGATATTATGAACAAGTACTTTATAGATGACGGGATATCAGATGATTCAATAAATCAAATGTTAGTATGTTTTGATCCGAAAATAAAAAATTATAAACATAACGATACCATCCTTCGCTACTCCGATGATAAAATCGCAGTAGGTCTTATATTGAGCGGGAATGCATCGCTTCATGCACTTGATATCGACGGCAATGATATGCTTCTTGAAACATATTCCTATAAAGATATGTTCGGACAGATATTCTATCTTCCTCTGGATAATTATGAATACATAATAACCGCCGAAGATGACTGCGAAGTCATGTTCATAGATTACGATCACATAATAACCCCATGCGAAAAAGTATGTCCTCACCACACAAAGTTAATAAGCAATCTCTTTATGATGGCAGCAGAAAGAGCTCAGTCGCTCTCTCTTCACTTAAATATAATAAGACAGCCGACTATCCAAAAAAAACTCATAGCATATTTAAAATATGTAAGAAGTGTGTCGGGAGTAAACCCTTTTACCATACCTATGTCACTTTCTTCCCTTGCCCAGTATCTATGCATTGACAGAAGTGCTATGACCAGAGAAATAAAATCCATGAACGATAAAGGTATAATAAGATCCAGCAAGCGTAAGTTTCTTTTATTAAATACAGATAAATAGTATCCCCAACTTAACAGTAAATTATGTCAAATCCTCATTTTTATTCAAATATTTTTATAAGGGGCTCTGCCCCTAAAACCTCTTGTAGGGCTCTGCCCTACCACCCGCCAGTATTTTTCCTAAGCAAAAAATACTGGGCAAAATGCTTCCACTCATTCGCCGTGGTGGCTCTTAACGCGGTTCGATTTTCTACAAAATGCTAACCGCATTTTGTGAAAGAACCGCTACCCCATCCCCTATAAATATAAGTTTTATCTTTAATTAAAGTTAATAACTCTTTTAGGTGATTTGAGGGTGATTAACATTAGTAAGTTTAATATCCCTTTTAGAGAAGAGCTTAGGCAAAAAAGTTATCACATTCATGTTAGTTTATCATATTCAACTTACCTTAGAGATTTGTTAACTTTTCAGAAAGTTAAAACATTTCATTTGATGAGATAGAAATAGTCACTAAACTAAATTCCTTTTTATATTTATAGACGGGGTAGCGGTTGTTTGGAGAAATTGTGGGTAACAATTTCCCAAAATTCGACCGCGTTTCTAGCCACCGCGGCTTGAGCGGAAGACTTTTTCCCCATTTTTGTGGCTTCGGACAAAAATGGGTCGCCCTTTAGGGCGAAATCAAAAAAGACTTCATATAATATGAAGTCTTTTTATTAATGATATTTCTTCATCATCTCTTCGTAATTTTCATAGAAGACAGGACAGTCTACATCGTTTTCCTTCCCGCACTCATAAACGACTCTGCAAACATAGAATAAGTCCTTTATGTCTATATCGAGACTTAAGATCCTTCTCATGAATTCATTGTTTTTAAGAGAATTTCTTATTACCATACCCGCTATCATCGGCGGCGTATTATAGTTTGAAAGTATGTCCTTATAATACCTTAAATCCACGCCTCTTGAACGTATGATGGAACATATCTGCCTGATAGAAGCAAAGGAATTGGATATTGCCCCGGAAGAATTTACGACGCTGAAGAAAGCGTTTTTAGTATCCCTCAAATCAAAATATCTTCCCGCTGTGGTTATAAAACCCGCACTTACTCCCATATATACCCATATCCACTGAAGCATATCGTAAGGAGATTCTATTTCTATATCACAGTCGTTAAATAACTTTACGATATCATTATAATTTTTTATATTCGATTTTTCTTTTCTCTCAAGCATTATTGACTTAAACAAGACAAAATCGAAAGTATTTTCATTTATCTTCCCCGCAGTCAGAGGATAAGCAAATATATATTCATACCCCGAAGTGATTTGTTCCAGTTCTTTTCTCGTATACCAGAGTGCATTGAAAAGTACCAAAGTACCTTTTATATTATTATCTCTTATAGTTTTTACCGCATCCTCTACCATATCCGGCGATACTGAAATAAAGATAAAATCATATGAAGTATCTTCGGCTAAAGCCACTTCATAAAAATCTTTTTTATTTTCGCCTTTTTCTCGATATCTTCCGTCCAGGAAACTGATATCCAGCCTTTTTTGAACGCTGTCTCTCTTATTTTCTCTTATAAAATGATAAACTTCGTGTCCCGCTTTTTTAAAGGTAAAACCGTAGGCAGTTCCCACTGCCCCCAAACCTAAAATCAATATTTTCATTTAATACCCCTTAATTTAACTTACAATAATAAGGTGTATGCTTTTTTGATTTAAATAAGAACCTATGCTAATAACTTCTTTCAACTTTTACAACTTTACCGAATATCTGAAGCTGCTCCATATCTTTGCCGACAAAAACTCTTGTATCATACATCGGGTTAAAGGAAATGAGGGATATCGAATTATCCGTCTTTTGAACTTTCTTAATTACGCCTTCTTCTCCGCCTATTATGACAACAGCCAAATCTCCGCTGTCTATATCCGGCTGAAGCCTGACAAGCGCCAAATCCCCTTCCAGTATCTGAGGAGCCATGCTGTCCCCTCTTACTTTTAAATATTTATATTCGTCCTTATTATTTATATTGATAGCCTGAGATATCCCAAGGAATTCATATGTGGCTATCCCGTCTCTTCCCGCAACAACAGTTCCTATTATCTCTACATTCACAACATTATTTATATCCCCGAAGGGTGCATTCAATAAATAGTCGATAGATACATTAAATAAAGCAGAAATCTTTTGAAGAGTATCTACGGAAGGGATTATCCCCGCACTCTCGTATTTGGCTATGGAAGATTTATCCAAATCCAAAGCATTTGCAAGATCAACCTGAGTCATACCATGCTCTTTTCTAAGAGACCTCAATTTTTCACCGAACATTTTTTAATTCTCCGTTTCAAAAATATTTTATAACCATATATGTATACCTATATTATAGTGAATTATATTCAGAATGTAAAGATAAACTTGTTCTATATTGAATAATATTCATATTTATCTTGACATGAATTACCAATTATATTAAAATATGAATATAATTCATATCAAACAAAATAAAATCTGAAAATAAAGAAGAAAAAAGGAGATTAAACATGAAATCAACAAACTATAAAAAAACAGAAAAATTACTTAAAGAAATGGTTATTTATGAAAAGATCCTGGAAATAAGAGAAGAAGAAAATACAAGAAAGCTCATGGATAATATAAATAAAGCCATGGAATGCCTTACTGATTTGGAAAAGAAGATCATAACCGATTTTTATATAAATAATCTTACAATGTATGAAATCTCACTTGAGATCCAGCTTACGAGAGAATATACATCAAAGGTAAAAACAGCCGCAATCAGAAAAATGGAACATGTACTTTTCGGCAAAGACGCAGCGTAACAAACGGATAAATCAACCTTTTACCTCAGTATATAATATTTTAAACTTTTACACATAACCTAATAATATTACCTTTAAATAATTTACATTTTTTTGAATTATCATCAAAAAAAAGAGACATAGAGTCTCTTTTTTGTATATTACTTAAAACTAATATATAATAAAAATTTTACAAATCAAACTTGATTACAATTATTATTGTCTAATAGATAATGAAGTATTGTTATATCCACATAAAAAACATAATTCCTCTATTTATAAAATAAAACATACACACATAAATTAATTATTAGCAAATCCTGATTTTCTTCTTTTCAAG
Organism: uncultured Anaerofustis sp.; assembly: GCF_938029165.1. NCBI lineage: Bacteria > Bacillati > Bacillota > Clostridia > Eubacteriales > Eubacteriaceae > Anaerofustis > uncultured Anaerofustis sp. The sequence goes on from NZ_CALHFB010000018.1 coordinate 7,070, forward strand.
TCCCCATGAACCGTGGTTTTAAGTCTGAACCATAAAAAGGCAGATCAGGTTTATACTTTCTTTCGCGTCAAATAAATACCGGCAATTGACCCTATAAAAATAAACGGTGCCGATCTGACAAAAAGCCATTCAAGTGCATGAAATATTGTTCCGACAACGGCAGTTTCAGGGTCATTATAATCCCAGCTTAAGTAAGGACTGTTTAATGCTATCAATACCGCAGAAATCGTTATCATGACCGCACACAATGAAATAAACAGCCAATGAAGCATTTTTCTTCTCGCTGTCTTCCTCCGTGCCAACTGTAAGTTTATGACTTCCAGTTTTTCCGAGATCGCTTTTAAATCATGAACTTTAGACTCCGTAACACTTTCCCCAAGCAAAGTACTTACGGACGTTTCAAGCACCTTAGATATAGAAATCAACATATCAGAATCGGGGACCGACAATCCTTGCTCCCACTTAGAGACAGTTTGCCTCACAACATTAAGCTTAATAGCAATTTCTTCTTGCGTAAGTCCTTTTGATTTTCTAAGTGCTTTTATGTTTTCGTTTAACATTAGGGCTAATTTCCTTTCTTTCATTTGTCAACACTATTGTATGAGGTACTCACCGTTGCTTCAAGCAACTCATATTAACATTCAAGATTTATGGTCGTGAAAGTTTGTCAATGAAGCGTAGAAGAAGGGCTAAATCCGGTAAATTTATTCTATATTTTATATTTATCCAACAAAATATATATTGGAATTTTCCCAATAAATCCACTATTTCCCCCAAAAAAAGTCTGCACCTTTGGGAGTAATGATTATCTTACACCTTTAAAAATATCACACTACATCGACATGCTCACTGTAATATCCTTTTTTCTGTGGATTTGTATTATCGGGGATATCACCGTTCATTATATCTTCATAATGCTTTACTTTATTTTCAAGATATATAAGCCTGTCCTTTGCTTCTTCAAGCTGCCTCTCTGCTATTTCTTTCTGTTTCAATATGATATCAAATCTTTCCTCTACGGTACTGTCGCCTTCAAGACATAAATCGATATACTTCTTTATATCTTCAATAGACATCCCGCAATCCTTAAGACATTTTATCCCTATAAACCAATTTATAGACTCTTCATCGAATAAACGTACATTATTTTTATTTCTTTTAACACTGGGTATCAAGTCTTTATCGGTATAATAGCGAATAGTATGCTCGCTCAAATTCAATTTTTTGCTGACATCTTTTACCGTGTACATGATTTTTTCTCCTTTTTTATAAAAACTCTTGACTTAGAGTTACTCTAAGGTAGTAAAGTCATTATATCACTTATTTTACAAAATGTAAATCGAGTGAAAAGTTTTATTAATAAGGAGAAGAAAAATGGAATATGTAAAACTAAATAATGGTTTAAAAATGCCTATACTGGGATACGGAGTATATCAAATCCCCGACTTAAAAGAATGTGAAAGATGTGTAATAGACGCTATAGACGTTGGATACAGACTGATAGATACGGCACAGGCATACTTTAACGAAGAAGCGGTCGGAAATGCAGTGGAGAAATCCGGAGTAAAAAGAGAAGACTTATTTATAACTTCTAAAATATGGATAACGAATGCGGGCTACGAAAAAGCAAAGGCTTCAATAGAAGAATCTCTAAATAAATTAAAGAGTGACTATATAGATTTAATGCTGATACATCAGCCCTTTGGGGATTACTACGGCACTTACAGGGCTATGGAAGAAGCTTACAAAGAAGGCAAATTAAAGTCGATAGGCGTAAGCAATTTTTACCCTGACAGACTGGTGGATTTAATCAAATTCAATGAAATAACACCTATGATAAATCAAGTCGAAACTCATCCTTTCAATCAGCAGAATGAAGCTCATGAAATAATGAAAAAGTATGGTGTTCAAATAGAAGCATGGGGACCATTCGCAGAAGGGAAAAACGACATGTTTTTAAATGAAGTATTAAAGGAGATAGGAAATAAATACAACAAGTCGAATGCTCAAATAGCACTAAGATTTTTAATACAAAAAGGAATTGTCGTCATTCCTAAATCCACACACAAAGAAAGAATGAATGAAAACTTTGATGTATTTGACTTCAATCTATCAAGTGAAGATATGGATATTATAGCTACTCTTGACCAAAAAGAAAGTCTGTTCTTAAATCACTATGACCCCGAAACCGTAGAATATTTGGCAAGTGTACACTAAAAAAGGGATATCTATCCCTTTTTTGATTTTTTTGAAGATTATTATTTAAAAACTATTAAAGTTTTGTGACCTTTGCCGGTTCTTTATTTGTTGTCCTAAAATATTTAACGTTAGGATAACCGATCACCAAAGCAGTTACGGCTTTATCTTTCCTTTTGAGTCCGAGTTCTTTTTTAAGTTTCCTGCTGTGATTTACAGCCGATGCAAAAAATCCGCTGAACAGAACTCCAAGCCCGTAAGCCTCTGCCATAAAAGCCATATTTTCCGCCGCCAAAGAACCGTTGACTTTATCTTCGGATACTATAACGATTACCGTAGGCGCCTTTTTGAAGAAGAAATCTTCATTTATTTCAACCCTTGAAACTTCCTTTGAAAATGGTTTGATAAACTTAGCAAGCCTTCTGAATAAAGTTACCGCTATTTTTTCAATCTTTTTTTTATCCTTTTCAATCACTATAAAAGAAACGTTCTGAGCATTTTTACCCGTAGGTGCAAATCTTCCCGCTTCGATAATATCCTCAATGACCTCTTTCGCGATTTCTTTATTTTTAAAACTACGAATACTTCTTCTGGTCTTTATTGCTCTCATAAGTTCTTTGGGATCCAGTCTTCCCGCTTCATCATACTCTTTTGTCTCTTCATCAAAATCTGTAAGACTTATTGCCTTCTTGGGACAAATCGCTTCACAATGCCCGCAGTACAAACATTCCATTGTAATGACTTTCGCTTTATTATCCTCTACTTTTATATTCGCAGTCGGACAGTCTCTTTTACATGCTCCGCATCCGATACATTTATTTACATCGACCTCAATCGTATGTTTCATCAGTTACCTCCGTTTATATTTTTAATCAGACTTTTAGGTATTATAACAAAACATTTTTAATTTTTATTATCCGTAAAGAATATCTTTCCCATTAAAAATATCATTATTTATAATAAGATTTAAATATATATTATTTCCCTTAAATTTATTGGTATGATAATCAATAATTAAAAATAAAATTTTATAATTTAAAGTAACTTTTAATCATTTAATATGGTAAATATTAATATTTCATTTTTATTGATAAAAAACGAACTATGTTATTTACTATAAGTTTGAAAAATAATTCTTAAAATTTACTATCAAAAATCGACTGCAATTTTCTCAAGCACTTGATTTTTTTTATTTCTAACATAACAATAAAATTTCAATTTTATTAGGTGATAGAAAATTTGATAAGGTTAAATTAAAGCTTTTTATAAAATAATTTTATAGTTACCCTAAAAATATATTTCTATTGACAAACGGCAGTATTTAAATTTATAAATCCCTTCGGTTTACCACTAAATAAAAAGTTTTATTTTCGTAACCGTTAATAAATAATAATAATTTTATTCTTATATATCTGAACAAAAAACTTTAATTTTATATACTTTTGTCAAAAATAACATCTCTATTATATAATCAGATTATGATTTTCATTATACCTTAGTAAATTTAATCTCATTAGTTTCAAAAATCATCACTTTATATCAATATAAATTAACTGTTAACTTATTTAAAAGTTACTGTTTTTTATTCCTATATCCTTTTAAAAATTAATTGGCACCATTTCTTGATTTTCTATATAGCAAATTAATGTAGAAAAATTCATGTATTCTTTTACACATACACGTCTTTATAAAAATTTATCCGGTCACAGAACAGAGATAAACAACGGAACAGAGCGAATATTACTCAAAGAATATGTCTACTCATTAATAACAGAAAATACTCTCTTGGAAAGAAGACCTATGATTAAACTCATTAATGCACCTATGAATATAACAAAATAACTGTCAGTCATAAAGTTTTGGAATAAAAATCCATATATAAGCTGTCCCAAAGGCTGTGAACACATAGAAAGGCACATAACAAGCGAGATCAATTTTCCTATTAAATGATTGGGCGTTACAATCTGTAAAAAGGTCATCGCTTTTATGGTAAATATGGTAGCAAAAGCCATTATTAAGAAAACAGAAACAATGATTATAACATATACAAATACATCGGATAATCCAAACATCATCGAAAGGGCTATGGGAACAAGTAAAATTGCAGCCCATGATAAAAGTACATGACATTTTTCCATTTCAAAGTCCTTAAATTTGGTTGCAGTCAAAATACCTCCCATTAAACCTCCCAGTGCAGTTATCCCCTGTGCTATACCGTAAAGCTGAGATGATACGGTTTCGGAAAAATTAAGAGACTGGGTGATTATTACCGGAAGTCCTACTATTATAAGGGAACTTAAAAATAAATTGAAAGCACATACAATAACAATCACTTTACCGATAATAGGTTTATCGTTCTTTATAAATCCCGCACTTTCTCTTAAATCCTTTTTTACTATATTGAAAATACCATCCGTATCTACTCTCTTTTCAAAAGGTATCTTGATAAATATTTCCATTACAGCCGAGAATAAAAAGCATATTATACTTATTATAAGTATCGGTTTAAGTCCGAAAAAACCATAAAGAGCACCTCCCGCAACCGGACCGATAAGGTTTGAAAGAGAGTTGATTTGATTTATTATCGCATTTGCACCGACAAGATTTTCATCCGTCATAAGTGCGGGTATGCTCGCCTGCACGGAAGGCTGGTAAGCTCCCGCAATACCGTAAAGTAGCATTAAAGTCACTATAAATAAGACTACTATATTTACACTGCTGAACAGGAATGTAAATAATAACATAAGAAAACCGGTGGCAAAATCCAGTATTACCATCACGTTCCTTTTATTTACCCTGTCCGCAACTATACCTCCTATTGGAGAAAGCACTATCATCGGAATAAAAGCACATGCGGACACCATAGCAAATAATGAAGGTGAACCCGTTTTATTAAGCAAATAAAGCGGAAGTGCAAACCTTAAAATAGCATTCCCGAATAGCGATATAATCTGCCCTATCACTATTAAAGTAAAATCTTTTGAAAATAATTTTTGTTGTTTCATTTGTCATCCTTTCATAAGTCATTTTCATTTTAATACCAACCGTCGGTATGTAAATCTTTAAAAATAAACTGCCCTTAGGCAGTAATATTTAACTAAGTATATTTCTGAACCCATCGAGTTTGTTCATCATATCTTCGTTTACGATATCCATTCCCATACTTTCTAACAATCCTTTTAAAAATAATACCTTGTCGTTAAATTCATCTTTATCATAATTGATAATCGCAGGATCCATCCAAATATTAAGAAGAAGTATCAAGACTTCCGCCATTGCTTTCGGATTTTCTCCCTTAATTGATCCGTCCGCTATCCCCTCTTCTATTATGGGCTTTAGTATGTTTGGTGCTACATCATTTAGAGAAGTATATAAATGCTGAGCAAGAAATTTAGGATTTTGCAAGATATCCGGAGAAGCTGCAATAAATGGCAGCTGTACAGAGCTGGTAATAGAAACCAAAATCAAAGTCCTTATCTTTTCAAGACCTGTAAGATTACTGTCTTCGATAGTCTCCATAGCTTCCTTTTCGCTTAATTTATACACTCTATCACTCACAGCCTCAAATATTTCTTCCTTTGAAGCAAAATGATGATATATGGCTCCCTTGCTAAGATCCCCCAGCTCATCGAGTATATCTTGAATAGACGTACCTTCATATCCTTTTGTGGAAAAAAGTTTATAAGCCGCATCGATTATTCTGTTGACCGTAACTTCGGGGTGTTTATTCCTTGACATTATTTATGTATAACCTCCATACATACCGTTGGTATGTTTACATGATATACTTATTATCTTTTTTTGTCAATGGTTAATTTTTGATTTCGCCCTAAAGGGCGACCATATTTTTTCCGAAGCCAAAAAATATGGAAAAAAGTCTTCCACTGCGTGGTGCTAAGAGCTTCGCTAAAAGGGATATTAAACTTACGTTATACATTCAACCGCAAATTACCTAAAAGATTTGTTAACTTTTATTTAAGATAATACTTTCAATGCAAGGGGTTTGGATAGCGGTCGTTTCAAAAATCTCGGGCAGAGATTAAATAAAGAAACTAGCAAATATTGCTAAAGCAAATCCGCTCGTGCCTGTTAATGTGCCAAGGCACATCTGAATTTTATTAAAATCCAGCTCATTTTTCAAATGGGTAAGCAATCAAAATCTCCGCTGGAGCCGCAGAGGCTTATAGCGACTGTTTCACAAAATGCTGCCTGCATTTTGTGAAACAGTCGCTAATCCTAACCCAATAAATAAAAGTTTTATCTTAAATTAAAGTTAATAAATCTTTTAGGTAATATGTGGGTGAATGACTTAAGAAGTTTAATATCCCTTTTAGCGAAGCTCTTAGCACCACGCAGTGGAAGAATTTTTACCCCTTTTTTGTTTCTTTGGACAAAAAAGGGCAGGGTTCTTAAGGGACAGAGTCCCTTATAAAAGGGGTTTTAGGGGCAGCGCCCCTGATTGTTGTTTCTTTAATAAAGAAATAAAAAAAGAACCGCATATAGCGGTCCTTAAAAAGAATATATGGATTATTCCCAAGGTTTCAAAACTACTTTAATAGCTTCACCTGTTTTAACTAAATCGATACCTTTTTTGATGTCTCTTAGAGGAATAACGTGTGTAACGAATTGGCTTGCATCAATTTGACCTGATGTGATAAGTTCAACAGCTTTAGCAAATACTTCAGGAGCATAAGCATATCCGCCGTAAAGAACTAATTCTTGATAATGAATCAAGTTAGAGTCAAATGCTACGTGACAGTTGTCTTTTGGAAGTCCTCCGAAAAGGATAACTTTTCCTCTTGGTTTAAGAAGATGTGTTGCTTCTACCTGAACTGAACCTACAGGACAAGCTGTGATAACTACGTCAGCACCAACGCCTTCTGTTTCCTGCATAACGAAGTCATGTAAATCACCGTATTGTGGGTTTACGAAATCGTCTGTAGTTGTAAATCTTGTTGCCATATCAAGTCTTGATTCACTTGGTTCTGAAATGATAACCTTTTTAGCTCCTCTTGCTTTTGCAACTGCACTATGTAAGTTTCCTAATGGACCTGCTCCGATTACTACTACAACATCGCCTTCTTTTACGTTAGCGAATTCTTGTGTAGAGTATACACTTGAAAGTGTTTCAGCAAGCGGTATTAAATCTAAGTTAAATCCTTCCGGTGCTCTTACGATACCGTCATCTGTACAGCATTCCTCAGGAAGTGCAACATATTGAGCATATCCTCCCGGCATTTCTGTACCGAGTACTTTTTTATTGCTGCAGTGGTTTTTTAAATCATGTTTACAGAAATAACATTCTCCGCAAAGTTTGATAAGTGGGTTTAAAACTACTTTTTCGCCTACAGGATAATTAGGGTTGCTGCTTTCCACAACTTCACCGGCAACTTCATGACCTAGGATATGTGGCGGTGTAACATCTTTATGGCCTGAAGAGAATGTTCTTATATCAGAACCGCAAAGCCCTACTGCATCTACTTTTATTAACACACCTTTTTCAGGACATTTAGGTGTTTCTACTTCTTCTAAACTAAAATCATTTGGTCCTCTAAATACGACTGCTTCCATTTATTATTTCTCCTTAAAATTAATTTTTTTTATTTTTTCGATGAATTGATTATATCACAAAGTCAAGCAGAATAAAATATAAAAAATGAAACTTTTGTAATTTGAAATAGTTTACATTTTGTTTTTTTATAAAATCTACATGACAAATGTCACATTTTTAAGTTTTTAGGAGGAAAAAGAGAATTTATGTTAGATAAAATTTGGTATTTTATAATTATAATTTCCGTGATTTACGGAGTCGCAACAGGAAATATTGAAAATGTTACAAAAGCATTTTCAACTTCGGGAGAGGACACGGTAAAGATATGTATTTCATTACTCGGAACGATGTGTTTTTGGATGGGGATGATGGAAATAATAACGAAAAGCAAATTGATTGATAAGGTCAACAGTTTATTTAGTCCCATTATAAATATATTATTTAAAGACTTGAAACATAACAAAGAAGTTATAAATGCTATTATTTTAAACCTTTCCGCCAATTTCCTCGGTCTTGGGAATGCAGCTACACCATTTGGTATAGAGGCAATGCACCAAATGAATAAGGTAAATGATAAAAAAGATACATTGAATGACGATATGATTATGTTTTTGATACTAAATACGACATGTTTTCAGCTTCTACCAACATCCATATTTGCCTACAGGATGTCCTACGGCTCCACTAATGTCGGGATAGTTTTTATCCCCATACTTCTTTCCACCCTTTTTACGACAATTTCGGGAATAATAATAGCAAAAATTTTCAAAAGGTATAACAAATGTTAAATTTGATATCATCAGGCGTATTAATCGTCATAATATTGGGGATTTTGACCTATGGAATGAAGCAAAATATAGATATTTATGCGACATTTGTCACAGGTGCTAAAAAAGGGATAAAAACAACTTTAAACATATTTCCGTTCCTTTTGGCATTCACCGTAAGCGTCAGTGTCTTTCGTGAAAGCGGGCTTAGCGAATTTATCGTAAAGATACTCTCCCCTGCATGCAGCCTTATACATTTCAAAAGCGAACTTCTTCCTTTGATGCTGTTCAGACCATTGTCAGGCTCGGGAGCCAGTGCAGTACTATGTGATATATTCAAAGTATTCACCCCCGATTCATTTATAGGTCTTGCGGCAAGCGTAATGATGGGCTCAACGGAAACTACATTATATGTACTAAACGTCTACCTATCAGGAGAAAACATAAAAAATATCAGATATGCTCTTAAAGCATGTCTTCTTGCCGACCTTGTGGGGTTTATATTCGCTTATATAATATCAATGATCTTTTTCACTTAACAAAATATAATTTAAATGGTCGGTTATCTTACCAATCAAGGCTACATACTAACTCTTTACTCTAACTAAAATATTGGAAAACTCACAAACTTGTTTTTATGGTTTTGATTTCACAAAAAACATTCATGAGAGTCTTTTTTCATGTATTACTAAAAATCTCTGTTTGTTTTTATTCACAGTTACACCAGCAAATAAACAAGACTTGGAAATAATACAATCTAAAAAATCCTCGTGTTGGGTTCATGAAAAAGGAATAATGCTCTTAGCCTAGGTAATTTATATATAAATGCAGTAAATTATTTTAATAATTCTCTTTTTTTATTTTAACTCCATATCAAATGATACTTTGTTTCCAATCAAACCTCTGCTCAAAGCTCATTCTAATAAAAAGTTTTATCTTCTATGTAAAGAGAATAACGCTTTTAGGTAATTGGGATATAAATATATAGGAGAATGTTTAATATCCCTTATACCAAAGGCTTTAGCATTTCTTAATTATATTGATATCTATTTATAAAATTCTCCCTGTTAAAAAGGGGCGGAGCAGCTCCCAATTTAAAAATCTCGGGAAGAAATTTTGACTGCTTACGCATTTAAAATGGGCTGGATTTTAACAAAATCCCAATGTGCCTTGTCACATTAATCAACACGATTTCGAAGTTATTCTGCGCAGTGGATTTGCGTCAGCAAGATTTGCAAGTTACTTTAATTTATCCGGTCGCATTAAAAGCAACCGCAGCTTATGAGGAGCATTTTATTCTTAAATTGACTATTTTAAATCTTCTTAAGAAGATTTTTAGATTTTTAATAATTAAAATCTAAGTGTACAAAGTACACAAAATAACATGATTTCTTAGTTTGCCGTGCAGCGAATTTGCTTTAGCAAGATTTGCGAATTATGGAGACCCAAGTTTGAGCAGAGTTTTAGGAAGAGCGCCCCTAGACTTTATTTTTCTAAATAAAAACGCTTTTCCCTTAAGGATTTCTTAAATTATTAAGATTACATTAAATCTACGTAATATGTTTATTAAATCCCCCCTTTTGTGAAATTTATATGATATATTTAAGAAAACATATTTTAAAAGCATTTTTCTAAATGAAGAAAAGAGGGAAAGAAATGAACGTATTAATATTGACCGCACGCTTCGGCATGGGGCATATCAGTGCAGCTGAAGCAATAAAAGAAGAAATAATTTCTTATAATAATAATGACAAAGTCTATATCGTAGATGTAATGGACTTTTTGTTTCCGTCACTTTCAAAAACTATTTATTCCGGATTCAATAATCTTACCAGCAAATTTGCATCACTATATAATCTTTTAAATAAAACGGCAGGTAACCATAACAGTTCCGTTCCGCTCAAAAAAGTCTTGGTTAAAAAAGTTGATGACCTTTTAGACAGGTACGAAACTGATTTTATTATCTCCACCATCCCTATAGCAAGTAAGTATATATCTATGTATAAAGAAACAAAGAAATCAAACATTCCTTTGTATACATATATTACGGATATTACAGCTCATAACGAATGGCTTGGAAAAGAAACCGATATGTATTTTGTCGGAAGCAAAGAAACAAAAGACGAACTTATTAAAAAGGGTGTAGAGGAAGATAAAATACAAATCTGCGGTATACCCGTCAGACAAGCATTCAAAAATATCAAACATATAAAAGAAAAACAAAAAAAAGAAATACTAATAATGGGCGGAGGTCTCGGACTGATACCCGGAATAGAAAATATACTATATAAATTAAATAAAAACGAAAAAATCAATTTAACTTTGATATGCGGGAAAAACAGAGAATTGTATCAGAAGATAAAAACAAAATTTCCATCGGTAAATGCGGTAGGATATACAAATAAAGTTCATGAATATATGATGAAAGCAGATTTGATAATAACAAAATCAGGCGGGATAACTACATTTGAAGCTATCCACACTTCATGTCCTCTTTATATAATAGAACCTTTTCTTATGCAGGAAGTCGGGAACGCAGAATATATAGAAAAGAATAACATCGGAAAAATCAAATGGGATAAAAAATCCGATTTAGCCGATGAAGTAATAAACCTTATAGAAGACGAACAGGAACTAAACAAAATGAAGGAAAATATGGATAGAATTAGAAAAGAAATCAAAAGCGATTATCTTCTAAGTATTTTATCTGCATAGGTGATTACAATGAAGTTAATGATTATGTTTATCGGGATCATTATTTTTATATACCTATGCTATGCACTCTTCCCTACCTATATTTATAAAATATCATATAAACAAAAGAAAAAGAATGAGGAATTCTTCGATAAAAGTATATATTTGACATTCGATGACGGACCCGACAAAGAATACACAGTAAAGCTATTGGACTTACTCAAAGAATATAATGTAAAGGCAAGTTTTTTCATCGTCGGGACATTTGCATTGGATAATCCCACAATAATAGAAAGAATGAAAAATGAAGGACACAGTATAGGACTTCACTGGTATGAGCATAAAAGCGCAATGCTTCAAACTCCCGGAATGACTAAAAATAATCTAAATAAAGGGCTCGATACATTAAAAGAACTTGGTATTAATACACATCTGTTTCGTCCGCCATGGGGACAGTTTAACTTAAGTATGATTGCGGGAATGAAAAAAAATAACATGATACCTATCCTTTGGGACGTTATGGCAGAAGACTGGGAAAAGGAAACGACCCCGCAAATAATAAAAGATAAGCTTATAAACAGAGTAAGCAGTAATGATATAATATGTCTTCACGACGGCAGAGGAGAAAATAAAGCCCCTCTGAAAACAATAGACGCTTTAAAAGAGATGATACCGAACTGGTTAAATCAAGGATATACTTTTAAGACATTAGGAGAGAAATATGAACGATAATTCAAGATTTAAAACTATGTTTAAATCCTTTATATTGTTTGTGACTTTAATAGTCCTTACTTTTTATATACTATTTAAGGACGGTAACATAACTGCTATATTGGACACCATAAAAAATGTAAATATGAATTATATACTCCTCGCTGTAATGTGTATGTGTGTATTTTTAAGCTTGGAAGGTATCAATATAATCAGAAACGTAAATCTGCTCGGTTATAATTTAGGATTTTTCAGAGGTATAAAATATGCACTCGTTGGATTTTTTTTCAGCGCCATAACACCTTCCTCTTCGGGAGGACAGCCTATGCAGCTATATTATATGAATAAGGATAAAATTGACTTATCCCACGGTGCCATCGCTTTATTTATAGAACTTGCAAGTTATCAGTTCAACGCAGTACTGATAGCCGTAACATCATTTATTATAAATTTCAGTTTTTTTACAACAAAAGTTGGGAATATAAAATATCTTCTATTTATAGGGATATCACTTAACGCACTGGTTTTCTTTTTTATATTCTTCGCCATATTCTCCAAGAAACTGATGCCAAAAGCCGTAAATCTGGTAACATTGATACTTACAAAGCTAAAATATAAAAAAGTAGAAAGCTTCAAAGAAAAAGCTGATAAAGAGATAGCGGAATACAAGCAGGCTGCTGATTTAATAAAAAAAGAAAAGCTTTCGCTTTTAAAGACAATACTCATTACATTTTTTCAGCTCAACTTCATGCATGCGGTGTCGTTCTTTGTATATAAATCATTCGGACTGGATACTTATAATATAATAGAAATAATAACTATCCAGTCGGTACTTTATTCTTCCGTTGCGGCACTTCCTCTGCCCGGAGGGATAGGCGCGAGCGAAGGGGGATTTCTGACACTGTTCAAGTTCTTCTATCCTATAGGGCTGGTAAGTTCGGGAATGCTCCTTACGAGAGGAATAAACTTCTATCTTTTCGTTCTTATATCAGGAACTGCAGTCACTTTATATACTCTTGATTATATAAGAAAAAATAGTAATACGGTGAAGGTGTAAAAATAAAAAGAGAGTAGCAGTGCTACTCTCTTTTTTATTATTTATTATTTTTAAGCTCTTTTAATTCTTTTTTTAGTTCTGTCACTTCATTCATAAGTTTTTGTATCATCATTGTATTTATAGATATAAATTCTTCATATCTGAGTCCATATTCATAATCAACGATTTTTTCTCTGTCAGACTCATTATAATAATCAAGTTCTTCTCCGTCCTTATCTACAGGAGTTTTTACTATAGGAGCAAATTCACTATATTTAAGTCCCGCATTTTCGATATTTTCTTCAATTTCCTGAGCAATAAACCCATAGTGAACTCTGTTACCGTCCCCCTCAACAGATTTATAAGAAACTGGTCTTAATCCTTCAAAGAATTTTTCTATCTTTTTGTCCTTAGTTATTGAATTTATATCATATTTCTTTCTTTTATCTGATGTAGAAACAGAACCTGTCTTTGAATATATAGTATTCCATCTATAAGATCCTGAACCTAAATAACATGTTCCATTGGCTCTGTTACGAAAAATATATTTGCTGTCGGCATAAACATATTCAATATTGCTGGCATTTGAAGCTGAAGCTGTATTATTGATACAAAGATTGATTTTTCCGCCGGCATACAAGCTTATAGCATGAGTTCCTCCACTGATCCCATCCTGACCAAGTGCAATATTCCCTGTAGATGTCCTTGTTAATAATTTTAATCCATCAGAACTTATCAAACCACCTGGTTTTGTATTGGTTTTAAAATATGAAGCAGTAGCATTGGCTACAGTTAAGTTTTTAGAGGTATCCAAATTCAATCTATCCAATTTTTGTTTATCAGCACTAGATAACAGCCCATTTGAACTTGTAGTTGCAGCTGAATATTTAGTATCTGTAAATACGGCATCTAAAGGCACTGCCTTTTCAACCATTAAACCATTAACCGTTCCTGCATTATCTGCATAATCAGCCTTATCGATTTTTCCGTCATCATTCGTATCATATACAGATTTAAACATATCTCCATAAGACGCTGACTCTACACTAACAAGTCTGTCATTTAATATTTTACCTTGCTTTGCAGATAAGGCTTCATCAGAACTTAAACTTATTAAATTGTCAGCAATAGTAATACTATTTGCATTTTGGCTTATTCCGTCCAATTTAACTTTATCTTCTTTGCTCATAAGCCCCGAAGCCATAGAAGTAGCATTTGAATATGTAGTATCAGTAAATTCCGCATTTCCGGGTACCGCTTTTTCTACAGTAAATCCATTTACTTTTTGTGCATTTTCCGCTAAATCGACAATACCGTTATTGTTTGCATCATATACAGACTTGAACATATCACCTTTAGGTAAAGTCTCAAGGTCCGCTACTCTATCGTTTAATAACTTACCTTGTTTTGCAGAAAGTGCATCTTCAAAACTTGTACTTGTTATATTATCGATTACAGTTACTTTAGTTGCTCCTTCACTTATACCATTTAATTTTGCTTTATCGGTACTGCTCATTAATCCCGAAGCACTTTCAGTCGCCATATCATATTTTGTATCGGTAAACACGGCATCTTCAGGTACATTTGTTTCAACTGTATGACCATTTACTTTTTCTGCATTATCAACGATATTATTATCATTCATATCATATAAAGACTTTAACATAAATATTTCTGTTGCAGGCATTACATCATTATTATTTTTTTCCATTTTATTATCCTCCTAAAATCAGATCTTTTGACATGTCTTTTTGATCTTATATAAAAATAATACACCGGTACAAAATACAAAATTCAACACTTATTTAATATATATTTTTATTAAATTAATAAAAAAAGGAGCATATGCTCCTCTTCTATTTTAACTCAATTATTATTTACAAAGCTTCCCCCACGTCTTCTTACCAACAATCCCGTCAACTACAAGCTTATTTTTCTTCTGGAATTTCTTGACCGCACTTAAAGTAGCACTTCCGAATATCCCGTCAACTTTTAATTTATATTCGCCTTTTTTATTTAACTGAGTTTGAGCCTTTTTGACATAAGAACCTTTGTTCCCTTTTCTGATTAGCGGATACTCACTCACGGGAACAATATACTTAGGTCTGCAGTAACACTTTATCCAAGAATTAGTCTTATAATATTTTTTCTTACAAACCGCACCTCCGTTGGAATCGAAATCCTTAGAGCTTGTATTCCCCTCAACGGTATAAACATAATTTCCTTTTACATCGTAAATAAGCCCAACATGGGAATTAGTTCCAAATATAACTATATCCCCCTTTTTAGGGCTTTTGCTTATTCGTTTAGCTTTGCTGAAATTACTGTATATGGTCGGTACATAATTTGAATAACCAAGCATTAAACTTTTACCTGTCGATTTTCCATATGCCTTATAAAAGCACCAGCTCACAAAATTAGCACACCAGTAGTCATTAACAGTACCCGCACCTCTGACCTTTTTCATATCTCTGTTATACTTCGTATAGTTGGCACTTCCTTTATTGGCTGTTTTGCTGTCCAAACTTTTGTTGGATTTTTTCTCTATGTATCCAACTTCTGCAAGGGCTATTTTTAGCACTTTACTCGATGTATTTGCCATAAAAGTACCCCCTTATTCCATATCCATTTCTTCAATTTCTTCTTCACTTAAAAAGTCATCGATATCAACTTCCTCTTCTTCTTCCACTGCTTTCAAATCTTCTATCGTTATATCTTTGTTTTTAAGTGCGTTTTTTAAATTGTCACCTTCAATCGCTGCGGAAGTAAAAGAGTTGTTCTTCCAAAATCCTATTACCGCAGATACTATAACAGACACTCCCGTTACAACAGTATATATAGTATTTTCATCTATATCTAACTTAGTAAAACCAAATATGGCTGCCGCTCCGTTTATCATGCTTACAAGCAAAAATATCATTCTTGCAATAGTATCAGCCGTTACACCGTTCAAATCAATTTTCTTCATTCTTTATATTTTCCTTTTCCAAATTTATTATTTTTTCTTCATGTTCGCTTAACTTCTCACTGTGCTCGTCAACTTTTCTCCACATGGTCTTAAGTTCCTGTCCTTGAAGTATCTGAGTTTCCATCAAATCCGTAAGCTGTTTGTTTATACTTTTAATATCGCTTCTTGTCTCGTTTGTGGTATTACAAATTGTGTCCAGCTTCACACTCATCTTCATCTGTTCCTTAACATCATTTGAAGTATCTTTTCTACTATTTTTAAAGTATGTAAGCGATACAAATGCTATTGTTAAAATTGACAACAATAACGATAGATCTATCGTACTTTTCGGCGTCATTATTTATATCTACCTCCTTCCCGTATCTTATAATGTTCAATATACATTTATATGAAAGTTATTTATTAATCCCTTTTTATAAAATAATTAAGGTCTATATTGAGTTTTAAAATATCTTAATATATGAATTTAAACTCTTTATTTATTTGTAATTAGAATAAAAAAGCACCTTAAAAATATAAATATTTTTAAGGTGCTTATATTTGTTATTTAAATTTTATAAAATATTTCTAATTTCTCTGATTCTTAACTGTTTTGACTTTGCTTCGCTATCAAGTTTGGTAATATCTCTATCATAAGAAATCCCCATTCTTGAACACCTGTTAAATTGTTTGATTTGATTATCATACTCTTCAAACCACAGATATAGTTCTTCAAGTTCCATAATCAAATCTTTTCTATGTTGTCTTTGAATTATTTTGCTATCATCTTTAATCAAAATATCATTTTTAAGATAATAAGCATAATATTGATCCTCAAAATCATCGGGAACATTTCCTATATAATCTATTCCTCCGTCTATTCCTCCCATAGTCGAATAACCTACTACAAAATCATTTTCATTTAATTTTATATTCATTTATATCACCCCATATATTCCTGCAATCACTAAATTTTCTCCAAATGAATGTGAAGTACCTGTCGTATGAGCAACTGCTCTGCAATAATCATTACTTATAGTATATTTACCGTTAACTTCCGTTAAAGTACCACCAAAAGCATAAAACGTAGTTTTAGGCGCATTTGTTGCATAACCGCCTATACCTCTAAGAGAAGTTCCATTCCTGGCGGCAAGAATAGCCGTTGCATAGTCCTTTATTGACAAATAAAATATTCTATATCTTGTAACTCCATCAATTGCACCTGTCTTTTGTCCTTTTGCCAGACTACCTGTAAATAACGTCGTCATACTATCGGTAAGAGACTTTGCACCATAGTAAATAGGTTTATTAAAAGTAAATTTTTTACTCTTGTCATCATATACTAAAGGCAGTGAATTATCTAAATTATCTTTAATCCCAAATGCTGTGTTGCTGTCTCCGTTACCGCCATATAATAAAATATCATGCTTGATATTAGATGAACCTGCATTATTAAAATGTATAGACTTAACACTGGTACTTCTCTTATCTCCTCCAAGATATATATCATTCGACAAATAAGTATTATTAAGCCCAATATCAAAAGTATCTTCAGTTTCTGCTGACTTACCGATTGCTACACTTTTTCCGCCGGACTTTAAATCAACTGTTACGAATTCTGTTTTTAGTATAAATGTTTGCTTTATCTTATAAGAAGTGTTAAAATCATAAAACTCCGCACTTATTATATAAGTCTTATCTCTGTCAAAAGTTACACCTTCTTTATTTGGTATATTAATACTAACATTTTCACTAACGCTTTCAGAGGTATTAATAATTGTTTTATTGTATATACCATTTACTATACTGTCTTCTGAAGCAGTATCAGATATATTAAGTTTTCCTTCAAAAAAATATACAGGTGTTCCCTGATTATTTCCATCTTCATAATATAACTTAAATCCTAAAGTATTTTTATTATTTATTGATGAAAAAGTAGTAGTAAAACTTAAATTTAAACATTCACTGCTGCTATTTTTAATCCTTGATAATTTAAGACTTTTGACTGTAGGGTTAAAATAAGGATATACAGTTAAAGATTTTTTTGGACAAACGGAACTGAACTTTCTTGTATCACTAACAGTAGCATATACATATACCGTTCCGGATGAATTAATAACCTTATCTTTTTTCTCTGCGGACTTATCAGAATAACTTTTATTTCCGACATATAAAGTATAATTATCTATTGAAGCCTTATACTTAGCAGTAGAACTTATCTTTGCACTTACAGTACTAATATTTTGAACATAACACCCATCACACAGCTTACCCGGAGTTATGACCATATTGGGAGTTGATGGAATAAATGTACTATTGTTCGGAATATTTACCTTTACACTTAATGAGTTCGAACCAATATGCGTACTTCCTTTATAAGTTGCACAAGTTATTTTCATTGTACCCGAAGAAGCATTCGGAAGTAAATTAGCAAGATTGTTTGCTAATTCAAAAACAGCAGATGTAGTGGCTTTTGTAGAAATAGTACCGCTCCCCGTGCCATAAGTATAAGTCAGTTTATGAGTGAATGAAGAACTTTTTCTATTAATTGTAAAAGTTATTTTTTCTCCTAAGTTATACGCCGATTTATTAACTGAAAAAGAAGACTTTCTTGGAATTGTGCTTAATTTAAACGAAGCCGAAACTTTCCCTGTTCCAAGTTTAATCCCCGTAGGATGAGAAGCACTTACTGAAACAGTCTTTGTCCCGTCGCTGCTGTGTGCTATATTTTTAGTTACTGAAAATAATTTATTATATGAACCTACCTTTGCACTTCTGAAATCAAACTTAACCGACTTTGTATAAGTCGTTCCATTTATCTTATATGTAAATGTCTGATTATTTAAATTATAACTCGCACTATTTGCTCCCATTTTATTCATTCCGAAAATAAAAGTTACATTCGAAGTATTGTTTTCGATACTCTGTGAATTTACAACGCAACTCACATAAATATCATAGGTACTTGAACCGGAATAATTACCTTTTACAGTTGCCATTAATCATTACCTCCTTCATATACTATTGATAAATTTCCTTCATTATCACTATTAAAGAAAAACTTACCTATCTTTAAAGATTCTCTTACCGTAGCACTTCCGGTATTAAGCCCGCTGCTATTAATATTTGTTGGATTACTTCCATTAATCTTAAAAGCTATATTTCCGTTTGCCATATAAATACTGCCTTTATTGGAATTATCCTTGTTATCGTAAAGAGAATATCCGCTGGCATTCATGCTGCCGTCATCATCTATAATAGATGTATTTGTATCATCTCCGCTTACGTTGATCCAACTAGCATCAATTCCATTTGTACTTAGATGATTAGCTATAAAAGAACCGTTATCGGAAAGACCGTTTTTCCAGTTGGGAAGCTCTGAAGAATAATTGTTTGTCCACCTAAATCCGCTCGCGGATAATTCATAAACTATCTTGCTTTCTTCAAGAGTTTCTTTGTCATGATAATAATAAACATAGCTTCCATTTTCTTTTTGTGTAGGAGTTGCATATAATCCGAACATAGCACTCGGAATATTATTTAAAGCTAATATTTCTTTTTCTCTTTCAGAAAGTTTAATTTCCAATTCTTTCTTAGTATTTTCGATTATCGCAGCCTGATTTTTTGTAAGTGGATTCGAAGATGCGTACCCTGCCTTTTGTTCACTTGCCCCCTTTGCCTGAATTGAAGAAGAACCGTTCAAATTAAAAGTATGATGAGTTATTATACTTTCATATCCGTTGCCCTCATTATCAACAAAAATAATCTTTGTTAAAGGCCATAAAAAAGGAAGTGAAATCGTAGTTGCACTAAAAGGCAGATAGCTTATACTTTTCATTTCCTTTAAATTTTCAATTATATAATTTATATAAGTATAATCATATTCTTTCTGACTGCTTTCTTGATTGTCACCTTCACTTTCATCACTTGAAGAAGCCTCACTTTCTTCCTCAAAAGGGAGCTCGGGGTCTGTAATATCAGGCTTTGAAGGTATATCGGTATCACCGTTTCCTTGATTATCATCAACAGTCTCTTTCACTATTTCCGGAGCGGCAATAAATTCATTATTCTCGATAGTAAAGCATAAAGGAGTTTTTACTTTTGTTTCTTCCTCCTCCGTAATTTCGACCCTATCATCTTCGGTGCCTTCTTCATCTATCACACTTTTATCCGCACCACTTTCAACTTCTTCTCTTAATGTAAAATCTTTACTTACATTACCGTCTTTACTTTTTATTTTTATATTGTTAAGCTTTAAAATAGTGCTTGCGTATTCCGATGAATATCTCATTTTAGGAGTTAGTTTAAATATATCCTCTGTAGAGGGGATATAATAAGGCTCAAACATTGAAAATTTAAGTTTTCCAAGTCCGTCCATATAAGCACAAACTCCCGCCAGTTCACATATCCACTGTAGGATTTGCCTGCATGTAAGATTTTCTCCTTCGGGATAATAAGGTGGAACATAATCCATATTTAAAAGCTCGGCACCGTCGTATACATAGTGATTTGGTATAGACGGTCCTTCCTCTACTATTTTATCTAAAATATCTTTTATCCTCATTCCGGGGTCATATCCGCTGAAATCAAAATCTTTATCAAAAGCAGCAAGTAAATCCAATGCTTCAATGGAAATCGTAGTTCTTGTCCTGGTCTGAGAGTCCACAATGAAATAACCCATAGGTATACTTTCTATTGTACCGTCTTCATTCCTTATTTTTAGATAAACCTGCATATGAGCCCCGCCGAAATCCATATCGTCAAACTGTCCTAAATGATTGTCCAGAGTCATTTTCATTTCGGCACTTATAGTACTGCCGATTTCTATATTATCCGAACCGGTACAGTAACGGTCTATTGAAAATGAACCGGCTATAATATCTTTTCCGGTAAGAACAATACTTGCTCCTTCTTTATCCGTAGGATTTAAAGTCTTTTTGTCACTTCCCGACTCGTCTACAGCAACAGAAGATACTATAGGATCATTTTCATTTTTATTTGAAATATCTCCTATACTAATATTTTCAATATCCTCACTGACGCTTTCCTTTGCCGAGAATGATACATCTATTTGAATATCCTGCCTAACGCCTCTTATGATTGCATCATAAGTTTTTTTAGGTATTTGTAAATTCATTTTATACCTCCTCTGTATCCAAAGTTTCTCCGCTTTGCGAAGCTTCTTTTAATACTTCATATGTATCAGCCTTCCTCTGCGATAAAGTAAGAGAAAAACTATCCCAAAATCCAAGCTTACCGTTATATAAAGGCACACTTGTTTCCCCGAGATAAAACTCATCTATCCTATAGGAATTCTTTTTAGGGTCAAAATAACAAACCGTTACATATTCATCGGAGAAATTATTTAAGAGGACAGCTAAATTATCGCTGTTCATAGACCTGTAAGAAACAGATATTTCGATATATTCTCCAAGCCTCATCTTGTTGTATGTAGTATCCTCCGTCCTTCCGCTGTCGGAAGAAAGAAGCTCTTTGAGCGCACAGCTGTAGCTTGCCGGACATACTCCAAGGTCAATATATTCTGCGTATTTAACGCTTACGTCATTCCCTGCTTCATCTTTATCTATTTGGTCATATACCTTAGTTATCATATAAGGCAGAGGATTACAAAGCTCTGTCAAGCTTTTACTTATCAATTCATCGTATTTCATCGTTAATTTTTCCACTATCTACACCCCCAATGCAATAACGGTCTTGCCGTCTCTTCTGTTTCTTCTTTCGATCGCTGTGATAATATCTTCCGCTCTGACACTTCCGTTCCTATCCACGATTTGTATCGTCCAGTCTCCGCCTATGCTGTTAGCTCCAAGTGCGGAAGCAACAGCGTCGTAAACACCTCTGGAAACACTTTCAACGATTTGATTGTTGTTCATAACCGCAGTCCTGCTTCCCATTGTACCTACAAGTTCAGGACCAGCTTCACGGGCTATGAACATCTGCCCTGCGTCGACAACACCGCCTGATGCAAGTCTGGGAAGTGAAACTCTCGCTATTACCGGAATTTCAACTCCGGGTATCTTATTTATAAGTCTGATAGCACCGTTGATAGCCCCGATAAAACCGTTGATTATGGTACTGGCAAAACTTATAACTCCATTCACGACTGCCTTAAAAGCTCCGGAAATACCATTCCCGATTGCCGTTCCGACTTTGCTGAACAGCCCTTTGATTTTACTCCAAATATTACTGAAGAACTTAACACATCCCGAAAATGCTTTCTTAACTCCGTTCCACGCGGCTTTAAATTTATCTCCGAACCACGAACCGACTTTACCGAATACCTTAGTGATATTTTTCCAAATATTACTGAAGAATTTCCCTATACTAGAAAATGCTTTTTTGATTGCATTCCATCCTGCTCTGAATACATTTCCGAAAAATTCTCCGACTCCTGCAAATATACCGCATATAACTTCCCATATAGTTGAAAAAAGTGTTCCGACAAATTCAAGTCCTGCGGAGAATATCCCGCATATGCCTTCCCATAATTTACTTAAACCTGCAGATATGGTCTCTCCGTTCCCTGTAAATAATCCTACAATAATATCGAAAATTCCTCTGACAATATCTACAGCTCCACTTATAAGCCCCGATATAAATTCAAATAAACCAGAAACATATTCCATGATTGTAGGTCCGAATGCTTCCCAAAGTTCAGTCAAAACTTCAAAAAGCCCAACTACGATTTCTGATATTAAAGATGCACCTGTAGTTATAGATTCTATAATACCTGTCACACCATTCATTATTGTTTCAACAAACGGAGTCATATCTCCGCCGTCTTCACCGAATATAGCTTCTTTAAAGTTTATAAATGCCTCTTTGATTGGTGCTAAGGCTTCTTTAACTCCATTCCAAGCGTCGGTTACTTTAGTCCTAAATTCTTCATTAGAATCCATCAGACTTTTAAATACTGCAACCAAAGCAACAACCGAAGCGACTATTAATGCTATTGCTGCAATCATTCCTCCAGATAATAAACTACCTGCGGCAGTACCGATACTCCCTGCATTCTTAGAAATAGTTTCCCCCATAGAACTCATTCCCTCGGAAGCCTTATCGGGAAGCCCTTTTAATCCTTGTTTTATGCTGTCGAAACTGATACCTGAAATTGTTTCTTTGAAATCAGAAAATTTACCTTTAGCGTCCTTACTCCATTCTTTTATAGAATTTTTAAATTCACCTATCTTATCCTTTCCTGATTTTGCAAAATCGGATAATGACTCTCCAGCCTTTTTCATTGTGCCTTTAAAATCCTTCATTGAATTTCCAGACAATTTTGCTCCATTTTCTACAGCAGATGAAAACTTCTTTATCGCTTCACTATTATTCAAGCTTTCAGATAATTTTCCTGCACTTTTCTTCACTTCGGATAAAGAATTTTTCATATCAGGAAGCAGTGTTATTACACTTCCTATTCCAAGAACAAAAGACTCTAGACTTTTGGTACACCCTTTTGTCGAAGAAGCAAGTACAGTCATATTTTTTTGTAGTAATATAATATTTTCAACAAAATCTTTAATATTACCGCCAATACTGTCTACATTAATTTGTTCACTTTTTGCCATATTTTTTCTCCTTTCATTTATTTTAATGACAATTTTTTTATTTAAATACCCTCATACACATTCCCCCTTTCTAAATTTTGAACATAAAAAAAGCACTAAACTTTTGTTTAGTGCTTTTAAACTTTATTAATTTTTACTCAAGCCCCAATTCCTCATAAGAATAATTGCTTAATAGTTCCTTTCTGTCTTCCTTCAATTCATCTTTATCATATAATAATATAAAGGCAGCTTTCTCTTTTCCAATATTATTTCTTAACATATCATACATTACTATATAAGGATTTTTCTCCAAATCCTTTACAGTACTGTTCACTGCCATTGAAGACACTCCTCCCAAAAGACCGCCGACTTCGCTTTTTACCTTGTCTACATCTACTTTAAGATCTCTTATAAGCTCTTCCGTCTTTTTCTCATAGTATGCTTTTTCTTCCATTGCTTTTTCTATTTCTTCTTTTGATGATATAAATCCTATATATCTCTTTGTCATTTCCTTTGACTCTTTGATTACTTCGTCTTTAGTTAAATTAGGGTTTATTTCTTTCACGACCTGTGGAAATACATCTTTGTATAAGTTATCCGACCATACTCTCGCCTGCGTTATATCTCCCCATTTACCGACTGCCTCACCCGCAGAAACAAGTTTTTCTCCAGCTTCTCCGATTTTATCCAGTACCCCTATTGCAAATTTATGTTTTTCATTATAGTAAATTTCATATTCTTTTGAACATTCAACAGCTTCTATTACTATTTCCTGCTCTTCTTTAGTGAAATATTTATCCTTTGTATTTTCAAAATCCCTCGTATACTGCCAATATTCATTGTAAAATTTCTTTGATATTTTATCTTCTGAAATTCTTATATAATCTCCCAGTTTATAATATGAAGAAAACAATTTATTTTTTCTTTTTATCTTTATATCCTCGTTTGGATTATATGTCATTGTTTCTTTTAAGTTTTTTATATCTTTTATATAATATTTTTTTATATAATTAATAAATTTATTTGCTTCAATCGCATTTTCATCGGTTCCGGCTGGAAAGATTTTATATAAAACTGTCTTTTGTTCATTATTTAGATTTGATAATATATTTCCCATCTCCCCTCCCCTATTTATAAAATCTCTTATATCGCTATCAATATATCTATAATAAGCATCAATACTTTTCTTTATCTTTTCAACCTTTTTAGGATTAGCTTCAGATAATAACTTTATATTCTCTTTATCCATATTTTTAAACCATAATAAAATACTATCTTGTAATTTCTTTATTTTTTTTACATTATCCACTTTTACATACCTCCATTTAAAGTCCCAATTCTTCCAGAGAATAAGAAGTTAAATACTCTCTCCTCTTATCTATAATCTTATCATTATCAAATGCATTTATAAAATATGCCTTTTCAAAACCTACCTTTTCCCTCATTATATCAAAAGCAATAATTTCTTTATCCTTTTCAATATCCATTATTGCATTACCTATTCTGTTTGTTATAAATTTTGCTAATACATTATTTACTTCAGCTTTCACATCATTTCCTTGATTTTTTAACTCTGCGATAACTTTATTTGCTTCATCCATACATTCATTTTTTATTTTTCTAAGCTCCTGCTGTTTATTTTCACTCCCCAAATAATTTATATATCTTTTAGACATTTCTATCGCTTCTTTTATTAATTCTTCATCAGTAAAACTTACATTCGGATTTGATAATTTTACTACCTCCGGAAATACATCTTGATATAAGTTATCAGCCCATAATTTCGCTTGTTTCAATTTAGTTTCATATAATTTTTCACTTGAACTATCTACTATTTTTTCTCCAAGATTAATTAAAAATTTATGTTTCTCTCTATAATAAACTTGATACTCTCTGAAACATTTTATCCCTTCTTTAATAATATCTTGCTCATCAGTTGAAAAGTACTTATCCTTTGTCATTTCATAATCTCTGTCATATTGCCAATATTCATTGTAATAATCAGAAACCCGCTCATCCCCTGTATTTACTACATATCTTCCGACATCTGCATAATCCATAAATAATTTATTTTTCCTTTTTATCTCTATATCTTCATTTGAATTATACGTAATTGTCTGTTTTCTTTTTTTTACAAGCTCTATTTTTTCTTTAATATCATCAATAATCTTTTTTGCTTCAACCGCATTTTCATCGGTTCCGGCTGGAAAGATTTCTTTAATAATTTCTCTTTGCTCTACATTAAGTCCATTTATAATATCTTCGGTATTTCCACCTAGTTCTTTTACTTCATTATAATAATATTGAATCATTCTTATTGATTTATTTATTTTTTTATTTAATTTTAATAGTTTTTTTTCTGCAGATTCTGCCTTTAATTCTTTTCTTAATTTAATAACCTCGCCAACTCTCATTTCTAGCTGTCGTATCTTTTGATTTATTTTCTTCTCTGTTTTCTTATCCATAATATTATCTCCTTACTCAAGCCCCAATTCCTCATAAGAATAATTGCTTAATAGTTCCTTTCTGTCT
>NZ_CALHFB010000019.1:0-18547 GCF_938029165.1 uncultured Anaerofustis sp.
TGCTGCTCGCCGCCTGAAAGCTGGGAGGGAAAGTTGTTCATTCTGTCCTCGAGTCCCACTTTTTTCAGCACTTCTTCAGGCTGTGAGGCATGTGCGCATATCTGTGTGGCAAGCTCTACATTTTCCTTGGCAGTAAGATTATTCACAAGGTTATAGAATTGAAAAACAAAGCCTATGTCATATCTGCGGTATGTTGTGAGCTGCTTTTTATTAAAAGTGGCAATGTCCTTGCCGTCAACAAGGATCTTGCCCTCGTCGCAGGTATCCATGCCGCCGAGCATATTAAGTATAGTAGTTTTTCCTGCACCGCTTGCGCCTACTATAACAGCAAATTCGCCTTTTTCTATCTCAAATGAAACACCGTCTGCGGCATTTATGGTTATCTCGCCCATTTTGTATCTTTTATAAACGTTCTCGAATTTTACAAAGCTCATAGTCTGCACCCCCATATTGTCTTTACGTTATTGTATCACAATAATATGAACATTTCAAGGGCTTTTGCTACTTGAAATGGTGGAAGTGATATGTTATAATTGTATCTGAAATAGGCGTGAGCCTCACATTTTGACAAGGAGAGATATAAATGGAATTTCAGAAGCTTATTGAAAGCAGAAGAAGCATAAGAAAATATGACGGCAGTAAAAAGGTAACAAAAGAGCAGATAGAAACGCTCATAGCTGCCGCAACAGAAGCACCATCGTGGAAAAACTCTGAAACTGCAAGGTATTACTGCGTTCTCAGTGACGAGATGACAAAGAGGGTAAGAGAGGAGTGCTTGCCTGGATTTAACAGAGAAAGGTCAGAAAATGCGGCGCTTCTTGTAACGACTTTTGTACATACAAGAGCAGGTTTTGACAAAGAGGGTGATCCTGATAATGAAGTCGGCAATGGCTGGGGTTTTTACGATCTTGGTCTGCACAATGAGATACTTCTTCTCAAAGCGGCTGAGCTTGGCTTAGGCTCGCTTGTAATGGGCATCAGGGATGGAGAAAAGCTCCGTGAGGTGCTTGAAATACCTGAAAGCGAGATCGTAGTATCGGTTATAGCCGTTGGCTATCCAGCAGAAGCCCCTGCCAGACCTAAAAGGAGAGCTGTTGAGGATATTGCAAAGTTCTTTTAATATGGGAGTTATGCAGTTTTTAGCTTGTATTTGTGATATTGACCTTCCTGCGCTTTAGTTTGGTCGTCAGACCTTTCTTACAGCATGGGGAGGTCTTTTTGTGCATAAAAATAAGGCGTTAGAACAAAATCTAACGCCTTACTGATATTCTTTTGAACACGAAGTCTTATCGTTGTCCACATTACAAGACTTGTGAAGTGGTTTAAAACCTTACTTCATAGCCTCTTCAACTGCAACTGCGCAAGCAACTGTAGCACCAACCATTGGGTTGTTGCCCATGCCGATAAGACCCATCATCTCAACGTGTGCAGGAACTGAAGAAGAACCAGCAAACTGAGCGTCGCTGTGCATTCTTCCCATTGTATCTGTCATACCATAAGAAGCAGGACCAGCAGCCATGTTATCTGGGTGCAGAGTTCTACCTGTTCCTCCGCCTGAAGCTACTGAGAAGTATTTCTTGCCCTTCTCAAGTCTTTCCTTCTTGTATGTACCTGCAACTGGGTGCTGGAATCTTGTTGGGTTTGTTGAGTTACCTGTGATAGATACGTCAACACCTTCTTTGTGCATGATAGCAACGCCTTCTCTAACATCATCAGCGCCGTAACATCTTACTTTAGCTCTAGGACCGTCAGAGTAAGCTGTTTCGTTTACGATGTTTAACTCTCCTGTGTAGTAATCAAATTTTGTTTGTACATATGTGAAGCCATTGATTCTAGAGATGATTTGAGCAGCGTCTTTACCAAGACCGTTTAAAATTACTCTCAAGTCTTTGTTTCTAACTTTGTTAGCTGAGTTAGCGATACCGATAGCACCTTCTGCTGCAGCAAATGATTCGTGACCTGCAAGGAAAGCGAAACATTCTGTTTCTTCGGAAAGCAACATACTTGCAAGGTTACCGTGACCTAAACCAACTTTTCTGTCATCTGCAACCGAACCCGGAATACAAAATGCTTGTAGACCTTCACCTATAACTTTTGCAGCTTCTACAGCAGTAGTAGCTCCTCTTTTAATAGCAAGTGCAGCACCTACTATGTAAGCCCAACATGCGTTTTCAAAACAAATAGGTTGGATTCCTTTTACTATAGCTGCAACGTCGATACCTTTATCATCACAGATTTGTTTTGCTTCTTCAAGTGACTTGATACCGTCTTTATTTAAAGCTTCTTCAATTTGTTTAATTCTTCTTTCGTAACTTTCAAATAATGCCATTTTATTTCCTCCCTCCTACTCGTTTCTTGGGTCGATTGTTTTTACTGCTTCATCGAATCTACCATATTTACCGCTGGCTTTTTCGATAGCTTCCATAGCATCGACACCTTTTTTAATGTTTTGCATCATAACACCTAGGTTTACATATTTATAACCGATGATTTCATCGTTTTTATCTAAACCGATTTCTGTTATATAACCTTCAGATAATTCTAAGTATCTAGGTCCTTTTTTAGTTGTTGCATAGCAAGTACCTGTTTGACTTCTATGTCCTTTACCTAAATCTTCAAGACCTGCTCCGATTGCAAGACCGCCTTCAGAGAATGCTGATTGGCTTCTTCCGTAAACTATTTGTAAGAATAATTCTCTCATAGCTGTGTTGATAGCATCACAAACAAGGTCTGTGTTTAATGCTTCAAGTAAAGTTTTACCGATCAAGATTTCACTTGCCATAGCAGCTGAATGTGTCATTCCCGAACAGCCGAGTGTCTCAACCAAAGCTTCTTCGATGATACCGTCTTTAATGTTTAAAGTCAGTTTACAAGCTCCTTGTTGAGGTGCACACCAACCAACACCGTGTGTAAGACCGCTGATATCTTTGATTTCTTTTGACTGTACCCATTTACCTTCTTCAGGGATAGGTGCAGGTCCATGATTTGCGCCTTTTTTAACTACGCACATGTTTTCTACTTCTGTTGTATAAATCATATTTACCTCCTAATAAACTTCACAAATGTATATTTGTCTTTTAAAGTCCAATTCATTTTAACATAATATTTCTTCACTTTCAATTAAACTTTTGTCAAAAAAAATAAAAAAACAGAGAAAGTAATTCTCTGCTTATTTTTCCATACATTTCTTTGCATGTTCTTTGATTTTTTCAAAGCTGTCAGCACTTATTACATGTTCCATCCTGCATGCATCTTCCATGGCAGTTTTTTCTTCAACGCCCAAGGTTATTAAAAATTTCCCGAGGGTCATATGCTTCTCGTAAACCGCTCCCGCAACTTCTCTGCCTTCTTTCGTGAGTTTTATAAGACCGCTTTCATCAACTGTTATATATCCTTTTTCTTTAATCAGTTTTATGGCTCTCGATACACTGGGCCTGGAAAAATCAAGTTCATTTGCAATGTCTATCGATCTGACATTGCCATTTCTTTTTTGTAAGATAAGTATCGTTTCCAAATAGTTTTCTTGTGATTCTTTAGTTTTCATATAATATTACTCCGTAAAAATAATTACATTCATTATATCATAAATTTTATTTTGTCAATAAAAATATTCGATAATGTATTAATATTCGTATTAATAATGTATATATATGATGTTTTATGATAAAATTAAGAAAAACGTTTTAGGAGACAGATATGAATTTAAGTTCTTATATAATACTCGGTATCATATTAATTTTGTTTTTATTTGCTTTGATAAAAGTAATCAAAAATAGGGGGAAGTGTAACTGCGGATGTGAAGACTGTCCGAGCAGGGGAAGTTGTTATGGGGAGAAGGAGAAAACAAAAGATAATTAATTTTTCATATATTAAAAATTTAAGTTATAGAGTTATATATAATAATTTCAAATAAATAATAACAAATCTTACATTATTATATAAGCTTAATATAAATTAACAAAATTTCAAAACCGAGATATTGTCACATTAATCAAAAAATAGAACAAAATCTTTCAAAAAAATCAAAAATTTCTTTGTTTTAGAGGTTTCATATGATATAATATGAAACTGCAAGATTTATATTTAGGAGGATAAAATGACAACAGTATTATTAGTATTCATGGTAATCTCAAGCATTACACTAATAGGTAGTGTTCTTTTACAAGAAGGCTCTTCAGCCGGAATGGGAAGTGCTATTTCAGGTGGTGCGGAAGGATTATTCGGTAAAAAGAAAGCTCATGGCATGCAGGGTTTACTCAATAAAATAACTTTGGTATCAGCTATAGTATTCTTTATTTCAATTTTTGTTTTTAACCTTCTAGCAAAATAACAAACAATATTTAAAATAACAATTTCGGAGGAAAAAAATGTTCAGTGTAGAAACTCTAAAGTTTTTTGCCCCAGTTGCGGGTATTATAGCGCTTTTATTTGCGTTATATCTTGCTTCTTCAATCAAAAAGGTTGATGAAGGAACTGACAGGATGAAAGAAATTTCATCTCATATTCACGAAGGTGCGATGGCATTCTTAACAAGCGAATATAAATATATAGTTGTATTTGCTGTAGTATTATTTGTAGTATTATTTGCTTTAATCGGATGGGAAACAGCAGTTTGTTTCGTTGTCGGTGCACTTTTCTCTGTTTTAGCGGGATTCTTTGGTATGCAGGTTGCTACTAAAGCTAACTCTAGAACAGCAGCACAAGCTAAAGACAAAGGCATGGGTGCTGCATTAAAAGTTGCTTTTAACGGCGGAAGCGTTATGGGGCTATGTGTTGTAGGTCTTGGTGCTCTCGGTGTAAGCATAGTTTACATGATTTTCGGTAATGTAAATATAATCACAGGTTTCGGACTTGGTGCTTCTTCTATCGCTTTATTCGGTAGAGTTGGCGGTGGTATTTATACAAAAGCTGCCGATGTTGGTGCTGACCTCGTTGGTAAAGTCGAAGCCGGTATCCCTGAAGATGACCCTAGAAACCCTGCTGTTATCGCGGATAACGTAGGTGACAATGTAGGGGACGTTGCAGGTATGGGTTCTGACTTATTCGAATCTTATGTAGGTTCTATCATCTCTGCTATGACTCTAGGCGGATTACTACTTGGTTCAGTGGAATCAATCATGTTCCCTCTAGCTCTTGCTGCGGTTGGTATCATCTCTTCTATTATCGGTTCTTTATTCGTTAAAGGCGGAGAAAATTCCGACCCACATAAAAGCTTAAACATGGGTACATATGTTAGCGGTATTTTAGTACTTATTGCTGCTTATTTCTTAACAACAAGCTTACTTAACGATATTACATATTTCTATGCAATCGTTGCTGGTCTAGCCTGCGGTATCTTGATTGGTAAAGTTACCGAAGTTTATACTTCTGATCAATATAAATCAGTAAAGAAAATAGCTCAGCAAAGTGAAACAGGTGCAGCTACGACTATCATTAGCGGTCTTGCCGTAGGTATGATGTCAACAGCTATTCCTATTATTTTAATCGTTGCCGCTATCTTACTTTCTTATAATTTAGCTACAGAAGGTCTATATGGTATCGCTCTTGCTGCTGTAGGTATGCTTTCAACGGCAGGTATGACTATCGCTGTAGATGCTTACGGTCCGATAGCCGATAATGCAGGCGGTATCGCTGAAATGGCAGAACTTGACGATTCTGTAAGAAACATCACTGATAAACTTGACAGCGTTGGTAACACAACTGCTGCTATCGGTAAAGGTTTCGCTATAGGTTCAGCTGCTCTAACTGCTTTAGCATTATTCGCTTCTTATTCAACAGCAGTCGGTATCAAAGCAATCGACTTACTTGACGTAAAAGTTATTGCCGGTTTATTCATCGGCGGTATGCTTCCATACGTATTCTCTTCTTTAACAATGGAAGCTGTTGGTAATGCGGCTAACAAAATGATTGAAGAAGTTAGAAGACAATTTAGAGAAATCCCAGGTATCATGGAAGGTAAAGGCAAACCTGAATATTCTACATGCGTAGAAATATCAACTCAAGCTGCCTTAAAAGAAATGATAATCCCAGGACTTCTTGCAGTTATCGTTCCTCTAGCTGTAGGATACTTCCTTGGCGCTACTGCTTTAGGCGGTCTTCTTGCAGGTGCACTTGTAACAGGTGTATTAATGGCTATTCAAATGGCTAACTCAGGCGGTGCTTGGGATAATGCCAAGAAATACATCGAAGGCGGAGCTCACGGCGGAAAAGGCAGTGACGCACATGCCGCTGCGGTTGTGGGAGATACAGTAGGGGATCCATTCAAAGATACTTCAGGTCCATCACTTAATATCTTGATTAAGCTTATGACTATCGTAGCTTTGGTATTTGCTCCACTATTTATGTAATAAATTATTAATAAAATAATACTGAATTTAAAAAGACCCTTTATATAAAAGGGTCTTTTTTATTTAATTTAAATTAAATTTTAAATTATCTACATTCTTTATTGTTTTTGTTAGATTGATTTTGATTATTTTTGTTTGACTGGTTTTGTTCGTTTTTGTTAGATTGGTTTTGGTTATTTTGATTAGATTGATTTTGGTTGTTTTTATTTTTATTACTCATTTTAATAATCTCCTTTTCTTAATTTTCTAATAATATTATTTCCTGAATTAAAAATTATATAGTAGGAAATTATAGGTTATTTTACTTTATTTTGATTTAAAAAAAATTTTTATAATTTGATATATATAAATTATTATATATATTCTTTTTATTTTTATAGTTTTTATATTCTTGATAAAAAAACTTTACTATGGTAAAATAAATAAGTTAATTACAAAGGAAAAAAGAGGCATTTTATGAATAATATAGATTTAAAAAACAGAAGGAAAAAAGTCCTTGATTATATGGAAAATAATTCAGCGGCAATAATTTTTTCCGGAGAATTGATAAAAAGCGAAAACGGTAATGATTATGAGTTTGAAGTAAACAGAGATTTTTATTATCTTACGGGGATTGATGAAGAAAATTCTATTCTTTTATTATATAAGGATAATGAAAATATTGAAGAAAAGCTGTTTATTCCAAAGAATGATGAGAAGTCTTCAAAATGGACGGGTATAAAGTTAAGCGTTCCCGAAGCGATGGCAATAAGCGGTATCGAAAAAGTCTTATACCTTGGAGAGTTTGAAAAATATATAAACGATATAGGAAACAGACAAGACCTTCAAAGGATATATTCATTGATAGACGAGACAAATAACGATGAGAATTATAATTTAAATCTTAGGATGTTTAAACAAATGTATAAGGTTTTTGATAATGTAGAATTTTATAATTTAAAAAGATGTTTGAATGAACTTAGAGAAGTCAAGAACCAATATGAAGTTAAATGTATTTATGAAGGTGCAAAAAATTTAAAAACAGCTATTAACATGGCTATGAAAATCACAAAACCGGGGATAAAAGAAGCTGAAATCGCTGCTACAATAGATTATGTATCAAGAAAAAACGGAGATACAATACCTTTCCCGACTATAGTAGCGAGCGGTAAAAATGCTACTACTCTTCATTATATAAAATGCAGAGATAAAGTCAAAGAAGGTGATTTGGTTTTACTTGACTGCGGGAGCGGTGTAGATAAGTACAGTGCCGATGTAAGCAGGACTTATCCTGTAAGCGGTAAATTTACTAAACTTCAGAAAGTATTATACGATTTGGTTTTAAGAGCCAATAAAGCTGTTATAGAGAATGTTAAACCCGGAGTGACACTGTCAAAGTTAAATGATATAGTCATAGATATTTATGAAGACGGTCTAAGAGAACTTGGGCTTATAAAAACGAGAGAAGAAGTCAATGATTATTATTATCACTTCGTATCTCACTTTATCGGACTTAACTGCCATGACCCTTTTGAAAAAGATAAACCTCTGGTTCCTGGAAATGTCATTACCGTTGAACCCGGTCTTTATTTTGAAAAAGAAGGTATCGGGATAAGGATAGAAGATAATGTTCTTGTTACAAATGACGGATATGCTCTTTTAACTAAGGATATAATCAAAGAAGCAGAAGATATAGAAGCTTTTATGAATTAAGCAAAGGAAAGTTGTTAACTGGGGTGTAGAAATGGATGAATTATTAACTCTCGGATTATTTATTGCATGCGGTTTTATTGCAAGTAAGATTTGCGGTAAGTTTAGACTGCCTGCTGTGACTGGGTATTTATTAGCCGGTCTTATTCTGGGGGTATCGTTTTTTAGCGTAGTTCCGAAAAATATACTTACAGAGCTTAACTTTTTGCAGGATATAGCTCTTGGATTTATAGCCTTTAATATAGGAGAGAGTTTTAATATAGATAAGATAAAAAGCCTTGGCAGCGGGGTAGTGCTTATAACAATCGTTCAGGCGAGCGTTACGATCATCGTTGTTACTCTCGGTGTATTTTTAGCTACCTCTGATTTACCTTTATCGATAGTGTTCGGTGCTCTTTCCGCCGCTACGGCTCCTGCCGCAACGGTAAATGTCATCAAGCAGTATAAAGCTAAGGGTAAACTTACCAATACCATACTTACCGTTGTAGCGTTGGATGATGCGGTTTGTCTGTTTCTTTTCAGTATCGCATGTGCGGTTTCCGAATCGATGATAAACGGGCATTTCAATCTGTACAGTGCACTTATTTCACCTCTTATAGAGATAGTGTTGTCTCTTGGTATAGGTGCAGTTATCGGTATAGCATTCTGTTTTGTTGAAAGAAAAATCAGAAGGGATAAATCACAAGTCCTTATTATAAGCTGTGCTTCTGTCCTTGTAGGAACGGGGCTTGGTATTTATTTTGAATTATCGTCTATTTTGATTTGTATGGCTGTGGGAAGCGTTATTGCAAATTACTGTTCAAGATATGACAGAGTATTTGCTCTTACCGAAGAAGCGGTAAACCCTATATATGTGATTTTCTTTGTTCTTGCAGGCTACAGCCTTGATTTAAAGGTCGTACTGAGTCTCGGACTTATCGGTATAGCTTTTGTCGTTTCAAGGTTTATAGGTAAGATACTCGGTGCATTCCTCGGATGTGAAATGGCAAGGACAGATAAAGTTACAAGGAATTATCTCGGTATGGGTTTAATGCCTATGGCGGGAGTCGGCGTCGGACTGGCTGTTGCGGCCGCAAGGATGATGCCCGATTACGGTCCGTTATTTTTAAATATTATAATGGGCGCAACATTTATTTTTGAAATCACAGGTCCTATACTTACGGCAAAAGGACTTAAAAAATCAGGAGATATAAGTATTAAATAATTTGGGAGAAATATATGGAAAAATATTCATTAAACGAACTTAGAAAAATGTTTTTGGAATTCTATGAAAGCAAAGGACATTTAAGGCTTGAGAGCTTTTCTTTGGTGCCTCATAACGATAAAAGCCTGCTACTTATAAATTCGGGAATGGCACCTTTAAAACCATATTTTATAGGTGAAGAAGTCCCTCCGAAGAAAAGAGTGACTACATGTCAAAAGTGTATCAGGACACCTGATATAGATAACGTAGGTAAGACTGCCAGACACGGTACTTTTTTTGAAATGCTGGGTAATTTCTCATTTGGTGACTACTTTAAAAAAGAAGCTATAGCTTTTGCATGGGAATTCCTAACCGAAAAAATCGGTTTGGATAAGGACAAGCTTTATGTTTCGGTTTATGAAAATGATGATGAAGCAGCAGAAATTTGGAAAAATGATATCGGACTTACAGATGATAGGATAACAAGGCTAGGTAAAGAAGATAACTTTTGGGAAATCGGTTTGGGACCATGCGGACCATGCAGTGAAATATATGTGGACAGGGGAGAAGAATACGGCTGTGACAGCCCTACCTGCGGTGTAGGCTGTGACTGTGACAGATATATGGAAGTATGGAACCTTGTGTTCACTCAATTCGATAAGGATAAAGAAGGTAATTACAACAAACTTGAACATCCCAATATCGATACGGGTATGGGACTTGAAAGACTTGCCGCATACGTTCAGGAAGTGGACAATATTTTTGAAGTGGATACTATCAGATATATCCTTGATTATATATGTGAAATATCAGGCAAGAAATATGGTGAAAACGAAAATGACGATGTTTCAATAAGAGTTATTACCGACCATATCAGAAGCAGTGTATTTATGGCAAGCGACGGTATTTTGACTTCCAACGAAGGAAGAGGATACGTTCTTAAGAGGATTTTAAGAAGAGCAATGAGACACGGGAAACTTCTCGGTATCGAAGGTCATTTTATGGAAGGCGTTGCCAAAAAGGTAATTGAAATTTCAGGAGAAGCTTATCCTGCTTTAAAAGAAAAAGAAACTACCATATTAAAGCTTATAAATATCGAAGAAGAAAAGTTCAATGAAACGGTAAATCAAGGTCTAAGCATGATCGACGAACTTATCGAAAATCTAAAGGGAGATACTTTAGACGGTCTGGATGCTTTCAAATTATATGATACCTACGGTTTCCCTCTTGAACTGACAGAAGAGATACTCGAAGAAAAAGGACTTAAAGTAGATAAAGACGGTTTTGAAAAGGCAATGCAGGAACAAAAGGATAAGGCGAGAAATGCCAGAAGCAACAAAGAAATCGTCAGCTATAAAGGTGATTTGACAAACTTTATCGCAAATCTTCCAAGCACCGAATTTACCGGATATGAAAGCCTTTACGATAAAGGTAAGATAATCGAAATCATTAAAGATAATGAAGCTATGGATACATTGAACGAAGGCGAAAGCGGTCTTGTTATCTTCGACAGGACACCTTTCTACGCTACAAGCGGGGGACAGGTCCACGATATCGGTAAGATAGAAGATGATAAAGTAAACGCTAAAGTCAAGAGCGTAACAAAGAGCGGAGATAAATTCGTTCATGAAGTGGAAATCATTTCCGGAAGTCTCGAAGTAGATAAAGAGTACAGTATGACGGTAGATAAACAAAACAGACTAAATACCGAGAGAAATCACTCCGCTACTCATCTTCTTCATAAAGCCTTAAAAGAAGTGTTGGGTGAACATGTAAATCAGGCGGGTTCTTATGTAGACAGCGAAAGACTTAGATTTGACTTTTCTCATTTTGAAAAAGTTACGAATGAGGAACTTGATGAAATAGAAATAAGAGTTAACAGCGAAATCTTAAATAAAGATGAAGTAAATTATTTTGAAACAAATATAGATGAAGCCAGAAAGCTCGGTGCTACCGCTCTATTCGGTGAAAAGTACGGAAGTAAGGTCAGAGTAGTTAAAATGGGGGATTATTCCATAGAGCTTTGCGGCGGCTGTCACGTAAATAATACAAATGATATAAGTATGTTTAAGATACTTTCCGAAAGTTCCGTTGCAAGCGGAGTAAGAAGGATAGAAGCCATAACGGGAAAATGTGCTATCGAAGAAAGTTTGGAAAAATATCATGAGCTTCAGACAATAAAAGACAAATTAAGACTAAATAATAATAATATAATAGAAAAAGTAGATGAACTACTAAATAAGAACAAATCTTTATTAAAAGAACTTGAAGCATTCAGAAAAGAAGCAAATAAAGATGTTGTTTCGGGCATCATAGACAATGCTTTTGATGTAAATGGAACAAAATGTGTATTTGCAAAAGTAGACGGTCTTAATATGAATGATCTTAGAGAACTTAGTGATAAAGTCAAAGATAAGGTCGAAAACGTGATTGTATTCCTAGTTAGCGTGTCGGGAGAAAAAGGATTTATGATTGCTTCCGCGTCTAAAGAGACAGTCAAAAGCGGATTTAACTGCGGTAAGTTCATTAAAGACGTTGCAGTAAGTATCGGAAGCGGCGGAGGCGGCAGACCCGATATGGCTCAGGCAGGGATAAAAGACATTTCAAAAGCGGATATGGCTTTAGAAAATGCAAAAGGATTTATTAAAGAAAGATTATAAATTGTTAAGAAAACAATAAAAAACTTGAATAATTATAATTTATAATGTAAAATTTATTATAGGTAGGTGATATTATGGGAACAAGTAACAGTAATAGCAATTATACAATGCAGTTCAGCGTGGACAACGATCGTTCAAAACTTATAGAAGAAACTATCAAAAAAGTAAAAGCGGCATTGGAAGAAAAAGGATACAATCCTGTCAATCAATTAGTAGGTTATATAATGAGTGGAGACCCAACATATATTACCTCTTATAAAGATGCGAGAAAGCTTATAAGGCAAATCGAGAGAGATGAGATTTTAGAGCTCGTTTTGTATAAGTATTTAATGGATTGTGAATAGTAAAAGTACGTTTAAATAAAACTGAAAATTTTTATACTAAAACCTACTTATTTAAAACATAAGTAGGTTTTAGTTGCTATTTGTAAAAAGAAGGAGAAATTGTTGAAGAAAAGGATATTAGCTCTTGATTACGGAGACAGCCGTATAGGCGTTGCCGTAAGCGATGCACTGCATATCACCGCACAGGGAATATGTGTGATAAAGAGGACAAAGAACATAGAAGAAGACATTGAAAAGATAAAAAAATACATAAAAGAATATGACACAGGACTTGTTATCTTGGGTCATCCTTTGAATTTAAGCGGTGAGAGAGGCACAAGAGCCTTGGTCACCGAAGAATTTTGTGATATTTTAAAAGGAAAAATAGATATCCCCGTTGAACTCTGGGATGAAAGGCTTTCCACAAAAGAAGCCGAGAGAGCTTTGGAAGCCGGCGGAGTCAACTGGAGAAAAAAAAGAGAAGTAATTGATATGATGGCTGCACAGATTATTTTATCATCATATCTTGATTATAATAATAATTTAGGAGGTTTTTAAATGAGTGAAGAACAACAAATAGACGTGATCGTTCTAAAGAACGAAGAAGGGGAAGAGATTTCTTTTTTAGTGGAAGATGAATTTGAATTTGAAGATAAGTCATATTTGGTTTTATATGAAGAAGATAATGATGAGGATGCGTATCTATTCATTATCGAAGAAGAAGACGAAGATAATTTAGTGGTTAAAGAAGTTACGGACGAGGACGAATTTAATAGAGTTAGTGAGTTTTACTACAGCGAGTAAGGTATAAAATGGCATTTAGAAAAAATAATTTTGAAGCAACACCTTTAACAAATGTAAAACAAATTGAAACGGAAGAAAAACCATTGCTTCCGAAACAAAAAAAAGAAACTAACACTACTAATGAGACTAAGTCCAGAACAAGAAGAAATACTAACCAAAGAAGAAAACCAAGAACGGTAAAGAAAGACGATAATAATAAGTCAAATAACAATCAGCCGGCTAAAAAGTTAAAAGTCATTCCGCTGGGGGGACTTGGCGAAATCGGCAAGAACCTTACGGTTTTTGAAACCGAAGATGATATAGTTATAGTTGACTGCGGTCTTAAATTCCCCGATGAAGATATGTACGGTATCGATATAGTAATACCTGAGTTTACGTATCTTATCGAAAACAGAAATAAAATAAGAGGTCTTTTCATAACACATGGTCATGAAGACCATATTGGAGCTATCCCTTATTTATTAAAACAGATAAATATCCCTATCTACGGAACGAAGCTTACAATAGGTTTACTGAAAAGAAAACTTACAGAGCACGGACTTGACGAGAGTGCCAAGCTTCATATAGTAAAACAAGGTCATATAGTTAAGGTAAAAGGTTTCAGTGTTGAATTCGTAACATCGAACCATTCTATACCCGACAGCTGTGCGCTTTATATCAAGTCAAACTGCGGAACGGTTTTCCATACAGGAGACTTCAAAGTGGATTATACACCTGTAGACAATCAGCAGATTGACCTTCAAAGAATGGCTGCGATAGGTGCGGAAGGTGTAGATTTACTCATAGCCGACAGTACCAATGCGGAAAGAGACGGACATGCAAAATCGGAAGCAAGCGTAGGGAAGACTTTTAATACACTTTTCAAAGAAGGTGCAAACAAGAGGATAATCCTTGCTACATTTGCTACGAATGTGCATAGGGTCCAGCAGGTATTTGACGCTGCAAAGAAATTCAAAAGAAAAGTAGCGATAAGCGGAAGAAGTATGGTGAATGTTATCGGAGTTGCAAAAGAGCTTAAGTATCTTAAATTCAACGATAACATTATGATTGAACTCAATGACGTAGATAATTATGCTCCCGAACAAGTAGTGATTTTAACTACGGGTTCACAGGGAGAGCCTATGGCTGCACTCAGCAGGATGGCTAACGGTGAACACAGACAGTTTAAAATAACGAATGAAGATTATGTAATAATCTCCGCTACACCTATACCGGGTAATGAAAAAACAGTTGCGGATGTAATAAATAATTTATTTGAGCTTGGAGCGGATGTGGTATATCAAGGTGCAGAAGGTATACACGTTTCGGGACATGCTCAAAAAGAAGAATTGAAATTGATGCACTCCATTATCAAACCTAAATATTTCATGCCTGCCCACGGCGAATATAAAATGCTTTCAAAGCATAAAGATTTGGCTATGGAGCTTGGTATGAAAGAAGAAAATATTTTCGTTATGAAAAACGGAGATATACTTGAAATAGGCGATAAAGCAAAAGTAAACGGAGAAGCTCCGAACGGACTTATAATGATTGACGGTCTCGGTATCGGAGACGTCGGAAACATAGTCCTAAAGGACAGAAAGAAACTAAGCGAAGACGGTCTTTTCGTCGTAGTTGTTTCTCTTACCAAAGAGAGAGTCGTAAGCGGTCCTGGCATCGTATCTCGTGGATTTGTATACATGAGAGAAAGTGAAGAGCTTTTAAACGGTGCTAAAGATAAGGCTAAGAAAGTATTAAATAAGTATAAAGACAGATTATTTGACTATAACAGCATTAAAGCTGATATGAAATATGAGCTTGAGAAGTATTTATATGATAATACTAAGCGCAGACCTATGATTTTACCTATACTTATGTATGTTAAAATAGATTAATTTATAGGAGGAATTATAATGAATGTTTATGACAAGGCTAATGATTTAGCAAAGGCAATCAAGGAAAGCGATGAATTCAAAAGGTATAAGGATGCTGCGGTAAAAGTAGACCAAAACGAAGAACATAAAAAGATGATAAAGAATTTTATGGATTTTCAATATGAATTCTATTTGGCTCAAATGAAAGGCGAACAGCCGGATGAAAAAAGAGTCGAAGAATTTAATATACTTTACAGCACCATATCAAACATATCCGATATCAAGGAATTCATGGAAGCTCAAATGTTCTTCGCGAGGGTTATGGAGGATATCCAAAAGACCGTTGCGGAAGCGAGCGATACGGGGCTTGCGTTCTTAAATGAATTGGTAGGTAAATAATTAAAAGCAGTAAGCTTAGCTTGCTGCTTTTTTATGTGTCGATTTCATAGAAAAATATTTCATTATTACCTTCATCATATACAATCATGGAAATATCAAAGGAACATGCATTATCTAAATCTACATCTTTAATGGACTTATATTTCCCTCCGGATAGTCTCCTGCATTTCTGTCAATCAAATAATAATAGCCTTTTTTTATTTCCTCTGGGAAAGTCACGACTGTTTTACTTATATAGTATTCCTCAGATCCTATTTCTATATCTTCATCATCACTAAAGTATTCTTTTATAAGTTTTTTTATGTTATTTGTCACAGGCAATTTATTTACACTTTTCTTAAAAAAGGTTTTTCTAAATTCTTTATTTCCTTTATCCGATAATTTTAATACTCCGTAAGTCATCCCATCTCCGAGAAAACCTCCATGAGTATTTTTATAGTATATTACTGCACTGTCACTCGGGATAGGCATTTTCATCCTGTCTGCAATTTCTGATACTTTATTGACCTCATCTGTAAAAATAGGGAGATTAAAAAATCCGTTGATCGCAAGTATAGTTACAATAAAATAGAGTATGACTTTTATTTTTTTATTCATAATTCCCTCCTGCATTTATTATAACTCAAGAGAGGATAGATATCTAAAATTTAACTGTTTGTTAATTTTATTAATATAATTATAATGCTGTTTTAAGGATAATTTTATCCCAGTTCCACCACCTTACTTCCGACCTTCTCTATAAAAGCCTTATCATGTTCCACTATTATCATGGTTGGTTTGTATTTTAAGATAACGTCTTCGATTTGCATCCTTGAAAAAACATCTATAAAATTCAGAGGCTCGTCCCATATATAAAGGTTTGCTCTTTCCGTAAGGCTCTTTGCTATAAGGACTTTTTTCTTCTGCCCGGAGCTTAAATCTTCCAAATTCTTTTCAAATTCCGACCTTTCAAAGTCTAATTTCCTAAGATTTGTTTTAAAAATCGTCTCGTCGATACCGTTATCGAAACAAAAGTCCTTAAAACTGCCCTTTAAAAAAGATGTATCCTGAGAAATATAAGATATTTTTAGTTTGCTTCCCTTATATAAATCTCCCGAGTATTTTATATCCTCACCTAAAATCAGTTTTAAAATACTCGATTTCCCTGAACCGTTTTTTCCTTTTAAGATAACTCTGTCACCATTATTTACATTAAAAGTAACATCATGAACCGCTTCTTTATTGTCATAATATATATTTAAATGATTGAGCCTCAGAAGCAGATTTGTATGATATTCACTTGAAATTATTTTTAAATCTTCCTGTTTCTCGATATTTTTAAGAAGCTTTGATTTTTCTTCTATGGAAGCATTTTTTCTTTTTTCTATTGCCTTTGCCCTTTGCATCATTTTTGCGGATTTATGCCCTATAAAACCTCTGTCCGGTCTTAAACCTGAAATTCTTTTGTTATACTTTGTCTTTTCAACTTCATTTGACCAGCCGGTAGTTCTTCTGGCTGCCTCTGTTAACTTGGATATTTCACTTTTGAGTTTTTCGTTTTGTGTAAGTTCAAATTTATCTTCTTTTTCTTTATTTATAAAGTAAGAAGAAAAATTTCCTTTTTGTATATCTATTTTATTTCTGTTTATTGATATTATATGGTCTACGGAGTTATCCAAAAGATTTCTGTCGTGGGATACCAGTATAAATCCTTTTTTTGAATTCAAATATTTTGTAAGCTTTTCTCTTGCTTCCATATCCAAGTGGTTTGTCGGCTCGTCTATAAGTAAAAAGCTGTTTTCTTTTGTAAACAATGAAGCCAGCATTATTTTTACTCTCTCTCCTCCACTCAAGATATAAAATGGTCTATATAATACTTCTTCATCTACATTCAGTAAGTTGAGTTCCTTTGATATCTGCCAGTATTCGTAGTTAGGGTTGATATCTTCAACTATTTCTATTGCCATTTTACTTAAATCCTCTATTTCAAAGGGGAAATATTCAAAGTTTACCTTTGTATTTATAGTTCCTTTATAATCATATTTGCCCATGAGCAGATTTAAAAAAGTGGTCTTACCTCTTCCGTTTCTTCCTATAAGCCCTAGTTTCCATGTTGAATCTATATTAATACTTACATTTTCAAATATATTTTCATATGTTCCGTCGTAAGTAAAAGTTAAATTATTTATATTTATTATTGACATATCATTACCTCCTTTAAATCAATAAAACCGCAAGAAAATCAATTCTTGCGGTCTAATAGCAGGTAATAAGATAATAAATATATCATACCCATATTTTATATATGACTAATAGATTTGAAAGAATATATGATTTTCTTGCTCTTAACATACAAAAATAAAGATACTAAAAATAATATTATTTTGTATGTTTCCCTTTTTACTAGCAAGAAAAATTAAACATCCTTTCATCTCCAA
This sequence comes from uncultured Anaerofustis sp., assembly GCF_938029165.1. Lineage (NCBI taxonomy): Bacteria > Bacillati > Bacillota > Clostridia > Eubacteriales > Eubacteriaceae > Anaerofustis > uncultured Anaerofustis sp. The sequence goes on from NZ_CALHFB010000019.1 coordinate 17,676, forward strand.
TCTTTTTTTATTTCTAAAATGAATATAGCATTACTTTTTATTTTTGTCAATGAGTATTTTCTTTAATAAAGAAAATACATTTAAGGGGTGCTGCCCCTAAAACCCCGCAAAGTTTTTTCCGAAGAAAAAAAACTTTGAGAAAAATTCTTCCACTGCGTGGTGCTAAAGCCTTCGGCAAAAGAGATCTTTAACTTACCTAAGTAAATCAACCGCTATTTACTTAAAAGAGTTATTATCTATTAGAACAAAATAATTTTTTAAAGAGGAGGGGATAGCTTCTCTTCCAAGGAATGCTACCCGCATTCCTTGGAAATCGAGAAGCATAGAAGCCATCACGGCGATTGAGTGAAAGATTTTTATCAATATTGTGACTATTTTAAGATTTCAAAGAAATCTTGCTAAGTTTAATTTATTAAACTTAGACATGCTTAAGCATGTTAAATAACATGAGCAAATTTGCGTTAGCAAGATTTGAGAATTTATGTAACAATAATTCGTAATTTTTCTTATGAAAACTTACTCTTGTTGACCTCTGTGCTTTGCTCAGTGAAATCTTAACTAAAGTTAAGATTTCTAAAACTCCTTTGGAGTTTTGGGTCAGTCACAGAATGGACAAAACGACCCCGCAAGGTACGGTGTCTAAAGCTTCATAGAAGAGATATTAAACTTATGATTGTACATAAAAAATTATAAGCTTTAATAAAATATAAACTTTTTATATAACTGGGGTTGGGCAGCGACTGTTCCCTGAAAATCGGGTAGATTTTCAGAGGAAATCCAGTCGCTAAAAGCCACCGCGGCTTGAGCGGCGTCTTTTAATCCAAAAATTTGGACGAGCAAATTTTTGGTGGGGTGCGGGGCGAAACCCCGCA
>NZ_CALHFB010000020.1:0-6542 GCF_938029165.1 uncultured Anaerofustis sp.
TCCATCTTTTTTGGCTTCGGAAAAAAGATGGTCGCCCTTTAGGGCGAAATCTAAAAGATAGCAAGGCAAAGCCTTGCATAAAAAAGGTCTTAGGAAAATCCTAAGACCTTTGGTTTTATAGGGGCAGAGCCCCTAGAGAGTGGAGGTAAGGGACGCAGTCCCTTATAAGGGGATGTTGTTTAGGAAAAGAAAGGAGGTTGAGTTTTATGGATATCAAAAGAGATGATTTTTCTGAGAGTGAGTGTGAGGGCTGTGAGACCGATAAGGAAAATAAAAATAAAAAACATAGCAGGTACAAAAAAGAAGATAGAAGAAGTAAAGACGATATCGGTATCAAAGACAGCACATCAAATGAGAATGACAGAGATGAAAAATCATTTCAAGACGGTATCGGAAATGAAAGTTACAAATGTGAAAAAGCTTCTAGAGAAGAGATTTTACATGAAAGCGTTAAGGATATAGAAGAGTTTGAAGAAGAGAACTTATATGAAAATGCTAAAGACAAAAAGGTTTGTAACGGCGGGATTTCACATAGAATTCATAAAAATAAAGAAGCCTTTAAAGACGGAACATTCAATAATAAATATAGATATGACAAAAATTTTGAAGAAAACTTAAATGAAAATGCTAAAGACAAAAAATCATTTCAGGATAAAACGTTAAATGAAGATTATAGATATAATGATGAAACTATTGATAAAAAATCAAGTGAAATCACGCAAGACGTAAAAGGCAGCAAAAATAAAACAAAAAAAGACGAGATAAAAATAGAGATATCGAGAAAGGTATTCAATGAAGCTTATCTTCCTTTTTTGAATAACGAGGAAAGGCTCATTATTTTCTACGGCGGTGCGGGAAGCGGAAAGAGCGTATTCGTCGTGCAGAGGTATATTTATAAGATACTCTCTAAAAAGCTTTGTAATGTGCTTGTGGTAAGGAAGACGGGAAACACCAACAGGACTTCCACCTTTGCCTTATTCAAGCAGATCATAAACTCCTGGGAGATGAACAAGTACTTTCTTATAAATAAATCCGATATGAGCATAACCTGTTTACTCAATAAAAACCAAATAATATTCAAGGGGCTGGACGACGTGGAAAAGATAAAGTCCACAACTTTCGAGACAGGGGAGCTAAGTGACATATGGATAGAAGAAGCCAGTGAGGTGGAAGAAGAGGACTACAAACAGCTCAACGTCAGACTCAGAGGGGGAAATACGAAGAAGCAGATAGTAATGACCTTAAACCCCATAAATATAAATCACTGGATAAAGCTTAGGCTTTTGGACAGAGGGAAAGCGGCGTATCTTCATACCACTTACAAGGACAACCGTTTCATAGACGAGGATTATAAAAGGGAGCTGGAGAGCTATAAGTACACGGACAAGTATTACTACGATGTTTACTGTCTTGGTATGTGGGGAGTATCGGGAAGAAGCGTATTCGATACCGAGAAGATAACCTCACAGCTATTAAAAAAGATAAAGCCCATAAAAGAAGGGTATTTCGATTACGACTACGACGGGATCGAGATAACGAATATAAGGTGGGTAGAGGAAAAAAGAGGATATATAAGGATATACGAAGACGTAAAAGAAGGGTACCCATATGTTATAGGCGGAGATACCGCGGGAGAGGGAAGCGACAGCTTTACCGCTCAGGTTATAAATAACGTTACGGGAAAAGAATGTGCTGTGCTTAGGCACGACTACGACGAAGACTTATATATAAGGCAGATATACTGTCTCGGAAAATACTTTAATGACGCACTTATCTCTGTGGAGGCGAATTATTCCACCTATCCCAACAAGGAGCTTTCAAGGCTTAAATATCCGAAGCTTTATATAAGAAAGAGGGAAGACACCTACACTAAGGGGCTTACTAAGTCATACGGTTTTATGACTACGAAACTCACGAGACCCGTCATCATATCAGAACTAATCAAGATAGTAAAAGAGGAAAGCGGAAAGATCGTTGATAAGGAGACTTTGGAAGAGATGCTCAATTTTGTAAGGAACGAAAAGGGCAGGGCGGAAGCAATGGCGGGTACTCATGACGACCTTGTTATGGCTCTTGCCATAGCCTATCACACGAGAGACCAGCAGGAGATGACGGTTAGAATAAAGAAAACGCCGAGACATTATAACTTCGAGGCGGAAAAGCCGAAAAAGGACATGGACTACGGCATGGAGATAAAGATAGTTTAGATTAAAGGAGAAGAAAAAATGTTTGATTGGATAAGAAAAAGGGTCGGCGGAAAAAGGAATAAAAATTATTCCAACATGGTAAAGCAAGCGGGGAAGCAGTCAAAAGCTTATACCAGCAATAATATAAAAAGCGGCAGCGGAAAATCCTCCGGAAAGCCTAAAAGCAGTTCGAGAGGAAGTTCTTCAAACGCGGGTAGTTTTGGAAGAGGAAATTCCGGCTCACGCTCACGTTCGGGAGCTTCATCTTCTGTCAGAGGAGGAGCTTCGGGGATTGGAACAAAGGCAGTAAACAAAGGCAGTTCCGCTAAAGGAAAGAGCTCTTCTTCGTCAGTAAGAGGAGGTATATCCGGTATCGGGAGTTCTTCCGTAAAAGGGAATTCATCTTCAAAGAAGACGGCATCGGTGAATAAGACGAGTAACGGGAGCATATCGAGTAAGCTTACGGATATAAATCCTTTCGGGACAAGCGGTAAGGGCAGGACGAACAACCCTTACGGAGGCAGCCTTATAAAAGTGACATCCTACAATAAAGACGGTACGAAGAAGAGCGAGACCACTATACGCACGGGAAGTGAAAAGAACAGCTCATCAAAGGGAAGCACCAAGGGGAAAGTCACTTCAAAGGGGGGTATCACTTCAAAGACCGTAGAGGAAGCGGTAAAAAACATAAGACCTCAGGGGAGTTACGATACGTCGAAGTATAAGGATAACATAGAAAAGAACAGACCCGTAACGGGAAATGTTAATAAGAACATCAAAAGAGAAGGCAGTATAAGCTCAAAGACCGTAAGAGAAGTGATGAAGGATTCCGAGAAGTATGGAAATCACAAGGCAGGATACAATACCGGCGTTTATAAAGCGAGGGCGGAGAAGAACAAAGCTTTAACGAACAATGGGGATAAAAATATAAAGAGAAAAGGCACTTTGAGTTCTAAGACATTAAAGGCTATAGGAAATGATACAAAAGCTTACGGTAAGTTTGATAAGAGTTATACCACGGACAAAGCTCCCGTTATGAGGAAAAACGTCAATGAACAAAAGGGGACGCTCAGCTTAAAGGCTATAAAAGAGATAAACGAAAATGCCAAGACCTACGGAAAAATCGGCGGTGAAGTTACAAAGCCGAAAGTATCAAACAGTGCGAGGTCGAGGGGCATAAATGAAGCGATGAACAATGCTAAGACTTACGGACAGTTAGATAAAGCTTCGACTACCGGTAATATAAAGGCTAAAAAATATATAAGCAGTGCCGAGAAAGAAAAAAGGCTTAAAAATACAGAGCTCAAATATGACAAAAGCAGAGTAAACAAGATATTGGGCAGAAACAAAGGAAGTAATCTTGCTTTTGAAAACGCGGAGGTAATAGCGAAAAACCCCGCATTTAAGGATGTTGGAGTAAAAGCGGTGAAAGATATGAGCGTGGAAGAGAGAAAGAGAGCTTATGCGATGTATTACGATAAGCTGAAAGGCTCAAAAAATCCGAATGATGTTATAAAAGCAAAGGCGGACAGGGATAAGTATATATCCATGCTTGGGAACAGGCATGCCGAGAGGGAGAGCAAAGTAATCAAAAAGAACTATGATTCAAATGATGTTAAAACATTATTAAACCTTGCTTTAACTTCTTTTCTGGACAGTAATGCACAAAATGTCAGAGGGCTTATGCAGACAGGCAAAATGATGGGAAGTGATCCAAATGTATTCGATAAAAATGCATTGACGATGGCTTTAAAAGATTTAGAGAAAAATGGAACTAATGCACAGAAGACATCGGTAAATGCGGGAAATACCGCCGGTGATTTGGCATATGCTCTTTTAATGAATAGTTTGGGACCTGTCGGGTCTTTGGCGGCGTTAGGAAGTGAGTACGGAAAAAACTATGAAAATAATATAAATTATAACGGTAAGAACAGAAATTCATCATCTTCTGAAGTAAGGAAAAATGCAGTAAAGAGCAACGCTTCGGATATATTGAGTGAGGGGGCTGCGGTTGGCATACCTTACGATAATAAGTATACCGAGATTTTGAAATATTTACTCAGCAATTTAATGAAAGACAGGATGTCAAAAGATAAAAATAAAAAATAAAAGGATATAAAAAATGGTAAAAGTTTTGCATTGCATGACTTTTTTTATTTGAAAGGAGAAGATATGGATATATATATGATTTTGATATGCTTTACGGTTTATGTCTCTCTGTTATTATCCGCTGCGTTTTATTCTTATAAGCTTGGAGTAAAAAGCGGGAGAGATAACGGTGAAGAGGCTAAGGATAAAGAGAAGAAAAAAGAAAGAGATTTGAAGCTCTTTTTTGGGAATAAAAGCACAAAGATGACGAAGAAAGAAAGAGAAGAACTGGAAAAAATAAATATTGCCCTAAACAATATAGAAAACTACGACGGGACGAGAAAAGGGCAGAGGGAGATAAGATAGATGAGTATGGAAATGTATTCAAAGACGGATGAATGGGATTTATACGAGAAAGGCAGGGACTTTTTAAGTGCGAGGAACGTATATCAGGATACGGACAAGGTGTACCGTTTCTTCAGCGGGGACCAGTGGCACGGTGTGGAGAGCGGGGTGATATCGCCTATTACATATAACATCATAAAGCCCGTAGTCAAATATAAGATAGGGGTGATAAATGCCAACGGATATAACATAGTGTTTTCTCCGAACAACTTCGATGACAAGCGTTTTCAAATCGAGATGACGGACTTATGCGACCAGCTAAACGAGTATATAAATATACTTTGGGAGAATAAAAAAATCAACGCAAAAGCCAGAGAGATACTCAAAGACGCATGTATCAACAGCGAGGGGATAATGTACTTAAATTATGACATAAAGGAAAACGAAGTAAAGCCGGAAGTCATAAACAAGACCAACATATACTACGAGAACGAAAACAATTCAAATATAGACGAGCAGGAATATATCCTTATAACCGCAAGAAGAAGCGTGGCAAGCGTAAAGAGGGAAGCGACGGAGAATATGCAGCTGGGGCTTAATAACTTAAGCGAAGAAGATATAAACATGATAACTTCGGATTCCAATACAAACGAGCAGTCGGGAGACAGTGCAAAGGACGAGCTTAATTCAATGGTACTTGTCATAAGCAAGTTCTTCAAGAGAAACGGGCATATATGGTTCAAGAAGTCGGTTGAGAATGCGGTGATAGAAGAAGAGAGAGACCTTGGACTTACGAGATATCCCATAGCTCATTATGTATGGGAGGAAGTAAAGGGAAGTGCAAGAGGTAACGGAGAGGTGAAAAACCTCATACCGAACCAAATCGAAATAAACAAGACCGCCACGAGGAGAGCCTTGGCGGTGATGATGGGAGCCTATCCGAAGCTTGTCGTGGACGGGGAGAGAATAAGCAACCCCGAAAGCATAACGAAAGTCGGAAGCGCGATATTTACGAAAGGACAGAGCGTGGACGATGTAAGAAGGGTAGTGGGATATCTTAATCCCTCCAGCATAAGTTCGGATTCTACACTCCTTCAAAACGAACTCATCAACAACACAAAGGACCTTGCGGGGGCGGGGGACAGCGTGACGGGAGGTATAAACCCCGAGAGAGCAAGCGGTCAGGCGATACTTGCGGTACAGCAGAACAGCGAGCAGAACCTAACGGATAACCTCATTAGATTTAAGGATTTCCTCGAAGACGTGGCGGGGATTATCTTTGAAATGTGGCAGGTATACACTCCTGTAGAGGGAAAGAAGATAATCGTAAGAAAGCCGAAAAGCGAAGTCAAGAAGCTCATGAGCGAAGATGTTGTTCCGATAATCGACCTTGAAGAAGAGGATATGGTTTCAAGGGAAGAAGAGAGCATAAGTAAAGAAGAAAAAGATCTATTCATCAGCAGAGTGATAGACAAAGCCTTAATCGAAAAGTTAAAGGTCAACATCAAAATAGATGTTTCTCCGAACTCTCCTTTCGATAAATATGCGAGAGAAAACTGTCTTAACAATATGCTCACAAACGGTCATATAACCTTCGAGGAATACGCGAAAAATCTTCCCGAAGACAGCCTGATACCTAAGCAGATACTTATGAATATAGTAAACGACAGGAAAAAAGAAGAAGAAAAGATAATGAAGATACAAGCAAAAGGCGAGGCACTTAAAAATATGATGGATGAAGCTATTGGGGGTATGCCCCAATAACCCCATGTAAGGCTTTGCCTTACAATTCACTATAAGGGGCTCTGCCCCTTACACCCCAAACTTCTGTAAGGCTTTGCCTTACAATCCAATCTATAGGGCTCTGCCCTATAACCCGCCAATTTTTACTTGTCTAAAAATTGGATTTAACGACCCCACTCA
>NZ_CALHFB010000021.1:0-34364 GCF_938029165.1 uncultured Anaerofustis sp.
TTTTCCCCATTTTTGTGGCTTCGGACAAAAATGGGTCGCCCTTTAGGGCGAAATCCTTATATGTTCATTTGTAAAATAGAAGTAAAACTTTAGTAAATACTAACCAAAGTATATTGTATAAAAAATGTAAAAAAATATAATGATAGTAAGAAAGGAAGTATAAATAAGGAGATAGAAAAATGAAAAGAAAAAATATTTTGATAGGCGGGATTTGTCTGATGATTGCTGTTTACTTTCTTTTCTCAATGATACCCTCCCTTGCACTTACCGACATTATACATTCCTCACAGATAAACAAAGACAAAACAAATCCTTACGATATATCGTTAACAAATGAAGAATACTCTTCAAATCCGATAACAGCGGGAAATAAAGAAAATAAAACAAAGGATATAGAAAGAAAATTCAAATTATCCGATGTTAAAGTCATCCATAGCTTTATCGGTGCAAATTGCTATTTCGAGAGAGAATTCACAGATTATGTAAGCATCGGAGGAAAGAAATTGGTATACGATACTTTCAAAACAAAGGAAATCGCAAAGATGAAATACAGTTTCAAAGAAGGTAAATGGATGATAACCGACCATAAAGTAACACAGGATAAATCGTATGAAACAGCTGTAAAAATGTAACTAAAAAGGACGCATAAGCGTCCTTTTATTTATTTTACCTTTACATTCTTAATCTTGCTCCACTCTCCGTAATAAACCTTGCTTCCCACATCTATCCTTCCTCTTACTCTTAATGAATAGATCTTATTCTTTTTAAGCTTTTTGATAGTATATTTCAAATTCTTGGTCGTTACATATTTGTAGTATTTATTGCTGTCTTTTATCTTATAAGCCACGTGATACTTCGTAACTCCCGAACTCTTCTGAGATTTTATCGTAAGAGTTATGGATTTTGATTTTGAAGAAGCCTTTGAAATGGCTCCCTTTTTAGGTTTAATTATAAACCCTTTCTTTATGCTTCCCGCGTAAGTGTTTATCCCGCTAATCGTGACATAAGCTTTTCCCGCTTTGATGTTGTTCTGATAACTAAGCTTATAGTCTTTATTCACCTTAAGCGTCTTCTTGCCTATTTTAATTACGGGTTTCTGACCTATCTTCTTGCCGGTATACACTGCTGTCTTTATCCCGCTTATTTTTGCCGACGCAATATTTGGTTTTACACTTATTTTTGCTATTTTACTGTTAATATTTCCCAGGTAATTTTGTACTTTTACAAAGTAATATGTCGTTCCTTCTTTTTTTGCGGAAGGTTTGTAAGAAGCGGTCACGGCTCCTTTTATGGCTTTTGCCCCGCTCACGGAATTCTTGGTATTGCTGTACCATTGATATTTTATATCTCCCCCGCTCGCCTTTACGCTTAAAGCTTTAACAGCCTGATTTTTGTAATAAGTGCTGGATACTACATTGGTCGTGATAACAGGTTTGGTACATTCTATGAATTTGTATCCATTATCCTTTGCATAGCTTTCGGCATAAGACCCTTTGGTGGAATATATGGTAAAGCCGGAAGATTTTGTTCCGAAAACATTTTCCCCTATGACTTTCACGCTTGAAGGGATATATATACCGCTGAGCTTCGTGCAGTCGAAGAATGCATAATCTTCTATTTCTCTGACCGTAGACGGAAGTACAACACCGCTGAGGGTCGGGCATTTATAAAATGCCTCTCTGCCTATCTTCGTTATCTTCTTACTTCCCACGGATTCCACTTTTACGCTCTCAGGCAATTCCACCTTTGAAGTAAAGCTTCCCTTAACTCCTTTTACGGTAACGTCCCCTGTGTATATGTCATACTGATAAGTGACTTTTCCTCCGCTTAGAGAAACTTCTTCGATGTCGGATAAGATATCCACTCTCGAAACCTTGAAAGCCCTCACTCCGTTTTCGTTTATAAGCATATAATAAACGTTATGCTTCCCTACATCTCGAAACTTCATTATATCCAAAGAGTAATCCTTAGGATTTACGCTTGATTTGTTGGAATACTTGACGCTGTAACCCTTCGGAAGTTCGCTTTCATTTAACCCGAACACGCTTCCGTTATAAGTGGCAGTCGAAACGCTCATGTTAGGAAGTGTACCCATATCGTTTAGTTCAAGTCCGTCTTTATTTATTCCCGTTAAATCAGCCTTCTTTATCATGACTATCCCGTCACCTGAAATATCGAATATGGTCTTTAGATTTGCGTCGCTTTCTTCTATGCTTACCACATCTTTTGAAGCTGTCAATATACCGTCAAGGTCTACTTCTTCATCTATATAAACTTTTCCCTTACTGTTTAGACTTACTCCTTCATCTATCTTAAGCCCCGTATATAACTTCCAAACATTTTCCTTATTTATTTCATAAACGGTCTTGTTCTCGCTTGCGTTCAAAGGCATATCTTTTAGAGAAAATACAATCCCCTCAGCATTTATATTTACGTTCTTCGTCCTGTCAATACTAGGTCCGAGGATTGGCTCATAAACATTTGCCCCCGCTTCGATATTTACATTCACGCTGTTCCTTATAACAGCCTCTCCGCTTGGAGAAGGAGCCGGACCTACGTATAATGTTTTCACGTTACAAGTCCTTGACATATCGAAATCTATATCGTCGTAAAAACCTCTCCAAAGGAAAGCTATATCTTCACTACAGTAAACATTATCCGTAAAGTCCACGTCCACTTTCTTCGTATATCCGTTTTGAGAGCCTATGTTCACTCCCATATCGAAGTTTGCATTCCTTACCGTACCCTTGATATTTCCCACACTAGTGTATCCACCGCTTCCGAATAGCACCAGGTTTTTAAAGGTAGGTCCGTCTATATCTATATTAATGTTATCGAAATTACCTATCTTGGATATTTCGTCCTTACTCCCCGAAGATGTAACGAAGTATACTTTTCCGCCTTCTTCTTTCATTTCGTTATAATAGTCTAAGCTTCCGCCTTGTCCTCCGCCGTAGACATATCCTCCGAAGGTTATATTCCCCTTTAAGTTAAGGCTTCCGCTTTTAAAGAAGTTGTACTCTCCGTTTGCCAGGATACATTCTCCCTTTACGTTCATCATAGAAGACTTCGTATTTACGACATTTATCACCGAGTTGTTTTTTACGTTTACGTATCTGACCCCTCCGTATATCTTATTTACATCGGTATTTGTGACATTCACTGTCATATCGTTTATATCCGCATAATCACTTGCGCCGTAAATCTCTGCGTTTTCCATCCCGGTGCAATTATTTATGTTTACCGATAAATTACCTCCCACCGATTGAGAAGCATTGTTGTGATTAGTGATATTGTAAATCCCGTAAATTTTTGTCGTATTTGTCGGCTTCATCGCACAGTTGAAGTAATTCATAACGAGATTTCCTTTGACGATACCGCCGTTATATATACCGTACTGTCCGTTGGTAAGCACCTCTGCATACCTGACATCCACATTCACGCTCTTGGCTGTTATCTCTTTGTTTTCTCCCTGTCCCTGGATACCGTATACGGAGCCTATCTGACCTCCGCTTACCTTTATATTTATATTCCCTACGCTTAAAGGTCCTCTGTCTTTATCCCCGTACTGAAGCCATGCTCCTCTAAGCTCGGAAGATACTTTACCTCCCAAGATATTTATATTCACATCTGCATTGTTTCCCGTAGCGTTAAGCCCCACAATCTTGCTTACCGTACCGCTGTACATGGTTACGGACGCTTTCTTCACGCTGTGATTTTTATCGTCTCCGTAAACGGTAAGGTTGTCCCTGTCGTATGTAATGCTCTCGCTTCCGTTACTGTAATATACGCTTACCCCGCTGTCGCTTCCGGCTTTTTTTCTTATTTCTATATCGCTGCCGTTGGCGTATAGGACGCTTCCGGATATTTGGGGAACGAGCTTCCCGTCGTCTTTTATTACGTTTACTTCGCATGAAGCGTATTTGTTATTTGTACTGTCAAGATTATTTACCGCACATGCGGTTATCTTTGCACTGCCCTCTTTAACGGCGGTTACATTTCCCGTACCGTCCACCGCAGCTACGCTTTCGTCGGAGCTTTCAAAGGTGACCTGATAATCCGCATCCTGATTTGCGTCCACTGTGTATTCAAGCTTTTCGCTTTTTCCTTCTTTTAGGTTAAGTTTATTCTTATTTAGTTTTATAGAATTTATATCCGCTGAGCTTATCTTCAGATTTTCATCTGTGTAATATCCGCCCACATCTATATTTCCTGCATTCGCTATTTCTATCTTACCCGCAAAGTCGGGGCTTTCGCTTCCCCAGTAATTACCGCTTAACTTAAGAGAGTTCATATCTCTTATGCTGCCGCTTACGATAATATATTTTCCCTCGCCCGCAAGCATTGAAGAATTTGAAATATATACTTCGTTATTCTTCCCTTTAAGCATTATAAGGTGTTCTTTTCCCTCGTCCTGAGTATCCGAATCCACGGCTTTTACCGTGCTGTCGCTTATTGTTAATTTAACGTTGTCGGCAGCTTCGCTGTCTCCCTCTTCTGAATTGAACTCCGAGCATATGACAGCAAAATCATACTCGTCGGGATTTTCTATACCCGTTAGGACGCTGCCGTTCTTTATAGTTATCACCGCGTTCTTTGCCGCTAACTTACCCGAGCCGTTCCCTGCCGATAGTGATACCGCCCCGTAGCCTTTGATATTTGAATTATCTACAGTAAGTGTATTGTTCGTATCGGAAAGCCTTACGGCGTGGTATTTTTCCGAAGATATATCGGAATTCTTTATATTTATAGTATTATATCCCTTTGCCACCGCTATCCCGTAGGAAGAAGTATCATCGGCAGTCACACTGCACTTATTTAAATTTAAAGCGGAATGATCGGCTTTAAAAGTGATTGCCTGAGAACCGTTACCGATACCCTTTATTTTGCAGTTATCAATATTTAAAGTGATACCTTTTGCTTCATCGACAAGGATAGTATCTAGCCCTTTATTTCCCGCATTTTGTGTAAGACCGCAGTTTTTTATGATCACCGTAAGGTCGTCATTGCCTGAAATGACGATAACACCTCTGTCCGTCCTATCCGTACTGGTATATTCAAAGTCAACATTATCTAATGTGACACTTTCGCTTATAAGTGCTCTTCCCATTACTTTGGAAGGTCCTTCTCCCATTCCCTTCAATGTGATGTTTTTATCTATCGCTATAGTTTCGCTGTAAGTTTCATCGGGTATGAGTACAGTATCTCCGCTGTTCGCCGCACTTACCGCTTCGGATATGGTATAAAAATCCCTGTTTAAGGAAGATACCTCTATACTTCGTGCTTTCCTTAGCGGAGTGTTTTGACTGTCATAAACGAACTGAGGAACGTATTTCCCAACGCCTCCGTTACTGGTTATTTTGACATAGCTAAGGGTATTATTAATATCATCGAAATCAAACAATATATTATCCGTGTACGTATATATCTTTAAACCGGTGAGACTAAGCTCGTTGTCTTTTATCAAAAATTCAAGGTCTATATGATTATTATCCGCCTGAGTACCGTCAATGACTGCTCTTCCGTCATTATTTATCACTATTTTATTGCCTTTGCCATCTTTATATGTACCCGCATATTTTGTATAATCAACGCTCTTTGAACTTTCTTCTCCCACGTCAATGGCAGCAGACATAGTAAAGCCCGAAAAGCTCTTTGTATCCACAAGCCTTAGATTATCGTAAGAGTCTCTGTTTTGATTAAGATAATCTACAGGTATGGAAAATATATTCCCACTATGTTCAACAACGAATACTCCCATGGCATTCTGAAAGCTTATTTCAACATTAGAGAAATCACTTACTTCACACATCTCATTGCTGTAATTAAGCCCCGCAAACTTTTCTATTTCAAATTTTATTATTTTTTTTGAAGTATCGAGGTTTAAATGTCCCTTGTCGAAATAGCCCTGTTCCCCCGGCATATTTATGGAAGAAGCACCGGCTTTATCATCGTCATACCAGTATTTTATTATGACTTCCGCACTCTGTGATACATCCGCCGTACTCTTTACGCTCTTCTCTTTTGTAACGTTTTTTTCTTCTTCACCGCTCTTTTCCTTTGTGACCTCTTTGTTTTCTTTTTCGCCCTTGATATCGGCGTTGTTTTCTTCTTTCTGCTCCTCATTCTTCAAAGTCACATCTTCTTGTTGTACCGCCTCGGTATCATTTTTAAAATCGCTTATATCCTCACCTCTGTTTTCCCCCGCAAAAATAGGCGTCGTATATCCTATCATCAGAAAAAAACACAAAAATAACGATATTGATTTCTTCATACCTTTCATAGATTAGCCCCCCTTAACAATAAAGTTACATTTTCTTTTTAAAACGCTGTTATATACATAATTATATAACCATTATACATTTTTTGCAAATATTATATGTCCCCATATATTACCTTTTATGACTTTATCTTCCTTTTTTATGTATTCTTTGTCCTTCCCTTTCTTTTTACATATGTTTACTTTTTATAAACAAATAATCAAAATACAAACAGACAACATTTAATTTATCATATATCCTTTTTTATCCCTTTGAGCGGTAATTAAATCGAATAAATATACTTAAATCACATTAAAAGAACATGATAAAAATAAGACGATAAATCAAATAAAATTATCTTTTATACCCAAGTATACAAAACCCCGAACAGAAATCAGAGAAACAGGGTTTATTTTTCTTCTTATTCAAATCATATCCTTTATCTGAATTCAGCCCAAACGAAATCACCAAGCAAACTGAAACCTCCAAGCAATAAGAAGTTTATTCCAATTTTTCTTCTGTGATTTAAATTTCATTATAAATACAAAATCAAATATATCAGTGTATATAACAAAACGGATATCTGCTTTAGGATATACTAAAAAATAAAGGAATATATCCCTTTATTCAGCACTATGTTATCTAAAAAAGCCCCTAAAAATCCCTATCTATTTGACATTTTATCTCCCGCCCATTAAGATAAAAGAAAACACATATCCCCTATTTATTTTAATAACATCAAAGAAAGGAAAACTTCAATGAGCGAAATACTTACATTTGCAAACAGAGAGGAATTTAGAAAATGGCTGAGTGAAAACCATATGTCGGATATGGGAGTTTGGCTGTTATTTGGTAAATCAGGCGGTCCCCAGACCATAAAAGCCTCTGAGGCACTGGAAGAAGCTCTTTGCTTCGGGTGGATAGACGGACAAATGAAAAGCATTGACGATAAAACTTATAAAAAATATTTTTCTTTAAGAAGAAATAAAAGCAAGTGGTCCGAAAAGAACAAAAAACTTACCGCAAAGCTTGAACAAAAGGGGCTTATGACCGACTACGGAAGAAAGAAAATAGAAGAAGCAAAGCAAAACGGACAGTGGGACGCGCCAAAAGCACCCCCAATTACAAAGGAGCAGGTAGACTTCCTTTCTTATCTCTTGAAAGACCACGAAACCGCTTATTCAAATTTTATGAACATGTCCGAATCGGTAAAGAAAACTTACACCCGTGCATATCTCGATGCAAAAACAGCTAAAGGAAAAGAGAAGAGATTATCATGGATGATAGAAAGACTTGATAAAAATTTAAAACCCATGTGATTTTCTTTTTTCTACGCCCCGACCAATGCTGTATATTACGAAGTATATATCTATACAAAGGGATTTATAAGTACATATGTCCCCTTTACTTATCTAAGTAAACAATATGTATCGGATATATTTATTTTAAATCATTATTATTTATGATGATTTCATAAGTATATGATTACCGCAAAGCTTATTTTATTTTTCATTTATTATAATAAACGAAACGCCGAGGATAAAGAGAGACTTAAAATTATAATTACCGATACCCTCCATGGCAAAAATCCTTTCGTATGTTAGCCTCTGGCTTGATATAAGATATCTATAAAACCGCTAACCTTGTCTTGGTATATTACCGAAGCCTTCTTCTCCCGACCTAAATAACAAGAAGAAAATACCCTTTTTAAACAAGATTTCCACAAGAAAAAGTTTGTTATCTTTTCTTTTACCGAAACCTTTTTTTTACCAACGCCTCTTAAAAGACCTAACAAACAAAACATTTATTATATAATCAATAAAATTTACCTTTGATATAAACACTTTAATAACACTATAAATAACTATATTTTATTCTTTTACTTACATCAAAAATCATTATTCTGCTTTATCCTGCCTTTAATTTTAATTTTTACCTTTTTAATACTTTTTCACCTATTTGTAACCCTTTTTAGATTTTGGAATATATTAATAGTGAAAAGAATCTAACAAGGGAGGCTTATTTAATTGGCAAATAATTATAAACCATTAGTTCCATACATGCCTTTAGTTCCAAAGGTAGCGAATGCATACGTACCGTTTCAAATGAATACGGATATGTACTCTGCACATGAAGGACTAATGAGACACGGAACAATGTTTGAAGCTTTATATTCACCATTTGAAGGAAATGTAAAAGGGAGTGACGTAATATGCAAATAGATTTAGGATGCGGTTGTTCAGGTCCAACTGACAACGACATTATTGAAGACAACAACAACTCTGTAAACAATAAAACAATGCAGGAAATTTATCACGATATAAAAATGTACACTTTCGCAACACAGGATACCGCATTATACTTGGACACTCATCCAAACGATACTGTGGTTTTAGACAGACACAACGAATATTCAAAGAAACTAAAAGAAGCTAACGAAGCTTATGAAAAATTCAACAATCCTATCGATAACACAGGTATATCAACAGGATTTTGGCACTATATAGAAGGTCCTTGGGCCGCTCAAAATATGGATTGGGAGGAAGATAAATAATGTGGGTTTATAAAAAAATGTTACAGCATCCCGTTGAAGTATCGGGAAAAGACTTAAAAATGGCTAAAAATGTCCTAACTCAATACGGCGGACCGGACGGAGAACTCGGTGCATCTCTGAGATATCTTACTCAAAGATTTAACATGCCTTTAAAAGAAGGTACTGCTATCTTAACGGATATCGGAAGCGAAGAACTGGGACATCTTGAAATGATAGGTACCATATTCTCTAAGCTTGTAGAAGGTGCAACAAAAGACGAACTTATCGAAAGCGGTCTTGCAGGTTACAATATAGAACACGGCTGCAACCCATTCTATTTAAATGTGGACGGTGTTCCTTGGACGGCTGCATATATCGGCTCAAAGGGAGACGCAGAAGTCGATATGTACGAAGATATGGACGCGGAACAAAAAGCAAGGATAACTTACGAAAACCTAATCAAAATGACAGACGATCCTCTCCTTAAAAATACTCTAAGATTTTTAAGAGAAAGAGAAGTAGTTCATTTTCAGCGTTTCGGCGAAGTCCTAAGACTCGTTCAGGAAGACAAAGCAAGAAAGAAAGTATTTTAGTTAATAGTAAACTAAATAAAAAGGCTCGCCTTTAGGCGGGTCTTTTTTATTGAAAATCATTTAACATTTTATATTTTTCATTTTAACAAAATGAATAACTTTAGAAACTTTTCTTTTTTTACCCAATATACTGATAATATTAACACTACCATAAAAAACTCATATCTTATACAAAAACTGTTAAGTAACAAAAAACATTCTTTAAAATTTTTACATAAAGAAGGAGACAAAAAACATCTCCTTTGAATTTAAATCATAATAATATTATTTATAAAACTTAATCATATATATCTTACTTCTCAATATCCATCCCCTTATGTGGATAAGAAAGATAATCTATAGCCCAGTATATCCAGTCTTCTTTTTTTATACTCTTTATTATAGGCTTTATATCATTTTGATAATATTCTTCTATATCCTCGGCATATGACATTATTACATTATACCCAAACTTTCCCTTATCTTCACATCCTTCATATGCTTTTTTAAAATCGCTGTAGACTGCAGGGTCTGCCGAACAGTTATCCAAAAACAAATAAGGATTACATTCTCCCAAATAGTCGAGAATGATATCGTCATATCTTCCCATAGTCATATAATCTACAAAATAATACATCAAAACAAACATTTCAAAACTGTTCATCTCACTTTCTTTTTTTAGCATATTGTTTATGCTATGCTCGGGGATATCACTGCCTTTATGTTCTTCATTCAAATAATCTTCGAAAAACCCTATCCAATCTTCCTTTTCCATATTATTAAACGCATTTATTAAAAATGATTTTCCTAATCTCTTTAAAAATTCCTTAACAAAATAATATCCGTAATCCTTATCGCTTCCGTAATCCCTATATGCCATTTTAAATGTAAAATATAGTGACGGATCGGAAGAGTCATTTCCATCTCTTGTAAATGGATTTAATAAACCCAAATAATTTTCCAACGCTTCATTATGGTTATGATGCCATTCATCATTTAGTGCATAAAACATCTGAGTATATATTTCAAAAGTATTCATTATTACTTACCTCTTTTTCTATTTTTTCTTAATGGTAAATTTTTCTTATAACCTGTTTCAGGATCCCAATTTCGAGGAGATTTATTAATCCCACCATCATTTAATTTTCCGCTTCTACTTTCTGTTCACATCTGCCTTCCGTCTTTTAATTTTTTTTAAGTGCCAAGTATTCCCATATCTGCTGTCTACTCCTCTATAGTACTTATCATCATTTGCTAAGTAAGTCAAATATCGGACACTGCCCTATAATACTCTCAAGATTAACTCGTTCAAATATTCAAATAAAAATCCTTTTCTCCGTTACAGTATAGATTAAAACCTTTTAACTTTTCAATTCAAAACTCACACAAACATAATAAAAACTTAAAATGAATAATTTATTTAAAAATAATTTCACAATAACAAATTTTTATTTAATAAAATTTTAAACAAAAATTGACAAAATTCATTTTTTTTCTAAACTTTATATATTTTTAGGTTACAAATATGCTACCATAATCTAGAAAATTTTACATAAATTTTCCGGGACTTACTTAAGTTTAAATAGGATTTAATCTAAGTTCCTTTTATTTGATTTGTAGTTATACATACCCATACCAAATTAAGGAGGAAAACCATGAATATAAAGAAAGAACTATCAAAACCTTATCTAATGAATGAAAAAATCAGTTTTACCAGAAATCAACTAGAAGAATGCGAGATGTATATTGATAGGCTTTCCCCACTTTTATTTAGCGAAAATACAAATAAAAACCTAAGAGGATTTACACAAAAGGACCAGCTTATAAATCTATTTATATATCGTGACAGACTTATAAACGAAGTAAACACATTGTATAAACATAAACTGGACGTCTGCGATTTGATAGACAGCCTCGAAAACGAACTCGATAAGCTGATAATGAAGAAACATTATCTGAGCTACGAGTCATGGACAAAAATTTCAGAGGATTTATCCATGACTTACCAAACAGTTTATACTCATCATAAAAAATCACTCAAGGAACTGGAGAAGATGTTCTCATATAAAAAACAAATATAATAAAAAAGACCTCGGTTATTTCCGAGGTCTTTTAAAAGAAACAAATAGGCTTTAATTATATGTAATGAAGTTTTTGATAACTCCGCCTTTTGAATGCTCTATAAGAGCCTTTTCAACATCATCAAGTTTATATTCGTTTTGAATAAAATCTTTTTCATCTATAGCATGCATTTTTAATAGTTCAAATGCTTGGTTTACGTATAGAGGTGTAGTATGGAAAACACCTTTTATCGTGATTTGACTGTAGTGAAGTAATTTTGTATCTATAGTAACGGTATCTCCTGCTTTTGTTCCGCCGAAGCAAAGAACAAATCCGCCCGGTCTTGCCATTTGTGTAGTAAGTTCCCAAACTTTTGCAAGCCCCGTAGCTTCCACAGCAACGTCAACGCCTCTTCCTTCGGGAGTAAGAGCCTTTACCGCTTCTATTTGGTCATCTACTTTGCTTATATCTACCAAATCATACGCACCGAGCTTCTTAGCTGTCTCAAGTCTCTTTTCGCTCATATCACATGCGATTACTCTGGCTCCCTTTAAATAAAGAAGTCTTATGAACATAAGTCCGATAGGACCGCAGCCGTTTACTACTACATAATCCCCTTGTTCCACGGGAACATTTGCAGTACCGTAAACCGCACATGAGAATGGTTCTAAGAGTGCCGCTTGTTTATAACTCATATCTTCGGGGATATGGAACATGTTTTGTTTTACTATCCTTGATGGAATAAGCTGATACTGTGCATATGCACCGTTTTTACTGTTGTTGATTATGAGATCTTCACACATTGAATGAAGTCCTTTTTTACAGTAATAACATTCATGACAAGGTGCAGAGTTGTGAGATACTACTCTGTCTCCCACTTTAAATTTGGTCACACCTTCGCCTACCGCATAAACGGTACCGCTGGCTTCGTGACCTAGAGGGAACGGAGGCGTCATTAGAGGATAACCCCTCTTATAACTCTTAACGTCAGTTCCGCATGTAAGTGATACTTCGTTCTTGATAACTACATCTCCCGGTCCCGGTACGGGGATTTCGGCTTCTTCGATTCTTAAGTCTTCAGGGTCATATAAAACCGCTCTTTTCATTTTGCTCATCATTTTTCTCCTTCATATACGTTTATTGATTAATTTCATTATATCACTAATATCAAAATAATCAACAAATTTCTACTCTTTTGTAATAATATTTTACTTAAAAATATTACAAATGTCACATATGGACAATTAATATATATTACAATCAAAGCCATTTTATGATATAATAAATAAAATCACTTTAAAGGAGAAAATAATTGAAAGCAGCGTTTTATACACTTGGGTGCAGAGTAAACAGCTATGACACCCAAGCGATGATCGAATTATTTAAGACAAACGGATACGAAATAGTTGATTCCCATGAAAAGGCTGATGTTTATGTTATAAATACTTGTGCGGTAACTAACGAAAGCGAAAGAAAAAGCAAGCAGATAGTAAGAAGACTTAAAAAGCAGAACGAAAATGCCATAACGGTACTGACAGGCTGTTTTGCGGAGAGCAATTTCGAAGAAGCAAAGAAAGTAGACAGTGCGGATATAGTCTGCGGTACACATAAAAGAGAAAAAATTATAGAATACATAAACGAGTTCAAATCAAAACAAAATAAGGTATATAATCTGGAAGAAGACAGCAGAGAATTCGATAAAGTGGGTATCACCACATACGACGGTAAAAGCAGAGCATTCATAAAGGTACAGGACGGCTGCAACATGTTTTGTACTTACTGTATCATACCCTACGCCAGAGGTGTACTTAAAAATGCAAGCGTTGAAAAAGTACTGTCGCAGATCAACGCTTTAAGCAAAAAGGGATACAGGGAAGTCGTAATAACGGGTATACACGTGGCTTCGTATAAAGCGGATACGGGAGAGAACCTGATAGACCTGTTGGAACTTATAGATAAAGAAAATAAAGTAGATAGGATAAGACTGGGGTCCTTGGAGCCTAAACTGCTAACGGATACATTCCTAAATAGACTAAGCAAACTTAAATCATTTTGTCCTCATTTTCATATATCTCTCCAAAGCGGATGTGATAAGACTTTAAAGGAAATGAACAGAAAATATACGACCGAAGAGTATATGGAAATAGTACAGAGAGTAAGAAAATACTTCGATGATCCGGGGATAACCACAGATATAATAGTGGGCTTCCCGAACGAAACAGACGAAGATTTTGAAATAACAAAAGAGTTTACGGATAAAGTCGGCTTTTCATATGTTCATATTTTCCCTTATTCTCCAAAGCACGGTACACCCGCAAGCGAAATGAACAATCAAATCACAAAAGAAGTCAAGTCCAAAAGGGCAAAAGAACTTAAAGAAGTAATGGAAAACAAAAGAGAAGACTTCCTAAATGATATGATAGGCAAAAGAGAAAAAGTACTTATAGAAAAGAAGCTCAATGATGATATGTACGAAGGTTACAGCGAAAACTACATATATGTGGAAGTAAGAAGCGATAAAGATATATTCAATAAAATAGTCGATGTCAGAATAACAGGAAAAACACCGACACATTTAAGGGGTGAAATAATATGAAAGTAGATCTGCACATTCATTCAAATGCCAGCTCGGACGGAGAAGTAAGTGTAAGTGACATAATAGATATGTCCATAAAAGAAAATCTCAAATACATAGCCATTGCGGACCACGAAAGCATCGATAACGTACAAAATGCTCTCGACTACGCAAAAGACAAGGATATCACGGTCATACCCGCAGCGGAAATATTCGTTTCCCATAAGGGAAAACTCCTTCATATGCTGGGGTATGGTATAGATATAAAAGACGAAGCACTGAATGAAGAAATAGCAAAGATTTGGAAAGGCAGAAAAGAAGGCGTAAAAAAACAAATAGACCTAATAAGAAGCAAAGGACTTAAAATAGAAGAAAAAGAAGTATTCGACTACGCTACGGGAGATATACCTCTGCTTTCGGCTTATATACATGCAATACTCATTGAAGAAGAAAACAGAAATCATAGACTGGTACACGGTCTTACAGACGATATCGACAGTATCATCACCCTTTCGAGAGAAGCCTTCGGAGTGGGAAAAGAATTATACGCACCAACATATATGCCCTCAAGCGAACACCTTATAAAAGTGATAATAAATGCGGGAGGAGTTCCGGTCATAGCCCACCCCGGAGTGGATATAAAAGACGAAATACATATCCTCGATGAACTCAAAGAGTATGGCATAAAGGGCGTGGAAGCCTACTATACTTCCCACACTGAAGAACAAAGCGAAATGTACAGGAAATACGCCATTGATAACGGACTTTTTTATACCTGCGGAAGCGACTTCCACGGAAGTTTCAAGCCTAAAAACAAGCTGGGCTGTGTCCAAACGGATAATAACGAACAGGCAATAGAAGGGATATATAAATATTCAAGGAATTTGTAATTTGATACTCCCCGCCTCGGGGCACTACGCCTCGCTTCGCGAGATTCCGCGCCCCGAAACCACTTTAAAAACAACGACCGCAATCGAAATTTCAGACAGCATACAAACGCATACAAACAAAAAAACACCCCAAAGGGTGTTTTTTTATCTCATCATAACAAACTGCTTAAAAGTATTTCCTATAAAGTCAAATGCCCCGACTCTTTGGATATCTTCGCTCGCAATCAAATCCGAAGTGCCTATGACCTTATCCCCGTCGCTCACGGTTACCGTCCCGAGCTTATCTCCCTTTTTAACGGGAGCGTTTATTTTCTTGTTATCAAGCTTTACATCGGATTTATATTCCTTATTTTCGTTCTTATTCATCAGGGTAGATATGCTGTCTTTTGCTACAACGCTTACCTTGTCTTTATTTCCCTTATTCACCTCTACATCTGCGATAACTTTATCCTTTTCAACTACATTTTCAGCCTTATATGTGCTAAAACCGTAATTTAAAAGCTTGTTTGCTTCGGCAAATCTGGTCTTTGAATCCGGTGCATGAAGTATAACTGCAATAAGCCTCAAGTCCCCTTCTTTTCCCGTTGCGGATACGCAGTGCCCCGCGTCTGCGGTATACCCCGTCTTTAGTCCGTCCACCTTGTCGTTCATCCTAAGGAGCTTATTTGTATTGCTAAGTGTCCTTTCCTTGTCGTTCTTCTTGCCTATCTTTATCGTCTTCTGCCAAGTGGAGCTTATCTTGAATATATCAGGATACTTGCATACTTCCTTGGTCATAAGAGCGATGTCGTAAGCGGAAGAATAATGGTCGTCTGCAGGAAGTCCGTTGGAATTCACAAAGTGAGAATTCTTCATCCCAAGTTCCTTTGCTCTGTCGTTCATCATAAGCACGAATTTTTCTATACTTCCACCTACGAATTCACCCATAGCCGCACAGGCGTCGTTTGCGCTCTCTATGATTATCGCATTCAAAAGCTCATCCACACTCCTCATCTCTCCCTCTTCCATAAACAGCTGACTTCCCCCCATTTTGCTCGCATAGTCGGAAATCGTCACCATATCGCTCATGTTTATGGTCTTGTTATTTATGGCTTCCAAAATGAGAAGTATGGTCATTACTTTGGTCACGCTGGCAAGAGGAAGTTTTTCGTCCTTGTTCTTTTCATATAAAACTTTCCCCGTTCCCGCATCCATCAGTACGACCGATTTACTCTGAATATCCATATCCACTTCATTCTTACCTTCCTCCTTTGCAAATACAAAAGACGAAGACGTAAAAATCAGAGAAAATGAAAGAATCAAACTAACTATTTTTTTCAACATATCTATCCTCCTAATAAATAATTATTATGTAAATCAAAAAATATTATTTCTTTTATAAAAATGTGGACGAAAATATCACAATAAACATCGGCACAACATAGCTCTCTATATATATACCAAGCACATTGAGTAAAAATGCCAAAACGATATAAATCGTATACCTTATATAAAAAGCAGAATTGTTCACTTGCTTGTAACGGCTTTTATTGTTCTTTTGGATTATATACTTAAAGGAAGAAGCCGTGACCGAAGCAAATAATAAAGCGGCGGTCTTTATAAGGTTTTGTACTAT
Source organism: uncultured Anaerofustis sp. (assembly GCF_938029165.1). NCBI lineage: Bacteria > Bacillati > Bacillota > Clostridia > Eubacteriales > Eubacteriaceae > Anaerofustis > uncultured Anaerofustis sp. The sequence goes on from NZ_CALHFB010000021.1 coordinate 16,507, forward strand.
AAGCACAGCCAAAGCAAAGAGTATACCCTTGAGCCCGAACTTATATATAAAAAACGTATTCGTAAATCCAAGCAAAAATCCGTTATAAAATACTATGCTTATGGAATAAATAAGACTAAGTACGCTAAGCCCCAGTATCCATAAAAACACGTATATCTTCGCATCTCTTAAAAGCGTCGATGTAAATATTTCCTTGCTGTTTATAGTGGAAGTATCTTTGGTAAGGAGAGAAAAGAAAGAATTGATATAATTTACCAGCTCTTCAATCTGCTCAGCACTTAAAAAATATATCGTGACTCCCCCTATCGCAACACCGAGTATGAATACGAACAGGAAGAATAAATATTTATTTTTGTTTTCTTTAAAGTGATAATTAATAAATTCTCTAATCATAAACTCAACCTTTTGATTTAATAAGAACAATAAAAAAGACATGCCCTGATACTAAAGGGTATGTCCCATTCTCCGATTTATGATTAATTTTATATATTATTTTCCAGACAGTACCTCATAATCGAAGCAACCGTCTTTGCATCTCGTATCTCTCCTTTTAATACACTGTCTTTACATTCTTTTATATCGATTTCCACTACGTTTAAGAACTCATCGTCATCCAAATTCTGCTTTGTCCTTTTAAGGTCGGTAGCGAGATAAACAGAGATAACTTCATCACAGTACCCTACCGCTGAAAGCATATCGAAGTAATGTACTATTTTGCCTGCTTTATACCCTGTCTCTTCTTCGAGCTCCCTCATTGCAGCTTCCGTACGGTCTTCATTTCCTTTGTCCAGCTTACCGGCGGGAAGTTCCGTAGTAACATCAAAGATAGCACTTCTATACTGCTTTACGAGCACGAGCTTATTATCATTCGTTACTGCAAAAACAGCGCATGCACCGCAGTGTTCAAGGTTGTCTCTGGTTGCCTCTTTGCCGTTCGGAAGTATTACGGTATCACGCCTCACATCAAAAATATTACCTTCAAAAAGCTTTTCCGTCTTTATTACTTTCTCTTCTATCTCCATTATTTATTCCCTCTGTCACTAAGCATAGTCTTAAGTTCGTCCATAAAACTGTTCACGTCTTTGAACTGTCTGTAAACCGAAGCAAACCTTACATATGCTACTTCATCCACATCTTTCAGTCTCTTCATTATCTCTTCCCCTATTATGGTGGAAGATACTTCCTTTTTTGCTATTTTTTGAATTTCGCTTTCTATATCGTTTACCATATGCTCTATCTGCTCAATGGAAACAGGTCTCTTTTCGCATGATTTTATGATGCCGTTCATTAGCTTGTTTCGGTCGAAAGACTCTCTGGTACCGTTCTTCTTTACCACTATCAAAGGTATCGTCTCTACTTTTTCATACGTTGTAAATCTCTGAGCACAAGATAAACACTCTCTTCGTCTTCTTATCGCAGTATTATCATCGGTAGGTCTGGAATCTATTACTTTACTTTCTATATAACCGCAGTGTGGACATTTCATTTTTATTTCCCCTTTCGCAGCGAGTAAATATGTATACCCTATTTATAGTAAAATTATATACCAAAAAAACGAGTTTTTCAATATTTAATATGAATACATTACCTTTATTATTATGTTATAACACATTAAAAGTGAGTATTATGTATTATATTTATCTATATGATATAAAATAATGAATACCTATGACTACAAATCAAATATAAAATCCAAACAAAGGTAAAACGGACAATAATCAAAATAAAAATTCCATTAATGATAATTTGTTTCACGAATGAGATACATAAATATATGGTTAAAGAAAAACATTTAAATAAATATTAAAAAATATTTGAAGAAATCATAACCAAAACAAATTATAAGTAAGTATACTCCATAAATATTATTGATTTTATAAGTCGTTTAAAGCAATAAAAAAGACAGGTTTGACCTGCCTTATTTATTATGCTTCTTTTGATTTTCTTATCATATACATCACTCCGCCTGCCGAAATCATTGCAAGGATAAAATATAAACCAAGATTATTCTCATCGGACGTCTTTACCGAACCGGAAGGAGGAGTATTTTTATTTGATATATCTCTTCCGTTACTCGTTCCCACAGAATTTTTCTTCTTACCATTATCTACACTATCCATTTTTTATAAACAAAAATGATTTCCTGATCGTCTCTTGAATAAAAACCGGTTTTACTGCCCAGCGTCTTTACATATTCATATCCTTTTATATTAGGGTATTTTATATCATATCTTTCTTCCAAACCTCCGGTATATACGACTTCTTTCTTTATCGTATTCCCTTTTTCGTCTACGAATTTTACCGTTACCTTACCTACTTCTTTATAAACATACGTAACGACTTTTACATCTTCGGCAAATTTACCGCTTTCTTTGCCTTCAACCTTTACCAGTTCAAATCCCTTGATATTCTCTTTTTTTGTCTTATAATTATCGCCTATTTGACCGTCATAGACATTATCAGGATGAATGGTGTTCCCGTTGATATCAACATATCTTGCAACGACACTGCTCGCGGTATCTATAGCAGATAAAGGATTATAAACGACGGTTATTACCTTCACATTTTCCTCTATTTTACCCTTTTCTTCCCCAACGACTTTTTCCACTTCATATCCCGGTATTTGAGGTTTAGGGACTTCATATTTATCTCCCACGCTCCCGTTATGAACGACGTCCTCTTTTATGATATTCCCTTCTTTATCTTCATACCTTACCACAACGCTTCCGCCCTTACTGTCATCTGCGGCATCATCGGGACTCTTCTTAATATAAATATATTTTACTTCCTGGCTGCCTTCTGTAAATTTACCGCTTTCACTTCCCACGACTTCTTTGAAATCATATCCCGGTATAACAAGTTTTGATGTCTTATAATCATCCCCGACTTTTCCTTTATATATCAAATCGGAATGGATTTCATTGCCTGCTTCGTCCACGTACTTCGCGGTCACATCACCTCTTTTGACAGGTTCAGGAGGTGCTTCCTTTTTATAAACATAAGTAACGATTTGAGGAGTATGTATGAACTTACCAGTCTCATTGCCCTCGACTTTTAAAAACTCATATCCCTTTATCTCAAGCTTGCTTGTTTTATAATTGTCATTTTCAAACCCCTTATACACTATATTTTCGCATAACTTGTTCCCGTCTTCATCCACATATCTTGCAGTTACCGTACAAGGCATGGACACTTTGTATACAAAGGTAACATCAATATTCCCGTCAGGAAATACTCCCGAAGCATTTCCCTCGGTCTTTACATATTCATATCCGTATATAGCTTCTTTATCTATATTATAAGGCTCGTCTTTTTCGCCTTCATATATTTTATCATCTTTTATCTTATTCCCGTTTATATCCACAAATTTTGCTGTAACGGTACCCTTAACTATCTTTTTATATACAAAAGTAACATCTGTATTACCTTCAGGGAATGTTCCCGAAGCGTTCCCTTCTGTCCTTACATATCTGTACCCTTCTATATCCTCTTGAGACACACTGTAAGCTTCCCCTTTTTCGCCTTCGATCTGCTTGTCATCTTTTATCTTATTTCCGTTTTCATCTACATAATGTACGTTTACAAATCCCTTAGGCTTGAGTTCCTCGATTACTTCGTCAGGGTCGATATATTTATCCCATATTTTTATGGCATATACTTTTCCTCCGGGTGTAGCTTCCGAACTAGTGGCTATATCATCAAAGAAAAATCCTAGTCTGGTTTTACCGTTTACTACAGCCGGAACACCCTGGTCATTACTGTCATTTACCTGTAAATCAAGTGTTTTGGTATCTCCGTTCACTATGTATGCTTCAAAAGACTTTGACTTGTTTCTTCTGACTATCATATCTACGACTTTATTAGCCGGTGTTGTACTCGATCCCTGCACAGCATAATTATAAAATCTAAGATGTCCGCTGTCGTAAAAATAAAATCCTGTATCCACAGCCGAATTCTTATAATCTATGATTTTTCTCCAGCCCGGTCCTGTCTGTTCAAAGGAGAATTTAAGACCGATAGTATATTCTTCACCGATATTCTTGTCTATATCGATATAAAATCCGCCGCCTCTCGCCTGAGTGGATTTCCACTGAAAATAAGGTCCGTAGCTGTCCGAACCGTAAGACGTGGAAGAATTGTTCCTGTTGCTATTTCCCGTACTGCTCCATTTTGTAAGTACTCCGTGCCCTTTTTGGTCGGTTAAATTGCTGTTGAAATTGTACTGAACATAAGGTTCATTTTTCAAAGTCGCCGCGTTTATCATACTCGGAACCATAAAAACAAATGCAATAAGCATGCAAATAACGCCAATTCTTTTTCTTAATAATTTTTCCTTCATTATTATTGCTCCCCCTAGCTTTAATCAAGTTACACAAAGTATACCTTGTGTAACAATAAAAAAAGATTTAATTATAAGATAAATTAATACATATTATTATTTATTATGATATATTTCTTGTTTTTTTCTTAAATATACCGCATTAGTTTTAATATACCACATTTGTCACAAAAATTATACCTTTTTAGACAATTTCTTAAAATTTTTAACCACAAAATTATTTATTTATAATGGATTTTATTATTTATATTAAAAAATATACTATTTTATCGAAGCAAATCAACATACTAAAATAATAAACAGGGGCGCGGAATCCCACGAAGTGAGGCGCAGTGCCCCGAAAAAGAAAATAATGACAAAGAAATAAAATGGTGATAAACTATACTTAATAAAATATTAAGCGAGGTAGAAAAATTGAGAAAGGTAATGTTATACGAGCCGGGAGATTTAAGGCTCATAGAATGCGAAAAACCAAAAGCGGGAAAAGGAGAAGTACTTATAAAAAACGAAGTTTCTCTTACCTGCGGTTCAGATGTAAAAAGTTATATCAGAGGATATGCAAAACATACACCTCCGTATAACATAGGTCACGAATGCAGCGGTGTAGTCGCAGAAGTGGGAGAAGGAGTTACTAAGTTTAAAGTCGGAGACAGAGTGGTGGCTCATAATTCGGCTCCGTGCAACGAATGTTACTACTGCAAAAAAGGAATACATTGCATGTGTGAAAACCTCATTACAAATCAGCTCAAAAACGGAGGTTTCAGTGAGTATCAGCTCATACCGGAAATAATAGTAAAACAAAATATGTTCCATATCCCTGATGATATGAGCTTTAAACAGGCGGCACTTCTCGAACCTTTTGCGTGTGCGGTTTACGGAGTTTCTGAGATACCCGTTGAACAGGGAGACTACGTAGCTGTAAACGGATGCGGTCCGTCGGGACTTATGTTTATAAGACTTTTATATTTAAAAGGGGCAAGAGTCATAGCCTGCGACAAAAGCAAAGTGAGACTTGAAGCGGCAAAGAAGCTCGGTGCTCATGATGTAATAAATATAGAAGAAGTAGACGACCAAGTTCAGGCTGTCAAAGATTTGACCCCGGGGAAAAGAGGAGTCGACGCTGCCGTAGAAGCAGCGGGAAGCGTAAAAGTATGGCAGATGTCTATCAACATGGTCCGTCCGGGAGGATTTGCACTTCTTTACGGAGGAACAAAAGCGGGAGAAGAACTTACTGTAGATACAAAACTTCTTCATTATTCTCAAATCACGATAAAAGGACTTTATCATACGACTCCTTTATATGTAAATCAAGCATTTGAACTATTAAAGATGAAAGTCATAGATGAAAAGGATTTTCTTTATAACGAATACAAGCTGGAAAATGTAAAAGAAGCATTGATGAACCATCATGAAGGGAATGTGATAAAGAACTACATAACATATAATTAAATATAAATAAAAAGAAGTTTAGTTTTCTAGACTTCTTTTTTAATCTATATTTAAATTATTATACATTAGTTTTCTTTACAATTCTGCTTGTTTTATTATATAATAATAAATAAACTAAAATTAAGGATAGATTATGAAAAACGTAGTGAAAGCAAAAAAAATTGTCATAAAAATAGGAACTTCCACGCTTACTCATAAGACGGGAAATATAAATATAAGAAGAGTGGAGCATTTGGTGAAAATAATTGCAGACCTTAAAAATTCCGGAAGGGATATAATCCTTGTTTCTTCGGGAGCGGTAGGGGTCGGAATGGGTAAGCTCGGGATAGACAGAAAACCCAAGGACTTATCTCAAAAGCAGGCTCTCGCAGCCATAGGACAGTGCGAACTTATGTATTTATACGATAAATTATTTTCGGAATATAACCATAACGTAGCACAGGTCCTTCTTACCAATGATGTAATTTCAGAAAAGGAAGATATCCTTAAAATAACCAACACATTTGATAAACTGCTTAAATACAACGTCATACCGATAGTAAACGAAAACGATACGGTAAGCACGGAAGAACTTGAATTCGGAGATAACGACACATTATCCGCCGTAGTAAGTTCAATCATAAAAGCAGACCTATTAGTTATCCTAACGGATATAGACGGACTTTACACAGATAACCCAAGTAAGAATAAAGATGCAAAGAGGATAGAAGTCGTTGAAGAAATAACCGACGATATAGTAAACTGCTGTTCCGACGCGGTAAATAACCTCGGTACCGGAGGAATGATAACCAAGATCAAAGCGGGACAAATAGCCTTTGAAAATAATTTTGATATGGTAATTTTATCATCAAAAGACCCTAACGATTTATACAGTCTCTTTGACGGAGAAAACAAAGGAACGTTATTTAAAGTAAGAAAGTGAGGAAATACAGATGTTTAATATGAACAGTTTAGGCAAAAAAGCTAAGATAGCAGGCAGAAGCATAAGCGATTTGAATACAAACAAAAAGAACGAAGCTCTTGAGTGCATCAAAAATGAACTCATAAGCAACATGAAAAGTATCATTAAAGCTAACAAAGAAGATATTATAAATGCCAAAGCAAATGGGATGAAAGAGTCCATGATAGACAGGCTTACTCTTGACGAAGACAGAATAAAAGCCATAGCAAATTCTATAGATAAAGTCATCAATTTAAAAGATCCTGTGGGAGTTATCTCGGGAGGATCCAAAAGACCAAACGGAATGGAGATAGTAATAAAGAGAGTCCCTTACGGAGTCGTTGGTATAATATTCGAATCACGTCCGAACGTTACGGTCGACGCGGGATGTTTATGCCTAAAATCCGGCAATGCATGTATCCTAAGAGGCGGTAAAGAAGCGATAAATACAAATACAAGGCTTGTAGAAGTAATGAGGGGTGCCGTAAAAAAAGCAGGACTCAATCACGATGTAATCCAGCTGGTTTCCGACACGGACAGAAAATATGTATCCGAAATGGCTAAGCTTACGGAATATATAGATGTATTGATCCCAAGAGGAAGTGCGGGACTGATAAGGTCTATAAAAGATATCGCAACTGTTCCATTCATCGAAACGGGAGCGGGAAACTGTCATATATATATAGATGAATTTGCCGATAACGATATGGCTGTTGATTTGACAGACAATGGGAAAACACAAAGACCAAGCGTATGCAATTCATTGGAGACACTTCTAATTCATGAAAAGAAAGCAGAAGAAGTCCTTCCTCTTATATATAGTAAGCTCAAAGAACATAATGTGGAATTCAGAGGAGATGAAAGGACTGTAAAAATCCTCGGAAGCAAAGCAAAAAAAGCCACCGAAGAAGATTACAAGACAGAATACAACGATTATATAATCGCAGTAAAAATTGTAGAAAACATAGAAGAAGCGATAAATCATATCAATAAATATTCAACAAAGCACTCCGAATGCATAGTTACAAAAAATATCGAAAGCATGAATTTATTTACTTCAAAAATAGACAGTGCATGTGTCTATGTGAATGTTTCAACAAGATTTACAGACGGTGAAGAATTCGGTTTCGGAAGCGAAATAGGTATAGCGACTCAAAGGACCCTTCCAAGAGGACCTATGGGACTTAATGAACTTACTACAATAAAATACGTTATTACCGGCAGCGGACAGATAAGATAAAATAAAAGCTCCCATATGGGAGCTTTTTTATTTACCTTACGGGGCACTACGCCTGCCTTCGGCAGATTCCGCGCCCCTAACCAACCTATATTCACGTTAAAATCCCAATCAACTCAATTCAAGAATTTCTCCACTCCTGCCCCTGCAAAAACAATCAATATTACTTTAAAACATAATTTTCTAATCAAATATTACCCATTAAAATTTAAATATTTCAGCCCCTTTTATATTTAAAGCCTTTAATGATAAATCATATAATCCAACTCTGCTTCTCATAAAATCCAAACGCAAAACCTGCTTAATTTTTTGAACCTTGAATTTTTAAATTCTAAATATCACTACACGATTATTTAAAATCATAAACAAAAAAGACCGCTTTCACGGTCTTTAAAATAAGTTTTATTTTCTATAACAATACTTCTAAAATAATCCCGATATCTTTCCGTTTTCGTCGACATCAATTTTAAATGCAGCGGGTTCTTTTCCAAGCCCCGGCATTTTCATAACGTCTCCCGCAAGTGCTACTATAAAGCCCGCACCCGCAGAAACGGTCATATCTTTGATGGTTATTCTGAAACCTTCCGGTTTACCGAGTTTTGTTGGGTCGTCTGAAAGTGAATACTGAGTTTTAGCTATACAGATAGGCATATTTCCAAAACCTAATTTTTCAAAATTATCCATTTCTTTCTTAGCCTTTGGAAGGAAGTCAACGCCCTCTGCTCCGTATACTTTTTTTGCTATCGTTTCAATTTTTTCTTTAATGCTTAAATCAGTGTCATAAGAGAATTTAAAGTTATTTTCTTCATCGCAAAGCCTTATAACTTCTTTTGCAAGGTCTTCTCCGCCTTTGCCGCCTTTTTCCCAAACTTCGCTTAATACTACGTTTACGCCGAGCTCACTGCATTTGTCTTCAATGAGTTTTACTTCTTCATCGGTATCATTGACAAATTTATTTATAGCAACAACACAAGGAAGTCCGAACACATTCTTTATGTTGTCAACGTGTTTGAGTAAATTAGGAAGTCCCTTTTCAAGAGCTTCCAAGTTCTCTTTGCCAAGGTCGTTCTTGCTTACTCCCCCGTTATATTTAAGAGCTTTTACCGTCGCAACTATTATTACAGCGTCGGGTTTAAGGTCTGCAAGCCTGCATTTTATATCAAGGAATTTTTCCGCCCCGAGGTCTGCCCCGAAACCTGCTTCCGTTACTACATAATCACAAAAATGCCTTGCCATTTTTGTAGCGATAACGCTGTTACAGCCGTGAGCTATATTCGCAAAAGGTCCTCCGTGAATAAAAGCGGGAGTTCCTTCCAAAGACTGTACCAAATTAGGTTTTAAAGCGTCTTTTAGAAGTGTCGCCATAGCTCCGTTGGCTTTTAGATCTCTCGCTGTAACGGGCTTACCCTCCATATCATATGCGGCAACTATGTTACCCAGTCTTTCTTTCAAATCTGTGATATTATTGGCAAGACAGAATATAGCCATGACTTCGCTTGCTACGGTTATATCAAATCCGTCTTCACGAGGTGTCCCGTTTACTTTTCCGCCTAAACCGCAGACGATATTCCTAAGCTGTCTGTCGTTCATGTCGATAGCTCTTCTCCAAACTATCCTTCTCGTGTCGATATTAAGCTCGTTGCCCTGCTGGATATGATTATCTATCATAGCCGCAAGGAGATTGTTAGCCGCAGTAAGAGCATGTAAATCACCGGTAAAATGAAGATTGATGTCTTCCATAGGAACGACCTGAGCATATCCGCCTCCGGCAGCTCCGCCTTTTATACCGAACACCGGTCCGAGAGAAGGTTCTCTAAGTGCCATTATAGTGCTGTACCCCAACCTTCTTATGGCGTCTGCAACACCTATGGTGGTAGTGGTCTTCCCTTCTCCCGCAGGAGTGGGGTTGATAGCAGTAGTAAGGATAAGTTTTCCTTTTTTGTCTTCAGTCCTCTTTAAAACATTGTAGTCTACCTTTGCTTTATATTTTCCGTAAAGTTCTATATCGTCTTCGCTTAAACCTATTCTCTTTGCCACTTCTCTGATGTCTTCCATCTTTGCTTCCTGAGCAATTTCAATATCACTTTTGTAACCCATTTTTAAATCCTTCTCCTTAAACCTTTATTTTGTTCTTAGTATTATTATATAGAAAATAAATTATTGCACTGTTTAGAAAAATCATGACTACGGCTTTTATCAACCTTTGCGGTATCATAGCTATCGTAGCGTAACCGTACATCTGAATCAGGAATGCGGTATTTAAAATTATCGAACATATTACTTCACACAGTACTACTATAAGTACAACATGTTTTAAGCTAAGTTCGATGTTTTTCCTTTTTACCATCATTGCAATAAGTCCGGGAATGAGTCCGTATAGGGCGCTTGTGAGGGTAAAACCGAGGTGGAACGCACCTCCGTCCGACTTTATAACGAATTGAATAAAATCAGACAAAAACCCTATGGCAAAACCATAAATCGGTCCAAGGAGTATCCCCGAAAAAATCGTTGGAACGGTAGTAAATCCGATCCTGAAATTAGGTGTCACACTGATTTCAAACATCTTCAGTACTATCCCCATTGCAATTAATAGTCCCGCGAAAACGATTTTTCTCGTACTAACTAAACTAGAGCTTGCTCTATTCATACTTCTTACCTCCTAAGTATTACTAGACAAAGCTCCGCTATTCATGACATATTTAAATGAAATATACAGCGGACGCGACAAGATACCGCAACTTTCGTTTTCGTTTAAAGGCAACTTCCCATCCTTTAACACTTAACGCATCTTATCTACTCTGCGAAAATATTATAACATAAAGTAATTACGATATGGAGAAAATATTAAAAATATATTAAATAATTGATATTTTGATTTAAAAATAGTAAAATTAAGTAAAATCTTAAAATGGGATTATGGGGTAAAAATGGAAATAACACTTGATAACAGGATTTTAAACGGAAAAGTTACCGCTAAACCGGTTTTGGAAGACTTAAAAAGATATTTGATATGTTCCCTTTTCACGAGCGAAACAAGTATTATAAACAATGTTTTATTCGATAAAGAAACTAAGGAGATACTGGATATATTAAGTCTGCTGGGGGCACGTATAACCGTAGACGAATATCAGGGAAAAAGAAAGACTTTAAGGATAAAAGGTTCATATCCTTTTGATATAGATTTAAAAGAAATAGACCTTAGGAACAACTTAAATCTGCTTAGGACTTTTGCGCCCATTTTGCTTATATCCAAGACTAAATTCAATCTTAAATATAAGAATGTTATCATACAAAATCCTTTGAATTCATTCTACAGCCTCTTTTTTGAAAAGGGATTTACAAAAATCCAAATGGAAAAAGGTGAATATCCCATAAAAATAAAGACGAGTATTGATAAATCCGTTTTTTATATAAGAGCCGACATCGAAAAGGAATGTTTATCCACACTTCTCTCAATGCTTCCCAGAGCCTACAGAGCCTCTAAAGTGATTATCCTCGGAGAGATAAAAGATAAGGCTTATATAAGCAGGACCATTCAAATATTAAAGGACTTTGAAATAGACGTAAAAAACAAAAACTTTAAAGAGTTCGATATCATAAATACAAAATATGAACCATGTAATGTAACAATAGAAAACGACTTTACCATGGCAAGTGTATGGATAACAGCAAGTGCTCTCGGTCATAAGGTAATGGTTAAGGATTTGAACCTAAAAAGCAGGCAGGACAATAAAAAACTTCTGGATATTTTAAAAGTAATAGGCATAGACATACTGGCAAGCCCCAAAGGAGATATAATAGCAAGACCGAACAGGATAAACGCCTTTAATATAGACATAAGCAAAGTACCCGATTTAATGCCGTATCTTGCAGTGATAGCGAGCGTTGCCGACGGCACCAGCAAGCTTAAAAATGTAGAGGACATCTACATAAAAGATACCCTTGCAGCAAATGACTTGGTACACGCGATAAACTCCGTCGGAGGCGACAGCTTCATCTTCGGAGGAGACCTTATCATAAGAGGAAGGGAAATGTTAAAGGGCGGTACTGTAAACGACTTGAAGCTTCACGAAAGCATATTTGCACTGTGTGCGGTTTCAAGGCAGGCACTAAGCCCCATAAAAGCAAAAGTACCCTCCGCAATGCCAAACTACTACAAAGAATTCTACAGAGATTTCACAAGGCTCGGGGGTAAAAGGCTTCACTAATTTCTTTTTAAAGAAACAAATATCAGGGGCTTTGCCCCTAAAACCCTATATAAGGGACTCCGTCCCTTAGGAAACTCTGCGGGGTTTCGCCCCGCACCCCAAATTCTGTAAGGCTCTGCCTTACAATCCGCCCTTTTTTGTCCGAAGAAACAAAAAAGGGATAAAAGTTCTTCCGCTAGGCGCGGTGCCTAAGCCTTCGGCAAAAGGGATATTAAACTTACTTCAGTAAGTCACCCGCAAATTACCTAAAAGATTTATTACCTTAAATAAAAGATAAAACTTTTTAAGGTAATGTGCGGGATATAGGTTATTTCACAAAATGCGGGTAGTATTCAAAAGAAACCCGCAATTTTTCCAAACGACAGCTGCGCCTACGCATATTGCACTCAATAGAATATTTAATATATTTACATAAAAAAAGAACCCAAGGGGAAAACGAAGGTTCTTTTTTATTATTTATTTTTCCTGATCATAATCCCTGTTTTTAAACGGTTCATAATCAAAAAATTCATATAAGCTTATGTCGAGAGCATCACAAAATCTAATTATAAGTTTTAATGACGGCGAAGAAGACTTCCCGTCTCCTATGCTGTAAATACTGGTCGTAGGCATTTGATGTTCTCTGCAAAATTTATTTATGTTTGTGCCTTTTTCTTTTAATAATTCGGTTATTCTTTTATAAACGATTTTTGAAATTTTCATATCATCTGTCCTCTGATTTTTTTCTTCTATAAGTAAAGTATTTACATCGCAAGAAAAAATATTACACAATATTTCAATTTCTTGAAATTTTATTTTTTATATGAAAACATAATATATGTTGACGTATGCTACGTCTGCATAGCTTATTTTACATTTAAAAATATAGTATTATAAAGTAAGATAAATATTTAATAAAATGTAGGAGGAAAGAAATGAAAATAGACTATTTAATGATGGGAGAAAAGTTAAAAAGACAGAGGATAAAACAGAAGCTTACACAGGAGCAGTTGGCAGAAGCTGTGGATTTATCGGTGAGCCATTTGAGTCACATAGAGAATGGAAATACAAAGACATCGCTCCAGACTGTCTTGAATATTTCTAATGTACTAAATATCAGCATTGATAAAATTTTTGGGGATAAATTTCGGAACTAAGACAAGGCATGTTCCGATAACGGAAATAGACGTGATATTCAGGGATTGTACGAAAGATGAAAAAGAGTTTTTATTAGAAAATCTGAGGCTTGTCAAAACACAATTACAAAAGAGAAGATAGAAAAAAGAATGCAGTCGCATTCTTTTTTTATATTTGTTATTTAGATATTCATTAATTATTAAAAAAGTTTCATTTGAATTGGGGGCGGGATAGCGACTGTTCCCAAAAAATCGGGGAGATTTTTTGAGGAAATCCAGTAGCGTTATAAGCCACCACGGCGATTGAGTGGAAGCATTTAATCCATTTTTGTTGCTTTGGACAAAAATGGTCGGGTTCTTAAGGGCGGACAGCCCTTATTATCTTTATTCATAAAAACTTCCCCCGATGAATTCCTTTAAAATCGAAACTCCCGGGATATATTCTTCGTCTTCTATGGTCCTAAAGAAGGATAAAAAGTCGAGTAAGTGTCTTGCTTCGTAGTAATACTTTTCATCTCTTCCTATTTCCTGTAAAAGAGGATAAGCGTACTTTTTAAGGATAGGTATCTCGTATAGCAAAGTGGAATTTATTATATAATCCGCCTGCTCTCTGTACGGGATTATGTTTACTTTTTCTCCGCTTCTCACATCTTCCCACATGCTTATGGTGTCTATCGCTTTTTTGCTTCTTGCGTGAGTATCCCTTACTATCCTCCTCAGCATCCTTATTTTTGATGTGGTTATCCTGTTATACTGGTCTATTCCCATTACGGTAAAAGGACAGATGTAAATCTTGAATTTATCCTTATCGGGTACGGAAACAGTAAGCCTTTCGTTAAGCCCGTGTATACCTTCTATTATTATAGGATTGTTTTCGCTGACTTTGATTTTTCTTCCGAACTTCTTTCTTGTTCCTGTATGGAAATCAAAGATAGGTATCTCCACTTCTTCTCCGTTTATTAGCTTTAAGAGATGTTCGTTGAACAATGAGACGTCAATGGCTTCCAAACATTCGTACATAGGCTTACCGTCTTCGTCCTTAGGAGTTATGTCTCTGTTTAGGAAATAATCGTCGAGACCTATGGTAACGGGGCTTAGGCCTCTTGCCATCAAATGAGTCTGAAGTCTTTTCGATGTGGTGGTTTTTCCCGAAGATGAAGGTCCTGCTATCAGGATTATCCTCTTTTTATCCTTTGAGGTGATAATCTTATCCGCAGCTTTTGCTATAAGGTATTCATGTCTGGCTTCGCTTGCCAGTATAAGCTCCTCTATTTCGTTGTTTTCGATTTTTTTATTGAGTGAGGCAATATTTGTCACTCCCACATCTTTTAGCCATTTATCGAACTCTTCATACTCTTCAAAGAGTTTCGGATTATCGAAAAATTCATGTACCTTATCCGGGTGAGTCTTGTCACATCCGAGAAGTATTGCTCCGTGATTGTATTTGATTATGTCGAAGACTTTTAAATACCCGGTGGAAGGAAGAAGGTCTCCGTAGAAATATCCGTAAGCCCCTCCAAGCTCGTATAAAGTGAGTATCCCGTCTCTCAGGCAGTCTACCAGCTCTTTGTTGGTAAGGAATATATTTTTGTCTATGGAAGCTTTCATGTCTTCTCTGGTAGCTTTGAGTTTATTTATATCATAATTTTCTTCTATTATCTTTTTCATCTCAGCCTTGAGCTTTTTTATATCTTCTTCGCTCAAGTCGCTTTCGTCGGTGTATTCAAAAAAGATTCCTCCGCCGAGAGAATATCCTATGGAGATCTCCCTGTCCTTAAAGACCTGCTTTGAGCTTACCGCAAGCAGGAACAGCAGGGTCTTTTCGTAAATCTTCTTTCCGAGAGATGAATTTATATAGACGAACTCAAAGTTGCAGTCCTTTTTAAATTCATAATTCAAACTCTCCACTACATTGTTGACAAGTCCTCCGACTACAAGCCTGTGATTTTCACTTAAGTGAACTATGTCTTCAATAGTTGTCCCTTCTTTAACTTCTATATTTTTTCTGCCGTCTAATATAAGCTTAATCATCTGCCTTCTCCTTCATCTCAAGATATGTACCTATCCCTTCCAAATAGTGGAGAGGATATTTTATGTCCGTAAAAATTTCCAAGTCCTTGTTGAATGCCTCATAGGGGATAGATTTCCTTCCCCCGTTTTGCGAATCGTTATAATACTTGATAAGAGTTTTCATATCTAAAATATAATATTCATCAAATTTACTAAAGTGAACCAGTAAAAATGCGACACCGCCCTGCATATCGAATTTATCCATAAATTCCACCTGATGAGAGTGGATATTCGCTATGGGAAGGGATTTATGGGTCGTTTCCTTTGCGTCGAAACAAACGGGTATGCCCTGAACATTTCCCATATAGTCTACCGTACTCTTTTCGTCAAAATATGCGAGAGAAATTACACCTCTTTCATTATCAAGCTTTACCGGCTTGATAGAAGTGGGGATCTTCTGTACGACTGCAAGGTCGTCGTCAAAATATTCTTTGTTGGTTCTGTTTATCAAATCTTCAAAGTCGCTTCCTCTGAGCCCTCTGGTCTGCCAATATCCCATTTTTTCCTCTCCTTATATCTTTACCCTTATTATATTAAAATAAAAAGAAGTTTAAAACTTCTTTTTATCATTTTCTATTCTATTTTATCGTTATTTTTCCTTTTTACTCTAAGTTCTCTTCTTTTTTTCTTCATTTTCTTGTATTTCTTCTGCCTTAGGATATAAATCACTATCCCTGCGATTATTGCAAGAAGTATCGCTCCTCCGAGAAAATATCCGAAAACGGATTCCCCCTCGGTTTCGGTATTGGTCACTGCCGCAGAAGTATTTTCTTTTTGTGTCTCTTCCTTAGGCTGTTCTGTGTCTATAGCTTTTTCGTTGTTTTTCTCTGCTGCCAAAGCCTTTTTCTTCGAGGCTATCTCCGCAGCGTCCGGAACGACAAGGTTTGTTATCTTATAACTGTCTTTTATTTTATTTATAGTATTTTTATAATTAGAAAGGCTCTTTAAGTAGCAGTCGAGCTGTAACACGTAAAGTCCCCCGTTGGTGACGGTCAGATAATAATACCCCGCACTCTTTGTGGATTTACCTTTATAATAACATTTCCAAGCCGGTATCCCGCTTAATTTTGACTTTGAAATTTCAAAAGAGTATTCGCTCTTCGCATCTCCCAGAATATCTTTAAAATACTTTGTGATATATTTTTTATCGTTCCATGTATCTTTTGTATACTGACTTTCGATATAGACTTCTTCTCTTAGGAGTTCATCTTTGGAAAGTTTTTTTTCGCTTAAAGTATCTTCGTATATGTCACCGTAGACAATTCTCGCCGTCAAATAAAAATCAACGGGGAATTCTCTTGCGTTTTCGCTCAGTTTTTCCATGTCTTTCTTCGCAGAAGAAGGAAGCTTCATGCTGACATGAAGCTTTTCGTTTGTGTAAGTTTTATATTTTTCTGCTCCCCAAATATAAGGCGATACGGCGCCTAAAACCATTAACATAGCAAGAATTACAACTATTATCCTCGCTATCAGCTGTCTCGTTTTTGGCTTCATAATATCCTCCCGTTATTGATATTATGACCTATATTATCATAATTTTTGTTTTTTGTAAAGGAATGACCGTCAAGTCTCACTGCCGCTTTTACCCCGTCATCCTTCAATAATTCATAAAACATAATAAATTTTTATTATTATATTTTCGTAAGAATTTTACCATAAAAGTTCGTTTGTTATCCTTTTTACCGTACATATTAAATAAACTCATAGAGTTCCTGCTGAAATTATATCCCTATAAAAGAAAGTAAAAAAATTTCCTTTATAACACCTCTTTTATACGTTCGTAAACATCGCTTACCTTTTCCATGAAAGTCATCAAACAGCTCCCGTCCTCATGGTCGTTTAGTACACCCAGTAAGTCTTCTGCTATCAAGTCCGCTGCTTCTTCGTTCTCTTCTTTCATATCCGAATAGTCCATATCCACAAGTACCCCGATGTCGGTCTTAAAATCATCGGTATCGCTTTCACCGTCCAAATAATCTTCGATGATTTCCAAAGCTTCGTCTATCATATCTTTACCTCGCTTATGTATTTTTAATGATTATATCATGACTTATTATTCTATACAACTAAATATATTAGGGGTTATACCATTATTTAATGTCTGTTCTTCATACGAGCTTTTGTGGAGTTTCGTACCGTACTCCTTTAAATATTTTTAAGTCGGGTTCACAAATATTTCTAAAGCAAATATATTGTACAATGAACTAAGAATTCATGTTATTGAATGTACTTCATATATTTAATTTTATTATATAAAAACCAGTCGTCATTAACTATAAAATAAATAACTTTTTTAGGTAATTAGTATATGATAGTCTTTTGTAAGTTTAATATCCCTTTTAGCGAAGATTAGCCTCCGCGGTTAGCGGAGATTTTTTCATTCTTTTTTATCTTTAAAAAAGAATATGTAATCTCTTTTAGGTAATATGCGGGTGAATGACTTTCGTAAGTTTAATATCCCTTTTAGCGAAGCTCTAAGCCACCGCGGCGAGCGGGGTAC
>NZ_CALHFB010000022.1:0-2197 GCF_938029165.1 uncultured Anaerofustis sp.
AGATTTTTAGAAAATTCGACCGCGTTAAGAGCCACCACGGCGATTGAGTGGAGCCTTTTATTCTAAATCTTTGGGCGAGCAAAGATTTAGCGGGGTGAAAGGGGCAGCGCCCCTAGAAATGTTGTTTCTTTGAAAAAGAAAAAATATCTTTAATAATTAATAAAATTGTATTATAATGGTAAAGATAATTTTAAGTACGAAAAGGAGCGTTTATATGGGGGAAATCAAGTCCAACTTTATAACAAATGAAATAGATAAAGATATAGAAAAGGGAATATACGATAAAGATGAAATATACACTCGTTTCCCGCCCGAACCCAACGGTTTTTTGCATATAGGACATGCAAAGGCGATTTGCATAAATTTTCTTACCGCAAAGAAATACGGAGGTAAGACAAATCTTCGTTTCGACGATACAAATCCCGCAAAGGAAGATACGATGTATGTAAAATCCATAAAGGAAGATATAAGCTGGCTGGGCTTTGAATGGGCAAAAGAACTTCATGCGTCAAATTACTTCGATAAGATGTATGCTTATGCTGTGGAGCTTATTAGTAAAGGGCTTGCATACGTAGATGACCAAAGCTATGAAGAAATGAAGAAAAACAGAGGTAATTTAGCGACTCCGGGAGTGGATTCTCCTTACAGAGACAGAAGTGTAGAAGAAAATCTTAAGCTTTTCAAAGAGATGAAAGAGGGTAAATACGAGACGGGTTCAAAAGTTTTAAGAGCCAAGATCGATATGACGAGCCCCAATATGAACATGCGTGACCCCGCACTTTACAGAGTGGTACACGAGGAACACCACAATACTAAAGATAATTGGTGTATTTATCCTATGTACGACTTTGCTCATCCTATAGAAGACGCTATCGAGGGGATAACTCATTCACTTTGTTCTCTTGAATTCGAAGACCACAGACCTTTGTATGACTGGATACTGGATAATCTTGATGACTATAAAAATAAAAGACCGAGACAGATAGAATTTGCAAGGCTAAACCTTACAAATCAGGTTATGAGCAAGAGATATTTAAGACAGCTCGTCGATGAAGGATATGTTGACGGCTGGGACGACCCGAGGATGCCTACGATTTCCGGTTTCAGGAGAAGAGGCGTTACTCCCGAAGCTATCGTTAATTTCTGCGAAGAGATAGGAGTAAGCAAGTCAAACAGCCTTGTTGACAGCGGTATGTTGGACCATTTCATAAGGGATGATTTAAAGCTCAAAGCAGACAGAGTGAACGCCGTTTTAAACCCATTAAAACTTACTATAACAAATTATCCCGAAGGCAAGATAGAAATGCTTGAAATGGAAAATAACCAGGATATAGAAGACGGAGAAAAGAGAGAAGTACCTTTCGGCAGAGAACTTTATGTTGAGAGGGATGACTTTATGGAAGTTCCCGTTAAGAAGTATTTCAGATTATTCCCCGGTAACGAAGTAAGGCTTAGAGGAGCATATTTTGTTACTTGCAATGAAGTCGTAAAAGATGAAAACGGCGAAGTGGTCGAACTTAAATGCACATACGACCCCGAAACGAAATCGGGAAGCGGATTTACCGGAAGGAAGGTAAAAGGTACGATACACTGGGTGGAAAGAAGCACTGCAATAAAAGCTAAAGCAAGGCTTTTGGAACCTTTATTCAACAGTGAAGTATCAAGCGAAAACTTCCTTGATACGCTAAACACCGACTCGCTGAATGAAAAAGAAATATATCTTGAACCGTTCATGAAAAAAGCTAAAGCGGGAGATAGATACCAATTTGTAAGAAACGGATACTTCAGCGTAGACCCTAAACTTACTAAAGACAATGAACTTGTGTTTAATAGGATAGTTTCCCTTAAATCAAGCTGGAGACCGCCTAAAAAATAATTTGAACTCGGAGAAATCCGAGTTTTTTATTTGTGGGCGAAAAACCGCACCCCAAATTCTGTAAGGCTCCGCCCTACGAGCAGTTATAAGGGACTCCGTCCCTTAAGAATCCTGCTCTTTTTTGACTATCGAAAGACTTTGTAAGAAGGCTTACTAAATTTTGTGTAACAAAATTTAGATGTGGTAACACATACGATAACATGATTTCGAAGTTATGCTGTGCAGCAAATTTGACAAAGGCAAGATCCCGGAATGCACATAAAACCATTCGCAAATGACCATGAATGGCACTCACTCATGTTGTCCTCTGAGCTTTGCTCA
>NZ_CALHFB010000023.1:0-8231 GCF_938029165.1 uncultured Anaerofustis sp.
AATAAAAAACGGAAGAGTTGCCTGTGAAAATAAAGAAGACTACCATGCGATGAGCGAAATAATGTGGGCAGGCTCTCTTTCTCATAACGGTCTTACGGGGCTTGGCGCACCTATGGACTTTACTACTCACAGACTGGGACACTCTCTGAGTGCGAAATTCGATGTTGCTCACGGTGCTTCTCTTTCCACGATGTGGGCTCACTGGGCAAATTATGTAAAACATAAAGACATCGAAAGATTTGCAAGATATGCCAGAAATGTATGGGGAATTACCGAAGGTACTGATGAAGAATTAGCCGACAAAGGTATCGAAGCTACCGTAGAATTCTTTAAATCTATAAATATGCCTACATGTTTCAGCGAGCTTGGAATAGGTATCCAGGACGAAGAGGGACTTAGAGAACTTACAAACAGATGTTTCTATGTAAAAGGGACTAAAGTAGGTAAACTCATTCCTCTGACTGAAGAAGATATATATCCTATTTATGTAAGTGCTAATAAATAAAGGTTATAAAGGGGCTCTGCCCCTTACACCCCGGCACTTTTTGACTGACTAAAAACTCTGAAAGAGTTTTAGATATTTTAACTAAGTTAAAATATCACTGTGCAAAGCACAGAAGTCAACATGAACAAATTCGCCTCAGCGATATTTGTGAATAAAAGTAACTTAAAACTCGCAAATCTTGCTAACGCAAATCTGCTCGTGCCTGTTAATGTGCCAAGGCACATCTGGATTTTATTAAAATCCAGACCATTTTTCAAATGGGTAAGCAGTCAAAATCTCCGCTCAAGCCGCGGAGGCTAAGAGCTTCGCTAAAAGGGATCTAAAAGTTATGATGATTTACATCGCTTCGTCATTTAGAAATCAGGAAATCCCCTTTATGGGGATTTTTTATTTGAAACAATCAATATTGTTTTTATATGAAAATTATGATATTTTTTATAGAAATTAATATTTTTAATATAAGCATTAAAGATACTTTATGCTAGTGGGATTAATAGCCTTTATTGAAGAAATATTAAGCTTACTAAAGTTTATTATCTGAAAATATATTTGCTTATTTTAAAGCAAATAAATTATAACGTAATAAACTATCTTTAATATATGTAAATAATATTTAAAATTCATGATAGTTTAAATCGTATCATCATTTAGATAATATATAAGCTCCTATCATGGGAGCTTTTAATTAAACAATTTTTATATTGCTAATTGATTAAATGATATTTCATAATAATTTAACTAAATAATAAGAGAGCCTTACATAAGGCTCTTTTATTTCATCTTATAATTCTTGAATTTATTTTCGTCTGATATGGAAACAAATAAAAGTATGTTTTCTGCTATTTCTCTGAGGTTATTTACCGCTTCCTTGTATCCTCGAATAAAGCATTCCTTTTCAGCAAAGTAAGCATAATCTCCGATATCCTGCTCGATTTTTCGGAAGACTTCATCTCCTACGGTATCGTTTATCTTTTTGATGATAATAAATCTTTCATTATTAATTTCTTCAAATCCGTCTCTGCTTTGATTTATATCGCTGTTCATGTATTTATCATATATTTCTTCCAGTATTCGATTTTTCATTTTTGTTCCGCCGATGTTTTATGATAATTATTTACTATATCGCTTATTGCTTTTGAGTAATCAACATTTTTTATTCTGCAGTATTCATTCAGTTTAAAATATTCTTCTTTGGTCAGTTCTAACGTTATGCTTTCTTTATTTTTACGATTATTCATTTCTATCCTCCTATGTTTGATTTTGTGTTGTTGAAAAACCATAGGAAGTATGATAGAATATTTTTATCATACTTCGGTATGGTAAAGTGTAAGGAGCTTGTTTTTTCAAAGGGGCAGGCTCCTTTTAATTTAACCTAATTTTCTAATTCCCAGTCTGATTGCTTCAGATCTTTCAATATTGTTCTTCTCGCAATATTTTTTTAGAATTTCACTTGTTTCTTTGTCAAGTCTCACAGTGATTCTTTCATTCATGGAATTTTCATTCTTAGGTCTTCCAGTTCGTGGAGACATATATACACCTCCTTTGTCTGACACAATATAATTGTAGACTATGTCGGACAGTATGTCAATATAAAAGTAGTATAAAGTATGATTTATTTTTTAATAATAGCATTTTATGAAATATTCTATTATATATGGATGTCTTATAATGGATACAATAGAAGCGGTGAGAGTAAGTTGTTCCTATTTATAAAAGAAACAATTTTTTCAGGTAATCAGGATATGATTTACAACAGTAAGTTTGATATCCCTTCCACGGAGGCTTAGGCACCTAGCTCAGCGGGTTCGTTTCTTCCATTCATTAGATAAGGAGAGTATGGTCGATTTTCTAAGGACTGAAAGTTCTTATTTCGGTAGTAGGGCGGAGCCCTGCAAGGGAGTTGAAGGCACCTTGCCTTAGAAGTTTGTTTCTTAAAAAATAAAGTAACAAATATCATATTAATTTCATATAAATCACATTAAAGATACATATACATAAAATAATATATGATTAAATCATAAAGAAGAAAGAGGTGATAATAAGGTGGATGACCTGCACGACCTGAGAAGGTATATAAAATTATATAATGCTCATTTTTTAGTGAGATTTAATTCATTTTGTTGGTATAGCCAATCTCTGCAGGAGTAGGGATGTTTTGGTTATGCTTTTTTTTATACATTAAAACAACATTATGAAGGAGACAAAAAATGAGTAATAATAATGATAATAAGGTTCCTTATCACTCCCTTGGGGTTGAAGACACTTTAAGTAAACTGGATACAACAAAAGAGGGGTTGAGTGATAGAGAAGCTTTGGACAGATTAAATAAATATGGTGCAAATGAACTGAAGAAAGCACCAAGAAAATCTATTTTTGAGATGCTAAAAGAACAATTATCCGATGTAATGGTTCTTATATTGATAGCGGCTGCATTGCTGTCCGTTATTTTGAATGAATGGACCGAAGCTATCGTGATAATGGTCATTGTAATAATAGACGCTGTAATAGGTATAGTTCAGGAGAAAAAAGCCGTAGATGCAATGGAGGCACTGAAAAGTATGTCCGCGCCTACAGCAAGAGCCCTTAGAGAAGGTAAAGAAAGTATCGTTAAGGCAAGTGAGCTTGTTATAGGCGATGTGGTGATATTGGAAGACGGATGCATAGTCCCCGCAGATATGAGGATTATAGAATCCGCAAACCTAAAGATTGAAGAAGCTTCTCTTACCGGTGAGTCCGTTCCCTCCGAAAAAGACTGGGAGGATGTGTTTGAAAGCGATATACCTCTTGGAGACAGGACAAATATGGCGTATACTTCATCAGTCGTAACTTACGGAAACGGTATAGGAGTCGTTACAGCAACGGGAATGGATACCGAAGTCGGTAGTATTGCAGGAATGATTGAAAAAGAAGATAACTTCGATACACCGCTTAAAAGAAAGCTAAATTCCGTAGGGAAGATACTTAGCGTAGTCGGTATAATAGTTTGTGTACTTATGTTTGCTATTGGGTATATGTATCAAAAACCATTGGTGCCTCTTCTTATGACCGCAATTTCTCTTGCTATTTCAATTATTCCCGAGGGGCTTCCGGCGACCGCAACGATAGTGATGGCGCTTGGCGTACAAAGGATGGCAAAGAAAAATGCACTTGTGAGAAAGCTTCCCGCAGTTGAGACCCTTGGGAGTGCAACCGTCATTTGTTCCGACAAGACCGGTACACTTACGAAAAATCAGATGACCGTAACTCATATAGCCATGAACGGCGATTTTGAAAAAGGGGAAGCCACAGACGTAAAAGCCGCGGGAGAAAAATATGAACACATATACAAAGATTTGATTTCAGCCGCCGCACTTTGTAACAATGCAAGCCTTGACCCGGATAATGAGGGAGAGATTTTGGGAGATCCAACGGAAGGCGCGCTTATATATCTTGCAAAAGAGTTTGGTATAGACCACGAAGACTATGAAGACGAACATAAAAGAGAATTTGAACAGCCCTTTGATTCGGATAGAAAGAGAATGAGTACCGTTCATATAATGGACGGAGAAATAACAGCTTTCACAAAGGGCGCGGTAGATGAAATGCTTCCTCTTTGTACGAAGATATCGACAGAAGTAGGTATAAGAGATTTAACCGAAGAAGATAAAAGCAATATTTTGAAGCTTTGTCAGAAAATGTCTGAAGATGCACTAAGGGTTTTGGGGTTTGCAAAGAGGACTTTAAAAGAAATCCCCGAAGAAGACGATGAAGATATCGAATTCGATATGATATTCCTCGGTGCCGTAGGAATGATCGATCCTCCGAGAGAAGAAGTCATAGACGCAGTAGAGACCTGTCATAAAGCGGGTATCAGGACTATAATGATAACCGGAGACCATAAAATAACAGCTATGGCAATAGCTAAAAAACTTCATATATATAAAGACGGGAACACTGTTATATCAGGTGATGAGCTTGATAATATGAGTGACGACGAACTCGATAAACTGGTCGGTTCAGTGACTGTTTTTGCAAGGGTTTCTCCAAAAGATAAGCTAAGGATAATAAAATCGCTTAAAAGAACAGGGGAAGTGGCTGCAATGACGGGGGACGGTGTAAATGATTCTCCTGCTCTCAAAGCCGCAGATATAGGAGTTGCAATGGGAAAAAGCGGTACAGACGTGGCAAAGGACAGTGCCGATATGATTTTAATGGACGATAACTTTACTACCATTGAATATGCAATCAAAGAGGGAAGAAGAGTATACAGGAATATACAGAAGGTCATACAGTTCCTTCTTGCGGGCAATATCGCAGAGATACTTACCCTTTTTATAGCAACTATCTTGAATTGGGACGCACCTATCCTTGCGGTACATGTACTTCTCATAAATCTTGCTACGGATACCCTTCCCGCGTTGGCTCTGGGGGTGGATCCGGCGGGAAGAAATATAATGAAGCATAAGCCTATAAAGTCGAATTCATTATTTGAAAAAGGACTTGTGTTGAGAGTACTTCTTCACGGTGTGTACATAATGATCGCTACGATATCTGCTTATCAAATCGGTATACATATCGATTCTCATGAAGTCGGTATGACTATGGCATTCCTTGTGCTTGCCATATCTCAGTTGTTTCATGCACTCAACCAAAGGTCGAATACTCTCTCCTCCTTTACCACAAAAAACGGACACAACAAATACTTATTTATGGCAATGGTCTTATCAGGCGTGATACTTGCACTTACAATATGTGTACCTCAGCTTAGAGAATTCTTTAGTCTTACTACATTGAGTTTTGAAGAGTGGAAGATTGTGGGAATATTCTCTTTGGTGCCTCTTTTATTGGTCGAAATCACAAAATTGATAAAGAGGACTTTCCATTTGGAGGTATAATATATGGTTTAAAAGTATTTCATAAAAAAGATTTTTATGGAAAATTTAAATTTTAAATGTAAGGGATCATTCCCTTACATTTTTTATGTACCGTAACGATATGATTTTATGTTATAATCAATCAGTAAATATCGATATAATAACGGGAGAAAATATGAAAGCCGTAATATTTGATTTTAACGGGACTATGTTTTTTGATTCCGACAAACATGAAAAGGCATGGGAGAGATATCTCGGAAAGCTTATTGGCAGAAAAATAACCGACGAGGAATTTAAAAAGTATGTTCACGGCAGGAACAGCTCTTTTATAATAGAACATTTTTTGAATAAGAAAATGGATAAGGAAACTCTAATAAAGATGTCCGATGAAAAGGAGAGAGTTTACAGAAAACTCTGTCTAGAAGATAAAGAGAATTTTCATTTGGTCAATGGGCTTACCGGTTTCCTTGATTATTTGAAAGAAAAGGATATAAACGTAAATATTGCTACGGCTTCAAATAAAGAAAATATAGATTTCTATTTTAATAACTTTAGTCTTGGTAATTGGTTCGATTATGATAATGTCGTATACGATGACGGTACTCTTCCGGGGAAGCCTGAACCCGATATATACCTAAAAGCGGCAGAAAATATAGGTGTAGACCCGGGTGATACTATTGTATTTGAAGACGCTCTTTCAGGGATAAAGTCAGCTTTTAACGGAGGCTTTGCAAAAATAATCGTAATTGCCGATAAAGAAAATGAATTTTATTTTAGGGATTTAAAGGAAGTAAGCGGAGTGATAAAAGACTTTAGTGAGGCTAAGGGATATTTAGATTAAACATAGTAATGTTTATTGTGGTGTATTATAGGAAAATACTTTACAAATGCTAAAAACAATGGTAACATAATTATGTTATGATTGTTTTTTTATATTTAGCAATCGGTTATAAAAGTACGAAAAGGAGATAAATTATGGGTAAATATGGTGAAAAGGCAGTAAAATTACATGATGAAAAATATAACTGCTGTCAGTCTGTTGTATTGGCTTTTGAAGAAGAAATCGGGGTCGACAGAGATACTCTTGCAAATCTTTCGGCTAACTTAGGCGGAGGACTCGGTTATGCGGGAGAAGTATGCGGAGCGGTTTCGGGAATGGCTATAGTGTCCGGATTTTTAGGCGGCTGGAAAGACCCTAAAGATCAGGAAAGCAAAAAAATCAGTTATGATACTATTAAAGAATTGGTTGAAGAATTTAGAGACGAAAATAATTTTTCACGCTGTGATGAGCTTCGTGAGCAAAGAAAAGCAGGCGGTAGCACTTGTGCCGAACTTATGAGCTGTGCGGCAGATATGGTCGCAAAGAAAATGGGACTTGAATAAATACATAACTTAGGAGATTTATATAAAATGGGTAGTAAATTACAAGATAAGGTAGCTATAGTAACAGGTGCGACCGGCGGTATAGGAAGAGAAATCGTAAAGGCTTTGGCAGGCGAAGGTGCCAAAGTTTTAATGGCAGATATAAACGAAGAAGCTCTTCGAAGTTTAAAGAAAGAAATCGGAGAAAACATAGAGTATTACAGCGGGGATTTATGTGATTTGGAAACTTGTAAGAAAATCGCAGCTTACTGCAAGGATACTTTCGGTAAACTTGATATTTTGGTAAACAGTGTGGGAGTGGCTCTCAGAAAGCCTTTACTCGATGTAACCAAAGAAGAATTCATGAAACTCTATGAAGTGAACGTATATACAACTCTTTCAATGACTCAGGCTTGTTATGATTTATTAAAAGGATCGGACAGTTCGGATATAATTTCCATAGTATCATCTTCGGGAATGTATCCTCATATACACCAGGGAGCTTATTGTTCTACAAAATATGCACAAAGAGCACTGAATGAAGTATTAAATATTGAACTTTTCGATGATGACATAAGAGTACATAATCTATATCCTTCTGCGGTAGAAACACCTATGGCTAAGATTGCCAGGGGAGATTTGGCTGAAAATATGTCATGTAAACCTGAAGAAATAGCAGAAATAATAGTATTTATTTTATCCAACAGAAATAACTCGGTAATAGATAATTTGATAATAAGACGTTACACAAAAAGACCTGATGAAATGTAAATGATTGGAGGAACATAAAATGGAAGATTTTGCAAAAGTTGCAGTTGACCTTGGTGCTACGACCGCAAAGGTGATAGATACCGATACCGTGGTTACTGCACCTTGGACACTCAATAAGTGTAAATACGGATGTAAGAACTACAATAAAAGACAGTGCTGTCCTCCCATTGCAACTACTTATAAGGAGATGCAGGTTTTACTTGATACTTACGAAAAAGCACTTCTTATACAGTGTCTTGACCCTTACGACGTAAATCATGTGTTAAGAAAAATGCTTGACTGGCTTGGTAAAAACGGATATTACAAATGTCTCGGATACGGAGCCAAAAAGTGTGAAATATGCAGAGATGAATACGGAGAAGAATGTTCGTTCCCTGATTGCAAACATGCCGATAAGGTAATACCTCAAATGGACGGAAGCGGGATAGACGTCATTCAAACAGTTAATAATAACGGATATGAAGAGCATGGAGTAAAATGCTGGGGAGATAACACAGGATTCAAAGTTCTTCCTCACGAGAAGGGCGGAAAAGACTGGAGAGAATCGGGAATAAACTTCTATGGTATGATTTTACTTTACTAGAAAATTGGCATTTAAAATATGATGGAGCAAAGAGCCTCGCCTTTTGTGCGGGGTTTTTTGTTTGTAATAAATATTTTTATGAAGGTTATTTTAAATATGAATGGAAAAGCTAAGCGTATTTAAATTAATTTATGTAGTATTTCGTTAATTTTTTAAT
>NZ_CALHFB010000024.1:0-23025 GCF_938029165.1 uncultured Anaerofustis sp.
GCTCTTTCAGGAATTTCTTCTTTTATTGTATTGCTAATTGATTTATAGTTTTTAGGAAAATTATATTTACGTCCTAATAATGTATCTATTATACCATTATCTATATCTTCTTTTTTTATTTGAGTAGCTTTTAACATTGTAGTTGAAATTTCAACTACATATTTAGTGTCTTCATTTTCATACTTCCTATATAAATCTTCTCTTTTTTGTAATAATTCTTCCAATGTTATATTTTTCAGTTCTTGAATTCTTTTAATCTTTCTTTTTCTAAATTCAATTTTCTCTTTATCATTAATATTCTTCATATTTTTTAAATTATTAGTTCTAATGTCATCATATAAACATTTATATTTCATATCTTCATTAATTTGTCTTAATTCTTCATAATATTTTTTGCTTTCATTTTTATCATTTGAAGTATTTACAATGATTCCTATATTGACCCAAAGTCCCTCGTTGATATTAGCCGGAACTAGAGTTCTGTCTCTTAAATAAGTGCCTTTTAATCTTATTTTAGGATAATAAAATATATATTCAGGATCAGTCTTAGAATTTTGATAAAAATATTTTTTATCTAACTCACTTTCAACAACATCATTAAACTTTTCTAAATTATCTCTATCCATAAATACACAGACATCTTTACGCCATAATTTACACATTTCTTCAATATCCTCTGCCTTATAAATTATGTCATCACCGCTTAAAAAATATTTAATGTTGTATTTATTACAGATTCTATCAATTTCATCTAGCATATCAAGGCATAGATTTTTCATATGAATTAATCTGTCTGCATTAAGAAAATCGATCATATATTTTTCATAATCTTGCGGCAAATCATATTCTTGTGCATATTTGCCTAGATCAAATTCGATATAATTATGGTGAGTTACTCTATTTTCAACTGGAGGCATTTCCATGTAATCATCACCGAATAGGTTACATAAATATTCATGATGTTGTTTGAATTTTCTTACAGTTAATCCTTCAAATTGTACATCTTCATATCCTATTTTATCAAAATTAGGTTCTCCGTAATAACCTACATGATAAATACAATTATCATATAAATAATCAGAATTATTATATTGTTTATTACATTTATTTTCTATTTTCTTTATTTTTTTATATAAACTATTTCTTGATACGTATTTTACGTTAAATAAGTTTTTTCCTTTTCTATCATTAGGATCTTTTAAGAATGTAATATTATCATAAGTCTTACATAGCATACATTGTCTTAAATTAAAAAGTTTATGTGATATTTCTTTTCGTTTCTCAAAATCATTTGGCATATAATCTAGTTTAAAAATATCTACACAAAGAGTTAATGGTAAATCAGCTTTTTTAGCGGATTTGCTTCTTGTTAATGTATTTTTTAAAATAATTTTAGCCGGAAAGTCATTAAATTTTGGACAAGATTCATGTGTTAGCAAAAAATATTTATCTTTATCTAATTCTTTTTTACAAGCTTCCAAAAGTCTATCGTAATTTTTTGCTGTTAATTCGATATCTATATCATCATCCCATGGAATGAAACCTCCATGCCTTATTGCACCTAGCATTGTTCCACCGCTTATAGAATATTCGATATTGTTTTTTCTGCATATCCTATCTACTTCTTCTAAAATTTGTAATTCTAATTGTTTTACAGCGTGCAAGATTTTATCAGTTGATGTTTTTATTTCTAAATCAGTTAAATCTATCATTAATTTCTCCTTTATTATAATTATTTTATATTTATAATTTTTTCTCTTA
This sequence comes from uncultured Anaerofustis sp., assembly GCF_938029165.1. Classification (NCBI taxonomy): domain Bacteria; kingdom Bacillati; phylum Bacillota; class Clostridia; order Eubacteriales; family Eubacteriaceae; genus Anaerofustis; species uncultured Anaerofustis sp. Next base: position 1,762 of record NZ_CALHFB010000024.1, read on the forward strand.
AACCATTTTTCACGATCATTTCAAAAAAATCCAATTGATTTTCATAAGTTATTTTTATATTATATGGGCTGTCCGGAACAAAAGTATATGGATTATTTGTATTTATGGCTAATGTACATAAAGCAGGACAATTATTATATACTCCCATTTGTTCAGCTTCTTTTTTGTATTGTTTTAATTTCCCAAGTTTTATTCCTTGTGGTGTTTTTGACATATATGAACCGTCATTGCCTAAATATTGAAATGTATCCTTTTCTTTTTTGCTTTTGGTAAAAGCACATTCTGCTATTCTAACTGCACCTCCTGCAGCACCATGGGTTTTGGCCTGCTTTACTATTTCTTCTACGGTATTTTCAGATACTAATGGTCTTACAGCATCTCCGAGAATAATAATATCTTCATCTGACATATATTTTTCTGCTTCTTTGACGCCGTTAAAAAAAGAATCATTTGTTGTTTTTCCGCCTTCAATAATTTTAAATACTTTTGATATATTAAATTTTCTACAGTATTCCCAGGCGAGTTCAATATAATCTTTATGACAAGAAATAATGATCTTATCAATATTATTGGCATGTTCAAAAGGTTCTATTGAATAAATTAATATTGGTTTACCTTGTATTTCAATAAATTGCTTAGGTATACCATCATATTTATCCCCCATTCTGGAACCTGTTCCACCTGCTTTTACTATAACAATGTTCATTTCAAATCTCCTTATTCTTATATTTAGCAGAATAACAAATTAAGCTAATTTAATTGTTTTTAATTTAATATAAAATGCAAATTTGTGTCTAAAATTATAACATAATAACTAATAAAAGTAAAATTTTAGTATTATTATGTATTGTAAAATAGTACTAAAATTTTTATAACTAAATATGTTTCATCAATTAATATGTTATAATATTAATATTAATAAATCAGAAGGTGAAAATATGAAAATTATAGCAGATTTACATACTCATACGAATATTAGTGAACACGCTTTTTCAACGTTGGAAGAAAACTGTATTGCGGCAAATAAAGTAGGTCTTGAAGCAGTAGGGATAACAAATCACGGTCCGGCTCTTGAAGACGGAGCCAGCCATTGGCACTTTAAGAGTTTAGGTAAAAATAATCCCGGTAAAATGCATGGAGTTTATTTGATAAGCGGTATAGAACTTAATATAATGCAGGACGGCAGTATTGATTTAGAGGAAGAATATCTAAGTAATTTGGATTTGGTAATCGCTTCTTTTCATCAGGAAATATTTTATCCAAAAGATAAAAATCATGTAAATGATATGTTGAATGAAGCGATAACAAATAAAAATATAAATGTATTCGGTCATCTTGGTAATGAAATATTTAAATTCGATTATGAAGATATAATTTCAAAATGTAATAAGTATGATAAAGTGGTTGAAGTAAATAATCATTCTTTTGTTCAGCGTCCCGGAAGCGATGTGAATTGTCTGGAGATAATCAAACTTTGCAAGAAGTATGAAGTTCCCATCATGGTCAATTCCGATGCTCATATATCTTCCAGTATAGGTCATTTTGAAGATGCAATAGATGTAATAGATAAAGCCGGGTATCCTGAAGAATTGATTGTGAATTCTTCTATAGTAAGACTACAGGATTATTTTAAACATATTAAAGGTATTGATATCTTAAATAGATAAATAAAAAATAAAAGGAATTATAATCATGAATGAAAAGGAAATTCTTCTAAGTAACTTGGATAGGATACATACCACAGAAATGGGCATAGAGCGTATAAAGAAAAATTTAGGTTTAATAGATGAAGATGCAGTGGAGTATTGTATTAAAATAATTAAGGATAAAGACTGCATCGTTACTAAAAAGGGAAAGAACTGGTATGCTAAGCTGGGAAATTGTGAAATAACAGTAAATAGGAACAGTTATACAATAATAACCGCGCATAAGAAAAATTGATTTTAGTATATTAAAAATTATTATATTAATGTAAAGACGGCAAATAGATTGAAGATATAGCTTTATTATGGTATAATATCTAATCGTAAAAAATCAGAATTAGGTGAATTTTTATGGATTATATCACAATAAATGATAATTTTGAAAATAGTATAGAGATAAAGAAATCTAATTTTATTACTCATTTATTTTCTGTAAGTTCAGTAGATGAAGCTAACATTTATTTAGAGGAAATCAGAAAAGAACATTATAAAGCAAATCATAATTGCTATGCTTATATCATTGGAACAAATATGGAAATTAAAAAAGCAAGTGATGATGGTGAGCCTTCCATGACTGCGGGTAGACCGATATTAAATGCAATGGAAAAGAATGATCTTACAAATGCATTGATAGTCGTTACCAGATATTTCGGAGGGATAAAATTAGGTGCCAGCGGACTTATCAGAGCTTATTCTTCATCTGCGGGTGAAGTGATTAAGAGTGCTAAGCTGGTTAAAAAAATTTATACCACAAAAGTTAAAATATCTTATGATTATTCTCTTCACGGTAAGATAGAAACTTTTCTTAGGAGCGTGGGATATAAATTGGATGATGCTAAGTTTACCGATAGGGTCGAATACATTGTATATGTACCTATTGAAGATAAAGAGAAATTTAAAGAAGATATGATTTCTTTGACAAATGCTAAAATCGATATTAATGAAGAAAGTAATGTTTATATAGATGAATATTTAGATAACTGAGGTATAAGGAATGGATTTAAATGTAGTTTTTAAAGGAATAGTAGAAGATTTGGACAATCCCGTATGTTTTGTTGATATGAACCATAACATTACATATTTGAATAAAAATGCAATAAAACGTTATTCTCACAGGGGCGGAGCAAAGCTAATAGGTCAGTCTTTATTTGATTGTCACAATGAAAATTCCAAGAAGCTTACTCTTGAATATATAGATAAACTTTTAAATAATGATGATTTAAATGAAATTTGTATAGGATATAATGAAAAACATAAGGAAACAAATTACATAGTAGCGGTCAGGGATGAAAATAAAAAGATGATTGGCTATTATGAGAGACATGAAGCGGATAAGTAGAGGAAATAATGTTTGATTATATAAAAGGCAATGTGGCTGATATCAGAGAAGGATATCTGACAATAGAAAATAAAAGCGGAGTTGGTTTTCTTCTCAATGTATCGGAAAATACCGCTACCGATTTAATAAATGACAGAGAAGATGTTAAAGTATATACTTATATGGCGGTTAGAGAAAATGATGTTAGTCTGTTTGGATTTTCAACATTATTTGAACGAGAAATATTTTTTAAACTCTTAACGGTACCTAAAATCGGACCAAAGATCGCCCTTAGTTTACTCAGTGCACTTTCTCCGAATATGATCGTTGCGGCAATAATGAATAAGGATTATAAATCTTTATGTACCGCAAACGGAGTTGGTAAGAAAGCTGCGGAACAAATCGTGGTTACCCTACAAGATAAGTTCGGGGATTTACCTGAGATAGAAGAAATCACGATAAGCGACATGAATGTAAGTAGTGACTTAAAAGACGAAGCTATTTTAGGGCTTACTTCTCTAGGATTTGACAGAGCTTATGCCGCAAAGATAGTAAGAGAAATTTCAGTAGACGATGATTTGACTATAGAAGATATTTTAAGCCTTGCCCTTCAAAAGGTAAATGAATAAGGAGATATATGGCTACAAGAATTGTTACAAGCAAAAAAACCGAACTTGATATAGAAAAGGATAAGTCTCTTCGTCCTTCGACCCTAAGCGAGTATATAGGTCAGGAGACCGTTAAAGAAAGGATGAGAGTCTTTATTTCTGCGGCAAAACAAAGAGGTGAAGCTCTTGACCATGTTTTGTTGTACGGACCTCCCGGGCTAGGTAAGACCACCTTATCTAATATAATAGCAAACGAACTCGGCGTATCTATTAAAGTTACTTCGGGACCTGCAATAGAAAAACCGGGAGATTTGGCTGCTATATTATCCGGACTTAAAAAGAACGATGTACTTTTCATAGACGAGATACATAGACTTAACAGGACTATAGAAGAAGTTTTATATCCCGCAATGGAAGATTATGCCTTTGACATAGTCATGGGTAAGGGACCTAATGCCAAATCCGTAAGGATACCGATAGCACCTTTTACGTTGATCGGTGCCACAACGAGGACCGGACTCCTTTCTTCTCCTCTGAGAGATAGGTTTGGAGTCTTGAATAAGCTGGAGATGTATAAAATAGAAGAGCTTATGGAAATCATAAAAAGAAGTGCGGGAATACTGGAAATAGATATAGATGATGAGGGTGCAAAGGAAATCGCTATTCGTTCCAGACAAACTCCGAGAATTGCGAACAGGTTTTTAAAGAGGGTAAGAGATTATGCTCAGGTAAAGAATTCCGATATGATAAACGGTAAGATCGCTGTAGAGGCTCTTAAACTACTGGACGTCGATGAAAACGGTCTTGACAGCAGCGATATCGGTATATTGGATGCTATCATAAATAAGTTTGACGGAGGACCTGTAGGACTTAATACCCTTTCTGCAATAATAGGTGAGGAAGAAGATACTATACTTGATGTGTACGAGCCTTATCTTCTTCAGCTTGGTTTTATAAACAGGACTCCGAGGGGGAGAGTAGCAACGAAACTTGCATATGATTATTTGGGTGTACCTTTTACAAACGAAGAAATGCTGACAAAATCTATATTTGAAATGGAAGAAGAAAATTAATGAAGACTAGTGATTTTGATTATAATTTGCCTGAAGAATTGATAGCACAGACTCCCATAGAAAAAAGGGATACTTCAAGGCTCATGGTAGTTGACAGGAATACGAAAGAAATCGAACATAAACATTTCTATGATTTAATAGAATACTTAAATGAAGGCGATACATTGGTATTAAATGATTCAAAGGTATTTCATGCAAGGCTTTATGGTGTTAAGGAAGAAACAGGAGCAAAGATAGAAACTTTTGTTTTAAAGCCTTTAGCCGATAATATGTTTGAAGTAATGATAAAACCCGCTAAGAGACTTAAAGTAGGTTCTGTCGTTAAGTTTGATGAAAATTTATCTATGGAAGTTATAGAAAAGTATGAAGAGGGTTTGGCTAAAGTCAGATTTTTCGGATGCAGTGATGTTTTTTCTTATATAGATAAGATAGGAACGGTGCCTCTTCCTCCTTATATCAAGGAAAAACTCGATGACGATGAGAGATATCAGACAGTTTACTCAAAGGACAAAGGCTCTGCCGCAGCACCGACTGCGGGACTGCATTTTACAGAAGAACTATTAGATAAAATAAAACAAAAAGGTGTAAATATTTGCTATGTCACTCTTCATGTGGGACTCGGCACTTTCAGACCCGTTAAAGAAGATGAAATAACTAATCATAAAATGCATAGTGAATTTTTTATAATAAGTAACGATACCGCAAAGATTATAAATGAGACAAAGAAAAACGGTAAAGACATATATGCGGTAGGAACTACAACGGTCAGGACACTTGAAAGCTGTTATCAGAAGTACGGAGATGTAAGAGCTACGAATATGGATACGAATATTTTCATATATCCCGGTTTTGAATTCAAAGCCATAGACCATCTTATAACAAATTTTCATCTGCCTAAATCTACATTACTCATGTTAATAAGTGCTTTTTACAATAAAGATGATATACTTAAAGCATACAACGAAGCAATAAAAGAAAGATATAGATTTTTCAGTTTCGGAGATGCAATGCTAATACTATAGGAGGAATTTATGAAAAAGCCATTATCAAACAAACTAGATAAAATATCACCGTCAATGACACTTGCAATAACATCAAAAGCAAACAAAATAAAAAGAGAGGGCACAAAGGTCTATTCGTTCGGTACAGGGGAACCTGATTTCGATACACCCAGTCTTATAATCGATGCTGCAAATGAGGCAATGAAAAAAGGTATTACAAGATATACCGATGTAAAAGGTCTTATTGATTTAAGACTGGCTATAAGTGATAAATATAAAAAAGAATTTGGTATTGATTACGACCCCGAAACGGAAATCATAGTATCATCGGGAGCAAAACATTCTTTATTCACTGCACTTCAGGCTTTAATAAGCGATGGAGATGAGGTTATAATCCCGGTACCTTACTGGGTAAGCTATTCTGAAATGGTCAAAGTTGCCGGGGGAGATCCTGTATTCGTATATCCAAAAAAAGAAAATGATTTTATACTTACAAAAGAAGAATTAAAGTCTGTTATAACTCCAAAATCAAAAGTCATAATGCTCAATAATCCTTCAAATCCTACGGGAGTAGTTTATACGAAAGAACAGCTTAAAGAAATCGCTGAAGTTTGTTTGGAAGAAGGAATTTATATTTTAAGTGATGAAATATATGAAATGCTTCTTTATAATAACAAAAAATTTACACCAGTTGCTTCTTTATCGGAGGAAATAAAAGATATTACAATTACTATAAACGGAGCAAGTAAATCTTATGCAATGACGGGCTGGAGAGTCGGTTATGCTCTTGCGAACAAGGATATCGTAAAGGCTATGAATACAATTCAGGGACAGTGTGTATCTCATCCAAGCAGTATTTCTCAGTATGCCACTGTAGCAGCTTTAAAAGCCGACCAAGGTATTGTTAGCGATATGGTAAAGGAATACGACAAAAGAAGAAAATATATGCTTGAGGAGTTAAAGGGTATAGATGGAGTTGAACCTATAGAGCCCGATGGTGCCTTTTATGTGTTTGCAGATGTTTCGGCTTTTTATGGAAAAGAATATAACGGTAAAAAAATAAACGGTTCCTTAGAATTTGCGGATGCACTTTTAAGCAGTAAATATGTTGCGGTCATTCCCGGTATAGGATTTGGAGCTGATGACTTCATAAGATTTTCATACGCGACCGGTATGGATGATATAACAAAAGGCTTAAAATTATTTAAAGAATTTATAAATGAAATAAAATAGGAGAAAAGAAATGAGTAAAGATATTTATACTAATCCGTTAATAGAAAGATATTCCAGTAAGCAAATGTTACACATTTTTTCATCTGACAAGAAATTTTCTACATGGAGAAAACTTTGGGTGGCTTTGGCAAAAGGTGAAAAAGAATTAGGTATTGAAATTACCGATGAACAAATAAAAGCATTGGAAGAAAATGTTTTTGATATCGATTATGATAAAGCAAGAGAATACGAAAACAAATTCAGACATGATGTAATGGCGCATGTTCATACTTATGGAGATAAAGTTCCCGAAGCCAAAGGTATCATTCATTTGGGTGCGACCAGTGCTTATGTAGGTGATAATACAGACCTTATAGTATTTAAAGAAGCCTTGGAACTTATTAAAAAGCAGCTTGTAAATTTGATAAAAGTAATGAGTGATTTTGCACTTAAATATAAAGATATGCCTACTTTAGGATTTACTCATTTTCAGCCTGCACAGCTTACAACGGTAGGAAAGAGAGCTACGCTTTGGATTCAAGATTTACTTCTTGATTATGAAGAAGTGGACTTTGTTCTTTCGACTTTCAGAATGAGAGGAGTTAAAGGAACTACAGGTACACAGGCAAGCTTTATGAGTTTATTCAATAATGATGAAGAAAAAATCAAGAAGTTAAATCAATTCGTTTGTAAAGAGATGGGTTTTGATACGGACTTTACCGTAACGGGGCAGACTTATCCAAGGAAGTTCGACAGCAGAGTAGTGAATTCTCTTGCGGGTATTGCCCAAAGTCTTCATAAATTTGCAACAGATGTAAGACTTCTTCAGAACTTAAAGGAAATCGAAGAACCTTTTGAAAAGAACCAAATAGGTTCGTCTGCAATGGCTTATAAACGTAATCCTATGAGAAGCGAAAGGATTTGTTCTCTAGCCAGACATATAATCGCAAATCAGGTAAACCCTGCTATGACAGCAAGCGTTCAGTGGTTTGAAAGGACTCTTGACGATTCCGCTAACAGAAGGATCTCTATACCGGAAAGTTTTATGTGCTGTGATGCTATTTTACAAATAGCAATCAATATTGCAAGCGGATTTGTAGTTAACGATAAAGTTATCCATAAGGATATTATGGCTGAACTTCCTTTCATGACAACTGAAAATATCTTGATGGAAGCGGTTAAGAGAGGCGGAGACAGACAGGAACTTCACGAAAAAATCAGAGTTTATTCTATGGAAGCGAGCAAGAGAGTTAAACAGGAAGGTAAATCTAATGATTTACTTGAAAGAATTGCCGCTGACCCTGCATTCAACTTAGAGTTAAGTGAAATCCATGATATATTAAAACCTGAAAAATATGTAGGAAGAGCAATAAACCAAGTAACGGAATTCATTGAAGAAGATGTAAAACCTATTTTAGAAAAAAACAAAGATTTAATCGGATATGATGTTACTTTAAAGGTATAATAAAAATAAAAAGTTAGGTGAAATAATGAATTATAAAGAAAAAACACAATTTTTTATAGACTTGCTTGAAGAAAAAAAATTAACAAATATATATGCAGTAGACGTTACGGATTTGACCGCCGAAGCAAATACTTTTATTATAGCAACTGCGGGAAGTGACAGACAGGCAAAATCCGTTTGTGAATTTATAGAAGAAAAAGCCGAAGAAGAGGGGTTATATACATCGGGAAAAGAAGGTGTTGAGCTTTCCAAATGGATACTTTTGGACTATGGTGATATTGTTATCCATATATTCTTAAAAGATGAGAGAGATTTTTATAATCTTGAAAGACTTTGGCAAGACGGAAAAATTATTAAGGAGTAATTTGAATGAATATAAGAACCAGATTTGCACCAAGCCCAACGGGATTTTTGCATATAGGAGGGCTTAGGACAGCACTATACTGCTATTTATGGGCAAAACATAATGACGGAGACTATTTACTTAGAATAGAAGATACCGACAGAACAAGATATGTAGATGGTTCTGTTGAAAATCTTATAAATGCGCTTGAATTTTGCGGAGTAAAGCACGATGAAGGACCTATGCTAAAAGATGGTAAAGTCGTGGAAATCGGAGAAAAAGGACCATATTTTCAGTCAGACAGGTTAGATATATATAAAAAATATATTGATAAATTACTTGATGAAGGCAAAGCTTATTATTGTTTCTGCGATAAAGAAAGACTTGACAAATTAAGAGAAGAACAGGTAAAAAATAAACAGACTCCGAAGTATGACGGAAAATGTAAAAATTTATCCAGAAAAGAAGCCGAAGAAAAAATCAAGAACGGTGAAAGTTACGTAATCAGAATGGCTCTTCCCGAAGATGAGGACATTACCTTTAACGATGAAGTAAGAGGAGAAGTGACTATCAATACAAAGGATATTGATGAACAAGTCCTTATAAAAGCAGACGGTTTTCCTACTTATCATTTTGCGGTAGTCGTAGACGATCACTTAATGGATGTGAATTATGTTATCAGAGGAGAAGAATGGCTTGTTTCTACCCCTAAACATATTATTCTTTATAATTATCTTGGCTGGGAACCTCCTAAATTTGCTCATCTTCCGACGGTTTTAAATAAAAACAAGAAAAAACTAAGTAAGAGACACGATTCCGTTGCTGTGGAAGATTTTATACAAAAGGGATATTTACCTGAAGCTTTAATAAATTATATAGCTTTGCTTGGCTGGTCGGACCCTAACGACAGAGAAATCCTATCTATGGAAGAACTTATAGATGATTTCGATATTAAAAGAGTTACCAAAGCCGGGGCAGTATTCGATACGGAGAAGCTTAACTGGGTAAATGCACATTATATAAAAGAAAAATCAAATGAAGAATTGATTTCCTTAATCAAACCTTATCTGTTAAATGCAAAGCTTATAGATGAGAGTACTTCCGAAGAAACTCTTTTATATATCGTTGAAGCTATAAAAGATAAATTGAATTATTTTGAGGAAAGTATAGAGCTTGCAAAAGAACTATATTTAAAAGCAGATTTAAATAATCTTGATGAAAAAGCAAAAGAAGTAATGGAAATGGAAACGAATGAAACTTTGTTTACAAATTTGATAAATCTATTTGAAAATGAAGATAAGCTGACTCCCGAAATCGTAGGTAAAAGCTTAAAGTCGATACAAAAAGAATTTAAGATAAAAGGAAAAGCATTATATATGCCGACAAGGATAGCCATAAGCGGTATCATGCATGGTGCTGATTTAACTTATATATTGAGTATACTCGGTAAAGAGGAAGTTATTTCAAGACTAAAATCTGCACTTGAATTTATTAAATAAACAATTTTAAAATATGCTCAATAAAATGAGCATATTTTTTATTTTGTGAGTAATATTTAAATAAATTTGAATATATGTAAATAGTTGGTTTTATTTTGCCTTTTTTTATCATTTTACTTGTAAAAGTGTCTCTTTTTTTATATCATATAAGTTGTGTTATAATGACGAAAGATTGAGGGTTGGATATGTATAGTTTTACAAATGATTATAGTGAGGGTGCTCATAAAAATATTTTAGCGGCACTCATAAAAACAAATTTTGAACAAACAAGCGGATACGGTACAGACCATTTCTGTGAAGAAGCAGCGAATATAATAAAAGAACTTGTCGGGAATGAAGACAGCAGTGTGCATTTTTTAGCAGGGGGTACCGTAACGAATACTGCTGCGATTTCTGCTTTTTTAAGATCACATGAAGGTGTCATAGCACCGAACAGCGGACATATTAATGTTCATGAAAGCGGGGCGATAGAAGCATCGGGACATAAGATTATTCAAGTAGATGAGACTAATGGAAAATTAACAGCTTTACAGGTAGAGGAAATTGCAAAGGCTCACTATGAAGATGAAGAAAAAGAGCATACAGTGAAGCCTAAGATGGTGTATATTTCAAATCCTACCGAAGAAGGTACGATTTATTATAAAGATGAAATAATTAAATTAAAAGAAGTATGTGATAAATATGGCATGTACTTATATGTTGACGGAGCAAGATTAGGTTCTGCACTTACAAGTGTGGACAATGACTTGACTTTAAAAGACCTTGGATGCTTGACCGATGCATTCTACATAGGCGGTACAAAAATGGGAGCTCTATTCGGCGAAGCCCTTGTTATCAACAATAAAGATTTAAATGTGGATTTTAGATATCACATCAAGCAAAACGGCGGCATGCTTGCAAAAGGCAGATTGATAGGTGTTCAGTTTATCGAACTGTTTAAAGATAATCTATATTTTGAAATCGGGAAGCATGAGAATAAACTGGCTAACAGGCTTGCACTTGGTATCGGTAATTTAAGATATGGATTTAATTCTTTATCTTCTACAAATCAAATTTTTCCTATACTTCCAAACGATATATTAAAAGTATTATCAAAAAAATATTCTTTTGCTTTATGGGAAAAGTTGAATGATGAACAAAGTGTCATAAGGCTTTGTACTTCCTTTGCAACAAGCGAAAAGATGGTAGATGAATTTATAAAGGATTTGGCTAAACTTACTTTTGCAAAAGAAAAATTATTAAAAGAACTGGAAGCTCAAAAAGCCAATGAGGAAATAGTATCTGACCCCGAAGAAACTTATATTGCGGAAAATGAAAGTATACAAGAAGTTCCTGAAGAAGTAAATGAAACATCAACAGAAAATATAGAAGTTATAACTGAGACTGAATCTAAATCCGATATTCAAGATGAAGCAGAGATATTTACTCAAGAAGAAAGCGAAAATGATTTGGATATAGCATATGAAGATGAAGAAGTTATCCCAATTCAGACTCAAGTTATAGAAGAAACTCAAAGTGTTATTCCCGAAGAAGTAACAGAGCCTGTCGAAACTATATCTGAAGTCGTTCAGCCTAAAAAAGCTGTAGTAGAAGAATTTATTCCTATGGAAGAAGAAAATACTGGAGGTTTTGAAAAGTTTGAAAAAGTGTCAGACAGTGAAGACGACATATTTGCTGATGTTTTTAAGGAAGAGAATAATAAAGAGTTATTTGAGCCGGTAAAAAAAGATGTCACATTTGAAAAAGATGATGATTTGGATATATTCAGCGAATTTGAATTTGAAGATTAAAAATGAAATAATAACAATGTAAAAGGACAATTGATTTTTGTCCTTTTTTAATTTTATAATATAATAATAAAAAAGGAACGCGTTTAGCTTTCCTTTGAATTTGTATATAAAAGATATTTTTGAAGATATATCTTATTTGCGAACGACTTTGTTGCAAGTCTTACTATTCTCGCTTCGTATCTTGTGCTGTCATTTTCTTTAAGTTTATCTTTTTCATTCGTAAAGGCGATTTCTAGTGCTTTTTCTATCCAGCCGGCAAAGTAATCATACGCCTCTTCTATAGGATATGTGTCGATTTGTATTTTTATTAATGCACATATTTCAGATATTGATAAAATTTGCTTTAATACACATACTACAATGATATATGCGATATGGTTTTTGGTATATTTTTTCTTGACGGGAGGAGATACGAGACCTTGCTTGACATAATTATTTACCATTGAAGAAGTAATTATTTTTTCTTTTTCAGTGGGATTAAATACTTTTAATGTATTTTCTATAAAACTTATTACTTGGTCCATATATAGTTCTATGTTTGGAAGTTCCTCATAACGCGGGAAATGGAATTCTAAAATTTCTTTGGTGTATTTTGAATTTTCAAAAATAGTCATAATCAATACTTCTCCTTGATGAAAAGTATATCATTCAAATTTTATCATGTCAATAGTTCATAAAACCTCTTGACAAAGTATTATACATTATATAAGATAATATTAAATACTAGATAATATTAAAATAATATAATCGTAAGGAAATAATCAAAATGAATATAAATGAAAAAATTGCTATAATTACGGATTCGGGTACGGATGTACCAAAAAAATATGTTGATAAATATAATATGTATGTAGTTCCGTTGATAGTTAATTATAATAATAAAAGCTATAAAGATGTGGTTGATATAGATATAGATACTATATGTGATAGATTGAAAGAAGAAATTCCTACGACTTCACTGCCGTCTATCGATGATATTATGGAAACTTTTGAAAAAGTTATCAGTGACGGTTACGATAAGGCTATAGTTATAACTATTTCGAGCGGTCTTAGCGGTACTTATAATGCTATGAGGATTGCAAGCGAGTCATTTGAAGGAAGACTTGAAACTATGCTTATCGATACAAAGAATATAGATATAGGAGCCGGATTTAGTGCAATCAGGGCAGGGGAGCTTATTGAACAGGGCTGTTCCTTTGATCAAATAAAGGAAAAACTTGATGATGCAATAAAAAATACAAAAGTTTATTTTTGTGTAAAGACTCTTGAATATCTAAGAAAAGGCGGAAGGATAGGTTTGGTCGCGTCTGTTGTCGGCACGGCCCTTGATTTAAAGCCTGTGATGTCTTGTAATGAAGACGGAGTGTATTATGTCGTATCAAAAGCCAGAGGCAGAAAAAAATCCCTTAAAAAGGCTCTTAGTGAAGCTATCGACTATTCCAAGAAGTACAATAAATATAATGTAGCTGTAGTAAACGTGCAGGCCGAAGATGAAGCAAAAGAAATTGAAAATAGTATAAAAAAAGAATTTCCTAATGTAGAAAATGTATTTGTTGGTTCGATTTCTCCGACACTGGCGGTTCATACCGGACCGGGATTGATAGGTGTGGGTGTACAAAAAATAGATTAATACCTAAAAAGTTAATATAGAAGGTCTCGGTAAAGCCGGGGCTTTTTTATTTGTTACAAAATGTTGAAATATGGATTATATATATGTATAATAGAAATATCATAAATTATACATTTTGTTAAATCTTTTATTTATGTAAAAATATGATATTTTTAGATTATTATAAACATATATAGTACAAATAAGTTTTTTAATGTATTATTTTATGGTTTTTTTTAATGAAAAAAGTTGTTACTAAATTTATTCTTTTAGTAACAAAATAGTTATTAGAGGATAGTATATGGTTATTTCTAAAAAAGAAAGAAATTGTTTTTTTGATAATTTAAAAGGTCTAATTATTATTTTAGTTGTAATGTTTCATTTGATACCAACTGGACAAAATTTTATTTTTGATTCTTTATATGGTTTTGTTTTTACTTTTCATATGCCCTTTTTTATTCTAATATCCGGATATTTTACAAGAAATAATGAGAAACAGGCTCGTAAGGCTTTTTCTCTTTTGTTGTTATATTATATATTATCATTGTTATTTTACATATTTAAAAATCAAGAATTATATTTAAGCATATCAAATATTAAAAATATAAAATTAAATTATGAATTTTTTATCCAACCCTTTATTAGTCATTATTATGTATCTTGGTATTTATGTGTAATATTTTTATATAGAGTTTTTTGTTCTTCAATAGCAAATATTAAGCATTTTGTTATAGTTTCTTTTATTATCGGTATTGTAGGTAGCCTTTTAAGAATAGATTATTATATGATTAGAAGAGCTTTGGTATTACTTCCCTTTTTTTCTATAGGATACTATTTAAGTAAATTTAAATTAGAAGATATAAAAAAATACTTTATTAGTAAAAAACTAGCTATACCTTTTTTAATATTATCGTTTTTTTTATTTATAATAGCATTTTACTTTGCACTTAAAATGAATAAAAATTTTTCTGTTAGTTGTATTCCTTTTGGTGAAAAAATTTTACTAGATATATTTTCTAGAAAAAGAACGATAATTTTATTTTTAATTATGAGTTATATATTTTCATTAGGTGTAATATATTTAATATCTACTGTAGTTACAGAAAAGAAATGTTTTTTTACTTTGCCGGGAAAGAATTCATTATGTATATATTTTTTTCATGCCTTCTTTACGCTTTTTATAAGGAAACATATACTTATTCCATTATTGGAAATCGGTGGTAATGATATGATTTTTTCTGTTTTGTTTATTGCTGTTGTTATGACAGGTTTAATCGTACTTATTTTTTCTCGTGATATTGTAACAAAATATACGATTGCTCCTCTAGAGCGACTATCTCAAAAAATACTTATAAGAAAAGATTGATAAAATCTTGGATATATTTCGAGATTTTTTATTTCCTTTAATTAATTACACTTTCATTGATATTTTAATTTGTTGGTAGTATAATATGTTTTAATTATATGTAAATCTATGTTATATTAGGAGGAAATATGAATTTTCAAATAGTCAGTGACGGTGCTTGTGATTTACCTAAAGAGGTGCTTAAAGAAAATAATATCAGTGTCGTTCCTTTTTATGTTTCTTTTGGTGAAGAGGAACTTCAAAAAGAAGCAAGCAGTATGAGTGTAAAAGACTTTTATAAGAGAATGGTCGATAATCCTGATATCTTTCCCAAAACCTCCCTTCCGAGTGTAAATGACTATATTGAAGTTTTAGAGCCATATATCAAGGAAAATATCCCTGTTATTTGTATATGCATAGATTTAAAAATAAGCGGTTCATATAATAGTGCAAGCATGGCAAAATCCCTTTTGGAAGATAAATATAAAGATGCGAAAATCAAAGTTATAGACTCAACTGTTTTAACCGCAGCCCAAGGTGTATTTGTCATGGAAGCCGTTAGAATGAGAAATGATAATATAGGTTTTGAAGAAGCTTATAGTAAGCTGGAAGAAATAAAATCTACTGGCAGGATCCATTTCACCGTTGGTAATGTTGAATATTTAAAACACGGAGGACGTATCGGAAGACTTGCGGGATTTGCTGCCGGTGCTTTAGGTCTAAAGCCTCTTATAGTTCTTGAAAACGGAGATATTTACCCCGGAGGTGTTGCAAGGAGCAGAAAGAAAAGTATTTCTCAGCTTATGAAAGTTACAAGAAAGCATTTTGAAGCTATAGGGGATACTCCTGATAATTATTCTTTTGTTGTCGGGTATGGTTATGATGAAGCAGAGGGATATGAATACAGAGAAAAGCTTTTTAATTCATTAAAAGAGTATTCAAATATAGATGATATGGAAGATATAAAAGTACTTCAAATCGGAGCGACTACAGGTGTTCATACCGGTCCTTATGCTTTAGGTCATGGATTTGTAAAAAGATATGATAAATAATATTTATTAGTGGTAGATATATAAAACGGATAAGATAAGATTATAACTTATTCGTTTTTTTATGTTATGGTATAATAAATTTTATAATTATAGTTTATTATTTATAAAAGTACTTGACTCTAACGTAGAGTAATGGTGTAGATTAATCTTGGAGGTAGGATATGAAGTTAAAAGTAGGAGATGTTTCAAAGCTATTTGGCATAAGTGTGCGCACACTTCATTATTATGATGAGATCCAACTTTTAAAACCCTGTGAGATAGATGAAATATCGGGATACAGGTATTATGACGAAGATGATTTAAAACGACTTCAGGAAATAATGTTTTATAAAAAGCTTCTGATACCTCTTAAAGAAATCAAGTTGATTTTAACTAAGACTGAGTATGACAGAGAAGAAATTTTAAATAAGCATAAAAACTTATTAATGCTTGAAAAAGAAAAGATTGACGGTCTTATAAAATTAGTGGATAATACTTTGAAGGGAGAGAATATTGATATGAGTACTTTTGATATGAATGAAATAGAAAGAATAAAAAAAGAGTATAAGCAAGAAGTAATCGACAGGTGGGGAGACAGCGACGCCTATAAAGAAAGCGAGAGAAAAACTAAATCTTACGGCAAAGATGACTGGGAAAAAATCAATAAAAAACAAGAAAAAATATTTACCTTGTTTTATTTAAATAAAGATAAAGATGTAAATTCCAAGGATGTAAAAGACTTGGTTAAAAGCTGGCAGGATTTTATAAGTGATAATTTTTATTCTTGCAGTGATGAAATATTATCAGGTCTTGCCGATATGTATATAGGTGATGAAAGATTTAAAAATAACATCGATAAGTTCGGTGACGGGACTGCCGAGTTTATGCATAAAGCAATAAAAGCGTATGTAAAGTAGAGGGAAACAAAACGTGGATAGAAAGAAAGCATTAAAAGATGAATACAAAAAATTAAAACCATATATGGGAGTTTATAAAGTATCATTTAAAAACAGTGATAAAGTTTATCTTGGTTTAAGTGAAGATTTAAAAGGAACTATTAATTCAATCATTTTTCAATTAAAATTAGGTTCTTTTAGAAGTAAAAATCTTCAAAATGATTATAATAACTTTGGTTTTGATGATATGACTATAGAAATCCTAAAAGAACTCGAGCATAAAAAAGATGATAATGATATCGATTATGTCAAAGAGCTTGAAACCCTCAGAGATATGATAGGTGAAAATTATGATGACAAAGAATATATTAAATATAGGAAAAGTAAAAAATGATTGAAAAGTTGACTGATAAATATATAGATGATGTCATGAAAATATGGCTTAATGAAAACTTGAATGCTCATAGTTTTATTGATGAAAATTATTTTATAAATAATCATGATATCGTAAAAGAAATGATTCCAAAAGCCGAAGTCTATATTTATAAAAAAGATGAAAAAGTCATAGGTTTTATAGGATTGGATAAAGGTTATATAGCGGGACTTTTCATAGATGATAATCATAAAAGATTAGGTATTGGAAGTAAGCTCATCGATTTTGCAAAATGTAATTATGCTCAACTGTCACTTTATGTATTCAAGGAAAATCACAATGCTTTGAATTTCTATCTTAAACATGGGTTTAAAATCATCAGTAAAGAAATGAATGAAGATACATACCATTATGAATATTTTATGGAATATAAAAAAGACCTCACTTAAGAGGTCTTTTTATTAGTCGAATAGTTCTGTGGAAAGATATCTTTCTCCTGTATCGGGCAGAAGCACGACGATGTTCTTATTCTTATTTTCTTCTCTCTGAGCGATGATTGTAGCTGCTTTTAATGCCGCTCCCGAAGATATACCTACTAATATCCCGTCGCTTTTAGCTACTCCTCTCGCAGCTTCAAATGCGTCTTCATTTTCTATCTTGATTATTTCATCATAGATATCAGTATCTAAAGTCCCGGGAATAAATCCTGCACCTATACCTTGGATTTTATGAGGTCCCGGATTGCCTCCCGAAATCACCGGAGATGCGGTAGGTTCCACTGCGATTATTTTTACATCAGGATTTTTTTCTTTCAAATATTTTCCGACTCCTGACAGAGTTCCTCCTGTTCCTACACCTGCCACAAAATAATCAACTTTACCATCGGTATCTTTATATATTTCAGGACCTGTGGTATTATAGTGCATTTTAGGATTTTCTCCGTTTTCAAACTGGCTTGGTATGAAGCTGTCTTTTATTTCTTTTTGAAGCTCTTCCGCTTTTGCAATAGCACCTTTCATGCCTTTGGCTCCGTCTGTAAGTACTATTTCCGCTCCGTAAGCTTTAAGTAGTTTTCTTCTTTCAATGCTCATTGTCTCCGGCATTGTTAGTATAGCCTTATATCCTTTTGCCGCTGCAATGCTTGCAAGTCCTATTCCTGTATTACCGCTGGTAGGTTCGATTATCGTACTTCCTTCTTTTAAAATCCCTTTTTCCTCCGCACTTTCGATCATTGCTTTTGCAATCCTATCTTTGACGCTTCCCGCAGGATTAAAAAATTCTATCTTTGCTAAGATAGCAGCATCTAGATTATTTTCTTTCTCGTAATTAGTGAGTTCCATTAGCGGGGTATTTCCCACCAATTCTGTAATTTGTTTGTAAATAGCCATTTTATTGTCCTCCTTTAAAGGCATTTTCTAAATCATAAATTATATCGTCAATATGTTCCGTTCCGATAGATAATCGTATCGTATTTGGTTTTATACCGCTTTTTAAAAGTTCTTCCTCATTCATTTGTGAATGAGTCGTCGAAGCGGGGTGTATCACTAATGATTTTACATCAGCTACATTTGCAAGTAAAGAGAATACTTTTAGTCTATCAATAAATTCTTTTGCATATTTCTCTGTTCCTTTTATTTCAAAAGTAAATATAGAACCTGCTCCGTTTTTAAAGTATCTGTCATATAATTCTTTTCGTTTTCCGATGTTCAATGACGGATGATTTACTTTTTCAACTTTAGGATGATTTTTTAAGAATTCAACTACTTTCAATGCATTTTCAACATGTCTTTCTACTCTTAGGGATAGTGTTTCCAAACCCTGAAGAAGAATAAAAGCGTTGAAAGGGGATAAAGAAGCTCCGGTATCTCTAAGTAGTATAGCTCTAATTCTTGTTATGTATGCAAGTTCACCTGCAGCTTCACTGAATTTTATTCCGTTATAACTGTCGGTAGGTTCTGTAAGCATAGGAAATTTACCTGATTTCTTCCAGTCAAAATTTCCGCTGTCAACTATTACTCCACCAAGACTTGTTCCGTGTCCTCCTATGAACTTCGTTGCAGAGTGAATTACAATATCAGCGCCGTATTCTATAGGTCTAAATAAGTAAGGTGTTGCAAATGTGTTATCTACTATTAGTGGTATGTTATTTTTATGAGCAATATTCGCTACCTTTTCTATATCAATAATGGTAGAATTGGGATTACCGAGGGTTTCTATAAATATAGCTTTAGTATTTTCTTTTAATGACTTCTTAAAGTTATCGGGGTCATTTCCTGATACAAAAGAAGTTTCTATCCCATAATCTTTTAATGTATGAGCAAAAAGATTATATGATCCTCCGTAGATTTCGGATGAACTTATTATATGATCTCCTGCTCTTGTTATATTTAATATCGCATATGTTATTGCAGCTGCTCCCGAAGCAGTTGCAAGTCCTGCTTTTCCGCCTTCAAGTGCGGCAACTCTTTTTTCAAATATATCCTGCGTTGGATTAGTCAGTCTACCGTAAATATTTCCTGCGTCTTTTAACCCAAACCTATCCTCGGCGTGCTGTGAATTATCAAAAATATAAGATGTTGTTTGATATATAGGAACAGCTCTTGCTCCTGTTGTAGGATCTGCTTCTTCTTGACCTACGTGTAATTGTAATGTTTCAAATTTATAATTTCTATCGTTCATTTTATTGATTATCCTTTCTTTCGAAATTATTGTGTATTATTTAAATTGATACAACACATATACATTCGTCCATTATGATAATTTTCTTTTTGTCGTTTCCTGATAATGAACATAGTTTTGACCTCTCTTTATTTATTATATATATTTCCTATATGAATAGTATGAAATAACTATAATATTAAAATCTATAATTGTCAAGTAAAAAATAAAAAAAGTGGAAATATTATCTATTTTCCACTTTTGTATATTAAATTATATAGTCTATTGTATCTTTTTCATCATCAAGCAAATCTTCCAGCGTAACATTATTGACGTAATTTTCAATCACATTATAAAGTCCCTTCCAAAAAGGTAGTGTGGCACAAGAACAGCTTCTTGAACAACTGTTTTCCTCTGCTTCCAGACAAGCAATAGGGGCAAGGCTTCCTTCCGTTACTCTTAATATATCGCCGGCAGTATATTCTCTGGGTTCCTTAGCTAATTTGTATCCGCCTTTGGGACCCCTTACGCTGTTTAAATATCCTACTTTACATAATTGAGTAGTAATTTGCTCTAAATATTTGATTGATATATCCTGCCTTTTGGATACTTCTTTTAATGTTATATATTTCCCGTCATAATTTTTAGCTAGATCTATCATAAGCCTAAGGGCATATCTTCCTTTTGTAGAAATTTTCATTTAATTACCTCGAAAACCGTCTTTTTTAAGTTTTATTTAATATACCACAGCTTTAAAATAAAATCAATGAGTGGAGTAGTTATAAAATTGATTAAGAATGTAAAAAAATTCCTTTTTTTCATGTAAAATACTTGACAATCAAGTTAGTTAGTGCTAACTTATATATAAGAAGTTAGGAGTGACTAACAATGAATGGTAGAAGAGGTGGTAGTATGCCTTTAGTTATGGCCGGTATCGGAGAAGAAAGTTATATCAAAAGAATAAAAGGTAGGGATGAAACTAAGAATTTCCTTGAAAAGTTAGGTTTTGTTGTCGGAGTAAAAGTCATGGTAGTATCTAAAAATAACGGCAACATAATTGTTAATGTTAAAGATTCCAGAGTAGCAATCAGTAAAGAAATGGCAACAAGGATAATGATATAGCCTGCTACGAGCAGTGCAAAAGAAAAATTATTTTCAAGGGGAAATATTTATATTTACACATGAAAATAATTTTGATTTTATAGGGCGACAGCCCCTATGAGGGAAGTCGCAGACTTCACGAATAGGCACTGCGAGTAAATTAAAAGCGAGGTAACGAATTATATTCTTAACTATCTTGTAAAAATATAAATGTTTGAGATTTTATAGGGCGACAGCCC
>NZ_CALHFB010000025.1:0-4423 GCF_938029165.1 uncultured Anaerofustis sp.
TTTTTCCATATTTTTTGGCTTCGGAAAAAATATGGTCGCCCTTTAGGGCGAAATCCTTATAATCTACCTCCTTCTCCTAACCCCATACATATACCCTCCTTCTATGGTTACTATATCGTTTATGGTAACGACGCTGTCGGGTACGACGTTATAAGCTATTTCCCTTGCCTCTTCGACTCTCTTTCTGTTTACGTGAAGTTTAAGTATATATCTTGTGTGATTAAATCCTTCGCCTTTCATGATAGTAACGCCGAAGTTGTTTTCTCTTAAAATGTTTGCAAGGTTTTCACCCTCCGTCCCTCTGACATTGATTTCCATGCTTACATATCCGAGAGCTATCTTCTTCTCTATGACTATCCCCACATATATCCCTACGCTGTAGCCGAGGGCGTAAAAAAGAGCCTTCCACAAATCTTCGCTTAGGCTTGAGAGCACGCTTGACGCTACGAATATCCAAAGTAAGATAACGATAAACCCTACTATACTTCCAAGTTCTTTTTGCCCTTTGTTGATAAGCACTATACGCAGTGTATCAAGGGAAATTTCCAGTACTTTTAAAAAGAAAATCGTCATGTAAACAATGGGTCCCGTCTTGGTTAAAAAACTCATTAAAAAATCCATTTTTGCACCTCTTACTTATATTGTTACCTGTAGTATACTACTTTATGAAATAAAGTAAAGAAAAATATTTTAATTTTACATTTCCTTTAAATGTAGTATAATATTAGGGCATTAAGATGCAATTAATAGTAGATTTAAAATTTATTGATTTAATTAAATATTGATTAGAGGAGATTATTATGATCGGGATAATAGCGTCTATGGACGAAGAATTATATTTGATAAAAAAAGAGATGAAAGATTTAAAAGAGAAAGATATAAAAGGAAGTAGGTACTTTATCGGAAGCATTGAAGATAAAAAAATCGCTGCTGTAAAATGTCTAACGGGAAAGGTCGCAATGGCTTGTACCGCTCAAAAACTAATTGATAATTTTGAACCTGAGCTTATTATAAACTGCGGAGTTGCGGGAGGGCTTAAGAAGGGTATAGAAGTGGGGGATGTGGTTTTATCCACAAAGACCGTTCAAAGCGATATGGACGTTACTCAGCTGGGTTACGAAGTCGGCTGTGTTCCCGATATAGATGTTACATATTTTGAACAGGATAAAAGGTTTAACGAAACCGCAGAAAAAGTCATGGATGATTTTGACTTTGGTGTATATTTCGGGAATATTCTGACTGCGGATAAATTCGTTTCAAATAAAAAAGATAAAGAATATTTAATAAAGACTTTTGAGGGATACTGTACAGATATGGAGACGGCTTCTCTTGCTCAGGTATGTTATATAAATAATATTCCCTTTGCAGGCATAAGAGGCATAAGCGACAGCGCCGACGAAGGTGCGAGCACGGACTTCAAAGAAAATCTTAGAAAAGCCAGCGATAATTGTGCGAAATTGCTGCTTGCTGTTTTAAAGAAATTTTAAGGGGCGCTGCCCCTTTCACCCCGCTTAATCTTTGCTCGCCCAAAGATTAAAAATAAAGGGCTCCACTCAAGCGCTGTGGTGGCTTTTAACGCGATCGGATTTTCTAAAAATCTCTACCCGAGATTTTTGAAACGACCGCTTTCCCACCCTTTAATTATAAAAAGTAATCATTTTATACTAAATTAATAAATTTTCAGGGAAATTATTTACTATTTACCCAAAAGAGTTATTATTTTTAATAAAAGATATAGTTTTTAGAAACTTGTTGGAGTAGTTTTTTTTAAATGCGTGCAGAATTTTGTGAGACAGTTGGCGACCTTATCCCTTTAATTTGTAGAAGTAATGATTTTTTAGGAATATTATCTGTCACTTAACCAAAAGAGTTATTAACTTTTATTTAATGTAAAACTTTTAATTAGATGATTGGGGAAGTGAGCGTTAAAAATTTAAAGCACAGGTGAAATATGTAAACTTAAAAATACAGCTGACGCAAATCCGATACACGTTAAACTAATAAATCGTGCCGGTTATCAGTTTAACGATTGAACATATTTTAAATATAATATACCTGTTTTGTCTAATCCGTAGACAGTTACATTGAGAAGGTTTAAAGCTTTTATGCTGATATAGAAAAGTCCTTATTTTTAAATCGGCTATTTTAAATTTTCTTAAAAAGCTTTTGTCGATTTTTATTGATTAAAATTTATGTGTATGAAGTACGCAAAATAACATGATTTCTAAGTTTTCTGTGAAGAAAATTTGTTATAACAATATATGCGAAACGGATGAATAAAAGCTGGGGATGATAAGACGGAGACATGCGGTATGTTTGGAGTTCTTAAGGGATAAAGTTTATTATAAAAGGTGTTAGAAACAGTGCTGCTCAGTTGTTTGTTTATTAATAAAGAATAGGAAAGGTAATAAATTGGACGTAATAACAAAAATAACCAAGACAAAAAGAGAATATAACGTAACGATAAACGATGAAAAAGTGCTTCGTCTGGACAGAAAAATAATAAGTAAGCTCAAAGTGGAAGATGAAGTGGATATTGATGAGCTCATTAAAGAAAGCTATGACGATCTATACGATACCGCACTCAATATGGCTCTCAATTATCTTTCTTATGCCATGAGGTGCGAGCAGGAAATCGTCGATTATCTGGATAAGAAACACTTTCCAGATATTGTAATAAATGATGTGTTAAATAGACTTTTGGAGCTTAAGTATGTAAACGACGAGGACTATATTGAAAACTTTACAAGGAGTAAATCCGCTTCACTTATAGGACGAAATAAGATAAAGAATGACCTTATAAAGAAGGGGATAGATGTATCCTTGGTCCTAAAGACAGTGGAGAGGTGTTTTGGTATAGAAGAAGAAACCGAGAATTTAAGCGAATTCATATCAAAACAGGACAGAAAAAACAGCGAACTATTTTACAGGGAAAAGAGAGATAAAATAATAAACAGTGCCGTGAGGAAAGGTTACGATTATAAGCTTATAAATTCCGTAATAGACGATATAATAAGCGAAGATGAGAATATAAGTGAGAATACAAAATTAAAGGAAAAGATAAAAAAGCGCTTTTATAAATATTTAAATAAGGGAGAAGAAATAGAAAAAGTAAAGTATAAAGTATTTCCTTTCTTTTATGCCAAAGGTTATAGCGAAGAGATATTAAACAGTGTATATTATGAAATCCTTGAAGAGATGGAAAATGAAGAAGAACTGTAAATATAATATAAAGTAAAGATTTGAAAGTTTATTTGTTTCATATTTTTTATCAAAGTATGAATATATTTCAAACAAATTTTAGTATTTCAAGAAAGCAATACAAAAATCAAAAGAACATATATATAGTTTAATAATCAGAAATATAAAATAATATCATATGAAAAAAACAATAAAAAAAGTGCATAATGCACTTTTTTTAGTTGCCTGAAGGACAAATCGGTTTGAAGTAAGCTTCGGCATGGTCACAGATAGGACAAACTTTAGGAGGGTTTGGTCCTTTGTGATGATATCCGCATTTTAAGCATACCCAGTCACATTCGCCTTCTCTGTGGAAAAATCCTCTTTCTACTTCTTTTGCTAATGTGTCATATCTCTTGTGATGAGTTTTTTCAACATCAGCAATCAAATCGAAATATGTTGCAACTTCCTTGAAACCTTCTTCTCTCGCAATGTTTGCGAATGTAGGGTAGATTTCATAAGCTTCTTCGTATTCACCGAGAGCCGCAGATTTTAAGTTTTCCAAAGTAGTTCCGTAGAAAACAGGGTAGTCGGCTTGATCTACCATGATTTTTTCTCCCGGTAATTCCTTGTTTATAAGGAACATAAATCTTTTAGCATGATAAAGTTCGTTTAATGCTATTTCGTTGAAAATATTTTCGATGTATTTAAATCCATCTTTGTTTGCTCTTGAAGCATAATAAGAATATCTTTGGTATACACCGCTTTCTCCGACAAAAGAGCTCATTAAATTTTTAACTGTTTGACTATTTTTAAATTCCATTTTTTCCTCCTTTTTTAGTATTTTTTACTGAGGAAGAAAAAATATACTAATGTATATAGTTTTAATAAATATTTTTGATTTTGTATATTATTTTTGTAATACATTGTATTTTTTTATTATTAGGTAAACATATGTCTTAGGTGATTTATGGATGATTTGCTTTCGTAAGTTTAATATTCCTTTTGCCGAAGGCTTTGGCTCCACGCAGTGGAAGCGTTTTTCTCAAAATTTTTTCGCTTAGGAAAAAACTTTGCAGGGTGAAAGGGGCAGCGCCCCTAGTACTTTATTGTGACCCAAAAGTGACTACTTTGATAAGAAATATTAAACAAATATTCGAAGTATTATATAATAATACCGAACCGTAGAATAAGGTGCGGGTGGTTTCCTCTTTATTACATAAAGGGGGTGGTGCTATGAAGA
>NZ_CALHFB010000026.1:0-49213 GCF_938029165.1 uncultured Anaerofustis sp.
AAGTGTGATAAGTCCAGTTTTTATGCGGATAACTAGATTTTTATGCTATTTTTATTTTAAAATAAACTTAATTTACCTTATTACACAAAAACCGCCTGAACCAATATCATATACACTATTGTAGAACCGAATATGCTTATAAAGTTATTTCTCTTCCATATGTGAAGTCCCACTGCTAAAATTACTCCTATTATTTCGGCGATACCGTAAGGATAAGCTATTAACGACATATCCTTTAAGCAGTACACCAAAAGCATTATCATCATAGCCGGAGGAAGGACTTTACCTAAATATAGTATAGTATCGCCGGGTTTCTTATCTTTTCCCGAGAAAAGGACAAAAGGGACAGCTCTTGTTATAAATGTAATGATACACATGATCCCAATCGCCAAAAGTCCTTGAATCAATGTATACTTATTCATCCAGTATCCCCTCCTTTTCTTCCCTTTTCTTATCTAATAATAAAAGAGTTATTATCCCTATGATTGCCGGTATCATCATATTATCAGCACCGAAAATAACAAGTGATAGGATACCGCATATACCTCCTATGAAAACAGGAGTCTTGTCTTTTAAATTCATCCACTGTTCTACACATAATACACAAAATAAGGCTATCATGGCAAATGAAACCCCGTTTGTATTTATATTTATGATAGAGCCTATAGTCGCACCCAGTATAGAGCCTATTATCCAGTAACTCTGGTCTAAGATGCTTATGTAAAAATAATAATTTTCCTTGTCATGTTTTACACTCTCCGGAACGGTGGAAGAAGTTAAAAGTGCATATGTCTCATCGGTCAGAGCAAATATCATATATAACTTTTTAAAGAAACTTATACCTTTGAAAGGTTCAATTAAAGAAAGTCCGTAGACCATATGTCTGAAATTCACGAAAAAGCTCATCAGAGCAACACTTATAAGGCTCATACCGCCTTGAAACATAACAACTGCGAGATACTGTAGAGTTCCCGCATATATGGTAAGGGACATTCCCCCTGCCCAAATAAAATTAAGACCGATGCTTTGTATCATCAGTCCGAATGCAAAACCAATGGATAGATATCCAAGAAGTACCGGCATAGTAACCTTAAATGCCTCTTTAAATGTCTTATTCATTCTACACCCCTAATACTATCAATTTATCAAACTTTTACCATTATACCACATAAAACTTTGAATTTTAAGAGGATTGTAATATAATTAGATATATTATTTATATAGGAGTTAACATGGCCGATTATACAAAAGAAGTCTCAAACAAACTTAATATAAAACTGAGAGAAGAAATAAAAGAGCTTCCAAGCTTTGCAAATGCATTCTTCAGAGGTATAACAAACAACACCTCCATAAAGACAAGGATTGCATACGCTATGGATATAAAAATCTTCTTTGAGTATCTGATAGAAAATCATCCCCTATTCTCTCATTTAAAAGATATAAAAGATATTTCTCTGAGTGATTTGGATAATATAAAAGCAGTGGATTTGGAAGACTTTACCGAATATCTTTCCTATTACACAAAAGAACATTATAAGAATGAGAACAGTAAGGTCCAGCTTTCCAATTCCAACAGAGGAAAAATGAGGAAGCTTTCAACGCTTCGCTCTTTCTATAAATACTATTTTAAGAAAGAAATGATAAAAACAAACCCGACTGTCCTCGTTGACCTTCCGAAAAACTATGAAAAGCCTATCATAAGGCTGGAACCGAACGAAGTGGCTAACCTTTTGGATGAAATAGAAAGCGGAAAAAGCCTTACTCCCGCCCAGCTTAAATATCATAACAAAACCAAAGTAAGAGACTTAGCCATCGTAACGCTTCTTGTCGGTACGGGTATACGTATAAGCGAATGTGTGGGACTGAATGTAAACGACGTGGATTTTGACAATGACAGCTTTGTTGTTACCAGAAAAGGCGGAAACAAAACCATACTTTATATGCCTGAAGAAGTAAGAGAAGCTCTGCTGAGATATTTAAAAGAGACAAGAGACAAAATTGATACGGAGGAAAGTGCCCTATTCTTATCCCTTCAAAATAAAAGGATGACTCAAAGCAGCATACAAAAGATGTTAAAGAAGTATACGAAGATAGTGGTACCCCTTAAAAATATCTCACCCCATAAACTTAGAAGTACCTACGGGACCAATCTATATAAGGAAACGGGAGATATATATCTTGTGGCAGATGTTCTCGGTCATAAAGATGTCAATACAACCAAGAAACATTACGCGGCAATAGAAGAAGAAAGAAGAAAAATAGCGGCAAGAGTAACCAAATTAAGAGATGATTGAACTAAAAAAGACCCGGGTAAGGTCTTTTTTAGCGTTTACTATTGATTGATAATTTATATATTACCCATATATTAAAGAATATATGAGGAGTGGGCTATTATATTCGAACAAAAATCAGTTTAATAAACATATGTTTACATCAAATGTTCGAATGATATATCAAAAAAAATAAAATATTAAATCAGTAAGGAAGTAAAATCCTTTGCCCTACTTCTATAGACTGATTTTCATCTATATTGTTAAGCCTGCCTATTTCATAAATAGTCTGTCTTACGTCAGTATTGTCATCTGTTATATCCTTGGCTATATCCCATAAGGTATCATTAGCCTGAACAGTATAAACAGGATATGTATCCTGATGTAAAGTCTTTGCTTTAGCGGAATAGAAGAACGTAGGAACACTTATCAGCACAGCTAAAACCAAAACGGATATCATAATCCTTCTTTTTCTTCTTAAAGCTCTTTTTCTTTTCGCTCTTTCTATCCTTCTTTGTTTATTTCTATGTAAGTTGTATTCATAATTTGTCATTGTTTCGTCCTCCTTATCGAAATAAGAACCTTTGTTCGTTATTATTATAGCAAACGTTCGTTCTATTTGTCAATATATTTAGAACAAATTTTTGAAAAAGTTAGAACATAAGTTTGACATTACCGGAAATTTATGTATAATATAATCATAGGAGGTTAATGTTATGTATAACGATTTAACGAAAATTCAAATTAAAATTTTAGATTTTATTAAAGCTGAATTAAAGGATAAGGGTTATCCCCCTTCAGTAAGAGAAATTGGTTCAAATGTGGGTTTAACATCGACCTCATCTGTTCATAATCAATTAAACAACTTAGAAAAAAAAGGTTACATAAAAAGAGGAGTGTCAAAACAAAGGGCAATAGAAGTAGTAGGGTTTTCTCCTTTTACAAAAGACGAAAATCAAGTGGACGAAGTAAGCTTAGTGGATGACGTAATAAACGTACCTATTATCGGTAATGTTGCGGCGGGTTATCCCATACTTGCGGAGGAAAATGTGGAAGACACATATCCCCTTCCGAGTTCTTTTGTTGGGAAAAACGAATGTTTTATGCTTCATGTAAAAGGCGACAGCATGATAAATGCAGGTATATTAAACGGAGATTTGGTTGTCGTAAAAAAACAAAATACCGCAAATGACCACGATATAGTAGTTGCACTTATCGATGATGAAGCAACCGTGAAGACTTTCTTTAAAGAACAAAACAGAGTAAGGCTACAGCCTGAAAACCCCGTTTATGACCCTATTTATTCCACCGATTTAAAGATCCTGGGTAAAGTTATCGGGGTAATGAGAATGCTTTAATAACTTTTTTATATAAAGTGAAACACCTATTTCAGGTGTTTTTTTATTAAGCTAATGTAAATAAAATGTAAAATAATAGTAAACTATCGGTAAAAATAATCTTGATTATAGTCATTTTTTGTCGTATACTTTAAATAAGTAATATTAAAATAGTAATTAATTCGTATTCATATATATAATATTTTAAAATTTAGGGGTATAAGCATATGACATTTACTAATATTCTTACGTTATGCGGGGGCCTCGGGTTCTTTTTATTTGGGATGAAATACATGGGCGACGGTCTAGAACTTGCTGCCGGAGCAAAAATGAAAAAACTCCTTGAGGCACTTACCCGTAACCCTGTCATGGGCTTTCTTGTCGGTCTTGTAGTTACTGCGGTAATACAGTCTTCTTCTGCTACCACCGTTATGGTAATGGGCTTCATAAACGCAGGAATGATGACGCTGAACCAAGCCGTTGGAATCATTATCGGTGCAAACGTCGGTACGACCGTTACAAGTATAATCATTGCACTTGACATTTCGGCAATAGCACCGGTATGCATTTTTATTGGAGCAATGCTTCTTTTATTTGCAAAGAAACAAAATAAAAAACATATAGGACAGATTATCCTTGGTTTTGGTATATTGTTCCAAGGCTTAAGCACAATGAGCGGAGCAATGGTGAGCCTAAGGACATATCAGCCCTTCATAGACTTCATAAGCAGTGCAAACTCTCCTATTATCGGAGTATTGGTCGGAACTATACTTTGTGCTATACTGCAGTCTTCATCTGCGGCAGTAGGTGTACTTCAGGCTTTGGCTCTTCAAGGTTTGATGCCTGCCAGCTTTGCCATATATTTAGTCTGCGGTGTTAATATAGGTTCTGCTGCACCTCCTCTATTATCAGCTATAAATGCTAAGACAAATGCTAAAAGAGCTTCTTTTATATACCTTATCTATAACTTATTCGGAGCGGTCCTTTTCGTTCCGATAGGTATGTTCACTCCATTTGCGGACTTTGTTACCGGTACATTCTCGGCTCCGGTAGCTCAAGTGGCAATGATACATATCATATTCAAAATAGTTACGGCGTTAGTTCTTCTTCCGTTTACGAATGCGATAGTTAATTTATCATATAAAATTATACCGGACAGAGAACATTCTAGTAATCTTAGATTTTATTATTTAGACCCTCAAATCGTAACAAACTCAGCGTCTTTATTGGTACAAATCATAAGTGAAATAAAGAGAATGGCTGATATTGCAAAAGACAGTCTTTTTATAGCCGGAAATGATTTTATATATTCAAAGTCCACAGACAGAGACCATATAAAAGAAAACGAAGAACTGGTGAACTGGCTGAGCGAACATTTAACAGAGTTCTTTATTAAAATAAATTCCATGGAACTTCAAGGAAAAGACTCCGAACATCTATCAAGGATATTCTACGTGATAAACGATATAAAAAGAATAAACGACCATGCGGTAAACTTGATGGAAAAAAGCGAAGAAGCAGTAAAAAAAGAAGTTAGATTTTCCGATAATGCAAGAAAAGAATTAAAATCTCTTTTGGATAATGATTTAGAACTTCTTGATAAAGCAGTTGAATCATTTACAAATCAGGAAATAAGCGAAGATGAACAAGTTGAATTATACAGCATAGAAGAAGAGATAGATAAACTTACTCTAAAAGCACAGGAAAATCACGTATTGAGACTTAGAGAAGGCAGATGCGGAGTATCTACGGGAATGCTTTATATCCAGTCTTTAACCGATTTTGAACGTGTCGGTGACCATGCCTATAATATTGCATGTGCCGCAAGACAGGACAGTGAAGTTTTAAGAACGATATAAATTTAAAGGATACCATTAGGTATCCTTTTTTATTATTCTTTAAAAAAATTTATTATCATTTGTTTTTCTTTGTTTGTCAGAAGATGCATATGTCCCCTGCCCTTCAGTTCATATAGCCTAACATCAGAAATTATCTCTTTTGCTCTTTTTAATACTTTTCTTGAAGGAAACAAACAATCGTACTCTCCCGCCAAAATGAACGCAGGAGATTTAAAATTCTGCATTCGTTTTTTATCTACATTGCTTGGCATTGCCACTTTTGTTTTTACATTGTCAAAACTGTCTTTTAATATATCTCTTGTATCTTCATCTATTATATCTTCTCCGTTTGTCATATACATAGCTGTTTTTATTATAAAATCTTCATTTTTTGTAATAATATATTTTATCAAAGGTATCATCATTTTTGCACTGCTTATAGGGAAGGCATTATTTATTCCCGATGGGACTTCCAGGACACATCTTTCCACCTTTTCGGGACTGACACACATCAATTTAGCCAGTACTCCTCCGCCGAAAGAACCACCGTAACATCTCATCTTTTTAAATCCAAGCTTATCTATTACCTCACTTGCCCACTCCCCGTAAGAATAACCCCTTGAAGATAAGCTGACTTCATCACTTTTCCCCGGATGACCTATTATATCTACCGCATAAATATTAAAATCATCAAGCAGGAATTTACATAGAAGCAAATTGTAAGCAGAACTGGAATTCCCTCCGTGGAATACCAATAACGGTTTCCCGACTTTATTCCCGGTCCTTACCAAATGTGTTTTTCCAAATGAAGTATTTACATAAATATCTTCGTAAGGATTTCCTAATTTTTCAAGCTGTCTATTGTATAACTCAAGGCACTTTTTCTTTCCTTCTTTGGTTTTATATATGCTTTTCATATTAATTATCCTTTATCAAATTAAATCCATTATAGCATTTTTTGAACCAAATAACATAAAAAAAGAGACATCTTGTTCGACATCTCTTTTATTTTATTTCTTGGTTTTAGGAGAAAATATGACCGCAAATACATATCCGAATATTATTGCTGCAGCAATTCCGCCTCCCGTTGCAGTAAGAGGTCCGGTAAGTACTCCCAGAAGCCCGTCCTGCTTGACCGCAAATATAGTCCCTTTAACAAGACTGTATCCGAACCCGGTAAGAGGAACCGTAGCACCTGCCTGACCGAACTTTACTATAGGTTCATATAGCCCAAGAGCAGTTAAAATTACTCCCGCAACAATATATATAACTAAAATCTGTCCCGAAACGAGTGTAGTGTTATCCATGATGATTTGAGCAATTAAACATAGTATCCCTCCGGTTATAAATACATATAAATAATCCATTATTATCTCCTTTATTTAGAATTCTCGATTGTTACCGCATGAGCTATACAAGGAATGTTTTCCTTTTGTCCGGTTGAAATCGGACTTAATAATGCTCCCGTTGCCACAAGTAAAATCTTATTTAATTCCTTATTTTTAAGCTTATTGTAAAAGTAACTCGTAAAGACCGTAGAGCTGCATCCCGCCCCGCTTCCGCCGCACATAACATCTTGATTTATTATGTCGTAAACAAGCATACCGCAGTCTTTATATTTGTTTTCTATATTCACACCTTTTTTCTTTAAGAAATCTTTTGTGATATTATATCCGACTTCGCCAAGGTCACCCGTAACTATAAGGTCATAATCTTCCGCACTCACATCCAAATCCTCTAGATGTGTCATAATCGTGTCACAAGCGGCTATCGCCATTGCACTTCCCATATCATTGGGGTCACTTTGACCGAAGTCCATGACTTTACCTATTGTCATATGAGTAACGAAAGGTCCTTCCAAGCAGCTCTTTTCCAAAATCATTGCCCCGGAACCGGTTACGGTCCTTTGTGCGCTTGGAGGAGACTGTGTACCAAGCTCCAAAGGGAACCTGTACTGTCTTTCTGCGGTAGAAAAATGACTTGCCGTACTTATTACTGCTCTGTTTATAAAATCTCCGTCAAGAAGGACTGCGGCTGCCTGAATTGCTTCCACAAAAGTAGAACAAGCATTATAAAGTCCCCAGTAAGGGATCTTAAGGTCTCTTGCTGTTAGATTTGTAGTAATAATTTGATTTAACAAATCTCCGCCGATATAAATATCTATATCGGTTTCATTTAATTGATTTGTTTCAAGTAAAGATAAGATATTTCTAAGACACATTTGGTGCTCGGCTTTTTCAAACGAATCCTGTCCAAGTAAATCATCTTCAAATGTTTCATGAAAATAACTATTTAAAGGTCCCTGACTTTCGACGGGACCTGCTATCGACCTTGTGTCTGATATACATATCCTCTTTTCGAATTTATAAGTTTGTCTTCCTATTTTTTTATTCATCTCTTACCTCGTTAAAATAAAATATATAAGTCCCACAATAGAGCTTGAAGTAACTCCGAACACTATTACAGGTCCCGCGATCTTAAACATATTTGCTGCCATACCGAAAATGTAGCCTTCTTTTTGAAATTCCATTGCACTTGATACTATACTGTTTGCAAATCCGGTTATGGGAACGATAGAACCTGCTCCGGCTTTTTTACCGATATTGTCATATAATCCAAGTCCAGTTAATAAAGAACCTAAAAAGACCATTACGATTGATGTCATATTTGCGGCTTCAAGCAT
Source organism: uncultured Anaerofustis sp. (assembly GCF_938029165.1). Lineage (NCBI taxonomy): Bacteria > Bacillati > Bacillota > Clostridia > Eubacteriales > Eubacteriaceae > Anaerofustis > uncultured Anaerofustis sp. Next base: position 8,129 of record NZ_CALHFB010000026.1, read on the forward strand.
AGAAAAGCCCCTTCTGGAAAAGAAATTATTGATAAACTGACCAATCATACATATGATCCCCCCAACAATAAAAGACATATATAAATGACTCTTATTGGGAGTGGGTTTATTTTTCTTAACGACTTCTTGATAATCTTTGATATTTTTTTTATTTGATTCCATTTATAAACTCCTAAATAAAAATTTATTTTATTTTCCCCGAAAAACAAAAAAACTTTCAAAAATTTAACTTTCGAAAGTTTTTTTCATATTTTCTATTATTTTTTTCTCTAATCTGGATACCTGCACCTGTGAAAGTCCCAGAACTTCGGCTACTTCTTTTTGAGTTTTATTTTTAAAATATCTAAGCACTATTATCTGCCTGTCTCTTTTTTCAAGGTTCATAATAGCATTTTTCAAATCTAGCTTTTCAACTATCTTTTCATTGCTGTCGTTCTCATCTTTTATTTTATCCATTAATAAAATAGGAGTATTTTCATTGTTATTTAATTCTTTAGATAGACTTTCCGGCTGTCTGCAAGCTTCCAGAGCCATCAATACATCTTCCGATGAAACTCCGATTTTTTCGCTTAAATAGTCTATACTTGGTTCCACACCGTTTTTCTTTACATAATCTTCTCTGATTGTCTTTGTTTTTAAATAAATAGTCTTTAAATTTCTTCCTACTTTTATTATTCCTTCATCTCTGAAATATCTTTTATATTCTCCGTTTATGACGTATACAGCGTAAGTTGAAAATTTAGTATTGAATTCAAAACTAAATCTTTTAATCGCCTTTATAAGTCCTATCGCTCCGATTTGAAACAAATCATCATAGCTTATGGAATATGAAAGATATCTCTTAAGTATGGAATTTATAAGAGGTGTGTTTATAACAGTCAGTTCTTCTAAAGAATTTTTATCTCCGTTTTGTGCGTTTACTATAAGTTCTTTTATCTCATCTGAAAAATAATCAATTTTTGCAGATTCGCTATTCATTATATGTATTGTTCCTATTAGAAATTTTTTTACTCATTATTAAAGTAGTCCCGTCGCCTTCTTTTGATGTGATACTTAGCTCATCCATAAAACTTTCCATTATGGTAAAGCCAAGTCCGGATCTTTCAAGTTCGGGTTTTGAAGTATATAAAGGTTCCTTAGCCTGATCTATATCTTTTATACCAACTCCGTCATCTATGATTTTAATCGTAACTTCTCTTTCTTTTATAAATGCTTCCATTGTTATCAAATGATTATCTTCATTGTTGTATGCATGTATTATTGAATTTGTCACCGCTTCCGATACACTCGTCTTTATATCATTTAGCTCATCTATAGTCGGATTTAACGGAAGTACAAAACTTGAAATTATAAGCCTTGCCAAAGATTCGTTTTCGGATATGCTTTTAAACGAAACATTTAAAAAATTATCTACTCTATTACCTATTTTCATATTTTTCTATCCCTTCTTCTAATGTATTAAATAAATCAAAAATCGAAAGTATTCCCGACATCCTAAGTATTTTTATAATTTGTTTATCTTTTGTGACCAAACCGCATTTTCCGTTTTCAGCAGATATTTTCTTATATCTTCCCATAAAAAGTCCTATACCCGCAGAGTCCATAAAGGTAAGTTCACTTAAATCAAAAATCAAATTTTTTATTTCTTTTTTACATAATGCGTAATCAATGTTTTCTCTTAAATCCAAAGTAACATGATCATCCAAATCACCCTTGATTTTGACAGTCAGAGTGTTACCTGTTATATTTATTTCAAAATTCATGATTTAACCTCTCTATATTATTTTTGCCTACATGATAGTACCAAAATATGCATGTAGAATTTTGAAAAATTTAGGGTTAAATCCAAATGTTTAATCATTTTTAAAAATAAAAAAGGAAGCAGATTAACTGCTTCCTTTTTATATCATACAAATGCTATCTTACTTATTTCATTGAATTTTCGTAAGATTCAACCATTCTTTTAACCATTTCACCACCGATAGAACCGGCTTCTTTACTAGTTAAATTACCATTATATCCATCTTGAAGATTAATGCTAAGTTCGCTAGCAACTTGTTTCTTAAATTGGTCTAAGCCTTTTTTAGCTTCTCTGTTGTTCATCTGTTTCACCTCCATTTATAAGTGTTATAATTCTATTATGGACTTTTGAAACAAAAATACACTGGAAAGTTTTCCCTACTATTCAAATTTGAACAAACTTCGCTTTTTAGCCTGCTTTAGAGCGTTATATTTTTCTTTTAAAATCGATAATTCATATGATTTTTCTTTTAATTTCATTTTTAGTCTTGCGTTTTCGGTTATAAGTTCGTCCCTTTGTTTGAATGCGTCCTGCTGCTTTAAATTTTCGATTTCTTCACGTAAAGAATTTATCGTTTTTATTAGGCACGTAATATTATTATCTTCTTCTTTTGGTTTTTCTTCTTCGATTTCTTCAAAAATAATTTCATTTTTTGAACTATGAAGAGTTTCTTTAATTTCTTTATTTCTTTTTCCCTCGCCTTTTAAGGCTTCTATGTAACGAAATATGTCGATTTCCTTTGTTGTATAATATCTTCTGTTGTTCGAGCCTCTGGGGATTTGAAGTTCGAATTCGTCTTCATAAAATCTTAATAAATAAGGCTTACAATCTAAAATATTGGATGCTTGTGTAATAGTATATTTCAAAACTCTACTCCTTAAACAGTTTTTATATATATTACTCCAAATAATTTAAAAAATAAGCCTAAATTTGTCGTTTATTCAGTTTAAATTTATAATTTTATTATTTCTATATCATTTATCGTTTCTTCAATCAAATTTTCTACGTCTAACTTTGCTTCTTCTTCCAAAACTCTGGATAATTTCGGTTTTATTATGGGATGTTTGGGTACGAATATAGTACAGCAGTCCTCATAAGGTCTGATAGAAATATCATAAGCACCGATTTTTCTGGAAATATCTACTATTTCGGTCTTGTCATAAGCTATAAGAGGTCTTAAAATCGGAAGAGCGGAACATTCATTTGTACAAGAGATACCTTCTATTGTCTGCGATGCCACTTGTCCCAAGCTTTCTCCGGTAATAAGAGCCTTCAAATCAAATTTATTTTTAAGTCTGTTTGCGATTTTTATCATAAATCTTCTAAGTATTACCGTTAGATATTCGCCTTCACAGTTAGATATTATCTGTTCTTGTATCTTGGTAAGACTGATATTTACAAGAGTTATGCCCATATTATAATCGCTTAAAACTTCCGCTAAATCTTTAACTTTTTCTTTTGCATCCATACTCGTAAAAGGATAACTATGAAAATGAAGTCCAACGACTTTCATACCCCTTTTGTTCATCAAATATCCCGCAACGGGAGAATCAAGTCCGCCGGATAAAAGAAGTCCGCCGACCCCGCTTGAGTTCACGGGAAGTCCCGCATTACATCTTATATCTCCGGCATAAACATATGCATTTTCTCTTATTTCCACCTTTAAAACCGCTTCAGGGTTTCTCACATCGACTTTTAAGTCATCAGTATTAATAAGTACATATGCTCCCACACCTTTGCTTATTTCAGGGGATTTCAAAGGATACTTCTTATCGCTTCTTTTTGTTTCGACCTTAAAAGTCTTATATCCGCCTTCTTTCATTACCATCAAAGCCACTTCTTTGATTTTGTCCATATCTTTTTCGACTTCGTAGCATTTTGTCAAATAAACTATTCCAAAAACTTTTTTAAGTCTTTCGATTATTTTATCCTCGTCTTCATTGTTATAACCGCTTACGATGATCCTGCTTTGTATCGTATGTACTTTGATATTTTCAAATTTTCTGAGAGAAAGTCTTATATTCTTTGCGAGTAAATCTATAAAGTATTTTCTGTTTAGTCCTTTAAGGCTTATTTCCCCATACTTTACCATTATCATTTTCTTCATAAATTTTATCCCTACTTATATTTATTTAAAAGATTTAATCTATTTATACATTCTTTTAATTTTTCTATGAAATAATCTATTTCTTCTTTTGTATTAAATTCACTGAAACTTATCCTTATAGTTCCCTTAATAAGTTCATCTTCCACTCCTATTGCCTGTAAGATAGTGTTTACACTGCTGTTCCTTGCGGAGCATGCACTGGATACCGAAACGTAAATGTTGTATTCCTCCAGCATATGAAGAAGTACTTCTCCTTTTATACCCTTAAAACTTACATTTAAAATATGATAAGATATATCTGCTTTTTCGTAAGGAGTGTTTATTTGAAAATCTTTAATATTATCATTTAGTTTTTTGACCGCATATTCAAATAATTCTTTATAAATATTTTTATTTTCTTTATAATTTTTATTCGTAATTTTGATTGCTTCGTTAAATCCCGCAATCAAAGGAGTATTTACCGTCCCGCTCCTGAAGCTTTCCTGCTGTCCTCCGCCGTGAATAAGAGGAGTAAGAGTAATGTTTTCTTTGAGTACAAGTGCACCGACACCCTTCGGACCATGGAATTTATGAGCACTCAAAGAAATCATATCAGCTTCTTTTAAATGTAAGTCCACTTTTCCCACAGCCTGTGTTGCGTCTATATGTACTAAAACATTTTCATTCTTTTCTTTTATTTTTTTTATTATATTTTCTATATCCTGAACCACACCGAACTCATTATTTACATAAATAATGCTCACAAGTTTGGTATGCTCGTCAATATTATTAATCAGTTCATCGATATTTACTACACCGAATTCATTGACTGTAATATATTTCGTAGTTACATTTAAACTTTCAAAATATCTGAATGTGTTCGTTACACAAGGATGTTCAATATTGGTGGTTATTATATTGACATCTTCAAGATTTTTATATTTAGCCAAATTTCCTTTTACTGCAAGATTGACGGATTCGCTTGCACCGGAGGTAAAGATTACTCTTCTTTTACCGTCGATACCAAGCAATTTTAAAAGATTATCTTTTGTTTCTTTAAGTATCTTACCCGCTTCAAACCCTTTTTTATGTACAGCGGAAGGATTTGCGTATTCTTCCAAAAAGTATTTACTGACTTCTTTTGACACTTCTTCATAACAAATAGTAGTAGCGGCATTATCAAAATAGATTTCTTCCATTTAAATAAACTCCTTAACCACATATTTTGAAGTAAAAGCCCTTAAAGCCGCAGTATAATACATATAAAGTTCAAAAGTATCTCCGATTTTATAATCTCTGCTGCTGTCTGTGATGTCTATTATAAGATGGTCACTGCTTCCTCCGAGAATTTTTGTATCCTTATCCAAAGGGAACATATCCATATCTATATCCTGCTTCCCTACGGATAATATTGCTCTCTTTCTCATACCTTCATCTATGAACTCAGGCTTTGAATTAAGAGCCGAAAAGCCTCTTTTACCGATTGGTATAGACGGTTTTTCTTTTATTTCTATTATTTCTGCTTTTATTATAAAAGCGTCTTTATTCATTCCTTCGATATGACTTCTGTAAGTACAGTCCCTGCCAAATAAAATGGTATCACCTATCCTGATATTGGTTACACCTTTAACGGGATTATCTTCTCTGAATAGTGTATAGCTTGTAGAGTTACCTCCAGAAACTATATCCAGCTTGGTATTTAACTTATCTTCCAGAAGCTCGTTTACTTTTACCAGATTTGTAAGGTTGTTTTCATCGGGAAGCACTCCCCCGTAACAGGTAAGGTTTGTGGCTACTCCTCTGAGTCTGATATTAGTCAAGTTTTTTATTCTTTTAGCACTGTCGACTATATCTTTTTTATCAAAATATCCTTCTCTTAAATCTCCAACGTCGAACATAAGAAGAATATCATGAACTTTGTTTTGTATTTTAGCTTCTTCATTAAGAGCTTCGACTGTTTCATATTCACTGTTTAGAGATATATCGCTGTACCTTACGACTTCTTCGGCTTCTGAAATACTTGGAAGCCTCATAAGCCATTTTTCAGCGTCGATATCTTTTATATTTTTAAGATTATCTATCCTTGAATCACCGAACTTATTTATCCCTGCCTGCATTAAAGTATCAACGATAACGGGATTACAGCAGTGAAGCTTTGTAACAGAAGTTATATCTACGTTATATTTATCTAAAGTATTCTTTACGATCTTTGCATTATCGTATATTTTATTTAAGTTGATTTTTAATGTAGGTTTCATGATTTTTATCCTTATTAGTTTTTAAATGAATGCACGGGAGCAGGTATCCTTCCGCCCCTTTGTATGAAGTCACCGCTGCTGAAGCTGTTTACTTCCATTATAGGTGCAGAACCGAAAAGTCCGCCCCAATCTACTTTATCGCCGACTTTTTTACCGTAAACGGGTACGACCCTTACGGCTGTGGTTTTATTATTTATTACGCCTATTGCCGCTTCATCGGCAATCATAGCGGAAATTGTATCTTCCGGAGTATCCCAAGGGATAGCTATCATATCAAGACCTACCGAACATACGCTTGTCATAGCTTCCAGTTTATCGAATTTAAGACATCCGTCTTCCACTGCGGCTATCATCCTATTGTCTTCACTTACGGGAATGAAAGCTCCCGATAGACCTCCCACATGACTTGAAGCCATGATACCGCCTTTTTTCACTGCATCGGTAAGCATTGCAAGAGCAGCAGTACTTCCATGAGCACCGCATCTTTCAAGCCCCATTACTTCAAGTATCTCAGCAACACTGTCTCCTATAGCAGGAGTAGGTGCTAAAGATAAATCAAGTATCCCGAAAGGAACATCCAGACGCTTGCTGACTTCATGACCTATCAAAGAACCGGCTCTAGTTATTTTAAAAGCAGTCCTCTTTATAGTTTCGGCTATTTCGTCTACGGTAGCACCTTTCATGCCTTCAAGAGCAGTCTTAACAACGCCCGGTCCGCTTACACCAACGTTTATGACTTTTTCCGCTTCTCCCACACCATGGAAAGCGCCTGCCATAAACGGATTATCTTCAACGGCATTTGCAAACACTACAAATTTTGCACAACCGAATGAATTATCATCTCTGCTTAAATACGCAGCCTTTTTGATAAGCGGTCCCATTTTCTTTACTGCATTGAAATTGATACCGGATTTTGTGCTTCCGAGGTTTACACTTGAACACATATTCGTAGTTTCCGTAAGAGCATAAGGGATAGACTCAAGAAAGCTTTCGTCGCTTTTTGTACAGCCCTTTTGTACAAGAGCGGAATATCCTCCGATGATATCCACGCCAACTTCTTTTGCCGCATTATCAAGTGCCTTTGCATATTCTATCCATTCATCTACATTATTAGCACAGGCAAGAGCTATCGGAGTTACGGAAATCCTTTTATTTACGATAGGTATCCCATATTCGTCCGCAACGGTATCGGCTGTTTTAACCAAGTCTTTGGCTAATGTGGTAATCTTATCATATATTTTCTTAGTAGCTTTTTTATAATCGGAATCGAAGCAGTCAAGCAAAGAAATACCGAGAGTAGTAGTTCTTATATCCAAATTTTCGACTTCCAGCATTTTAATAGTATCAAGTACGTCTTTGTATATCATAACTCACTCCTTAAATCTTATGCATAGTATCAAATAATTCTTCTTTTTGAAGTCTTATCGATAACCCAACTTCTTCTGCAGTCTTATCTAGTTCTTCCTTTAAAGATTTAAATGCAGTTTTTTCTTCATCTATAGTAACGAGCATCAGCATTGTAAAATAATCCTGCATAACGGTTTGAGAGATATCTTCAATGTTTACTTTAAGTTCGCTTAGCACTTTTGAAACATTATAAATGATACCTGTTTTATCTTTTCCTATTACAGTAATAATTGCTTTCATATTCTCCTCCGAGTTATGTATTTTTTTATTTTAAACTAAATTATATATTACCATATTTAGCTTTATATTAAAAGCATTGTTTGATATAATTTAGTTATAAGGAGGCAAAAAAATGAAAGTAAAATATCTATATAACAGCGGATTTATAATTGAAACCCATAAGTATATTTTAGTAATAGACAGCATGCATAAAACAGAAGTAGAAAATAAAAACAACAAGAAAGAATTATATTTTGCGACCCATTCTCATATGGACCATTACAATAAATTTATTTTGGAAAAGGAAACAGTGATACTTAGCGATGATATAAAAGTAAAAGAACACGACCGTAAAAATAAAATTTATTTTGTAAAGCCATATGAAAAATTGAGAGTAGGTGACATAAAAATCGAAACCTTTGGCTCGACCGACCTCGGAGTAAGCTATTTGATAGAAGCTGACGGAAAACTTATCTTCCACAGCGGTGATTTGAATTGGTGGCACTGGGAAAACGACGATAAAGAAACACAGGAAAAAGAAGCTGTGGATTACGAAAAAGAAATTCTCAAATTAAAAAATGTCCTTGACGGTAAGAAGCTTGACCTTGCTTTCGTCCCGGTAGACAGAAGGCTGGGCGAAAATTCAATTCTTGCCATAAACTTCTTCCTTGAAAATATCGTAGTTAAAGAAGTATTTCCAATGCACTTTGGCGGAAACTACAGATATATAAAGGATTTAGAGCAAGTAATAGAAAAATTCAAAGATGTTCATATCCATATAATAGAAGAAGAAAATCAGGAATTCAGTATTTAAAAAAGCACAGTTAATTGTGCTTTTTTACTTTTATTTTATAATGTTTTCTTAAACAACATTCCCTCATCTCCATATCCGTCATGTGTAAATCCACTTTTTATAAGTACTTTTTGAGAGATTATATTTTCTTCATCAGTTTGAGCACAAACACATTTAACACCATTTTGTTTTAATGCCCACTCGGTAACCCCTTTTACAGCTTCTGTAGCATAACCATGATTTTGGTGATTTTGATCAATTCCATATCCGATTTCTACACTATCTTCATTATCGGGTTTACACTTAAAACAAAGACCTCCTATGGTCACACTCGATTTTAATTTGATTTCCCAGTTAGTACCCCACTCTTCAAAACCATTAAGTTTTTCCATATTGGTTATCATTTCTTTATATGCCTAATTTCATTACATTATTTTTTCATTTCTATACATGATTTTAAGTTCATCGATTTCAAGAGGGACTATATCAAGTCTCTCGTTTTTTACTATTATGTTTTTCATACTTATATTTTTCTTTAACCTACTTAATATAAAAAAGCGAGGATATACCCCGCTTAAATTTATTTACCAAGTATTTTATATGCGTCTTCCATGATTTTTACCGCAGAAGTAAGACCTATTCCAAATCTAGAACAGCCTGCATCTATCATGTCATAAAGAGTATCAAGGCTTCTTACTCCGCCCGCAGCTTTTATCTTTGCATCGTTACCCACTACGGATTTTATAAGTTTGATAGTTTCCACCGTTGTAGGTTTATCTGCCCAGCCGGTACCGGTTTTAACGAATGTGACCCCGCTTTTAACGGCAATTTCGCTGGCTCTTTTTATTTCGTCGTCCGTTAAATATGCGATTTCCAGTATTGATTTTACAGGCTTACCGTCAGCTGCGTCAACCACCGCTTTTATATCGTCGGAAACGACATCGTACATTCCCGATTTTAAAGCTCCCACATTTATTACCATATCAAATTCGTCAGCACCTAGCTTATGTCCGTCTTCGACACCTATTATCTTCATCTTTGTAGGTTCTGCACCGGAAGGGAAACCAACTGCAATACCCAGCTTTGTATTAGGCACTTCTTTTAATTTCTCTGCAAGATACTCTTCAAATATCGGCATAACGAATGCCGCTATGAAATCATACTTTTTAGCCATTTCAACCAAATTATCGATTTCGTTTATAGTTACATCGGTCCTGACCGCACTTATATCGATCATCCTGCTTAAATTTTCAAGGTCTTTATATTCTCTCATTTGATTTACCTCTTTATTTTTCTCTTCCTACCATTTCTATTTCAAGTTCATATTTACTTCCGACTATCTTAGAGTGATCTATACATATAGGGTTATCGCCCATATAGCAAGTCCTCTTAAGTTCTATCAGTGCATTGCCCACGGGAACATTGAGCATTTGACTTTCCTCGAAAGTAGCGTTTTTTGCCGATATAAGTTCGGTCGCGGAATCGAAGTTTATTCCATATTCCCTTTCCAAAAAAGCGTAAAGAGAATATATTTCATCCTGTCTCTTCATGATGTCGGGAACATCTTCTTTTCTTAGGTAATTCTTTACTATAGCTATAGGCACTCCGTTCGCAAGCTGTATCCTTTGTATCCTTATAATAGTCGTACCGTTTTCTATCCCAAGCCTGTCACTTATAAAGTCATCTGCCGCAACAGTATCTATAAAAATATTTTTAGGCTTAACATCATAACCTTTGTGTCTCAATGTTTCCGATACGGATGTAACGTGATTTAAACTCTGCATTGTTTTATTGTCCGTTACAACGGTACCTTTTCCCTGCTGAGCCTTTAAAAACCCTTCGCGTGAAAGTAGGTCAACTGCCTTTCTTACCGTAGTCCTGCTGACGTTGAACATCTTTTCTATCTCAGGTTCCGGGGGTATCAAATCTCCCGGTTTATAATATCCGTTTTCAATTTTTTCTTTGAAATATGTATATAATTTACTGTATTGGTATACTTTGTCCATTTCTTTACCCCCTACTGTTAACTCTATTCTAATATAAAAACGTATTTAAATCAATAAAAAAGAGTGATAAACATCATTATCACTCTAAATTATTTGATTTAATATTCATACTTAAGCGTATTGTCCGATATCCAGTCTCATTTTATCAGCAACCATAGCTATAAATTCCGAATTTGTAGGTTTTCCTTTGTTTTGGTCGATAGTATATCCAAATATCTTATCTATTGTTTCTACTTTACCTCTGTTCCATGCAACTTCGATTGCATGTCTGATTGCTCTTTCAACTCTGCTTGGAGTTGTGTTATACTTTTCTGCAATCATTGGATAAAGAGTTTTTGTGATACCTCCGAGCAATTCAACATCGTCGATAACAAGTTTGATAGCTTCTCTTAAATATATATAACCTTTGATATGTGCAGGTACTCCGACTTCATGTAAGATAGAAGTCACGGCTACCTGATAATTTTTATCTTTTTTCTGCTGTCCTTTTTTAGGTGTATCTAAAACATCAGGAGAAAAATATGCATCGATTTCTCTGGATAGTTCCCCTAAGTCAAACGGTTTTAAGAAATAATAATCCGCTCCTAAATTTACTGTTTGTCTGGTAAAAGATTCTCCTCCCACTGCAGACATCATAACAACATGAGGTGAATAATCCTTCATATTTTTCTTGTTTAATTTTTCTAAAACTCCAATACCGTCAAGCATAGGCATGATAGTATCTACCAGTAAGATGTCGGGTCTTTCTTTTTCAACCACATCTATAAGATCCTTTCCGTTACCTACTACGCCCACAACGTTGTAATTTTCTTTTTCTTCAAAATGGTTTTTAACAGCCAAGGCAAATTTTTCATTATCATCTGCTATTGCAACTTTGTATACCATATTTCTCCTCCTGAATAAATATTATTTTGTTTAATTTTAATTTCTTTTAAAGATTACTACAATTTATATGCAAAGTTTGTCTAATTTTGTTTAGCTAATAAATCTTCTAAAAGCCATTCTATATATATTCCATAACCTTTTGTGGGATCGGAAATGAAAACATGTGTAACCGCGCCGACAAGCTTACCGTCCTGGATTATAGGGCTTCCGCTCATTCCTTGAACGATACCTCCGGTCTTACTTAAAAGTTCCTTATCGGTTACTTCTATAAGCATGCTTTTGGTATTTTTTTTGGTTTGTTTGTAAGTTTTTTTAATTTTTATATCAAATAATCTAGGTCCGCTGCTATCAATGGTAGTCAATATCTGAGCTTTTCCTTCTTTTATTTTATCCTGCAGGGCTATGTCCAAAGCGTTACTTGTAGTAACTTTTTTTGTAACATCTCCGTAAAGTCCGTAATCATTGTTTAAATGAATAGACCCGATAATATCTTTTTTATCTGCTTTAAGTACACCTCTGAGTTCGCCGGGAGCATTTCTTTTCCCTTTGACGATACTGATAAGCTCACTTTCAATCACGTTTCCGTTTTTGACCGGCATGATTATCCCGGTATCAACATCATTGATACTGTGTCCCAAAGCAACAAATCTTGATTTATCTTCATTATAGCAAGTAAGAGTCCCTATCCCCGCAACGCTGTCACGTACCCACAGACCGATTTTATACTTATTGTCTTTCTTAGCCTTTACAGGTGTGATTTTAATGGTCTCTTCGGTATTCTCTCTCTTTATGACCATAGATAAATCTTTATGATTTAGTTTATTCAGCTCGCTTATAACCTCTTTTGCGTTATAAACTTTTTTATCGTTTATTTTTACAATGATATCTCCCATTTTTATCCCCGCATCTTTTGCGGGACAAACTTCGTTGTCGTTTACATCTATAATAGACTGGAACTGAACGGCTATAGCGCCTTTTGTATTCATGCTGACACCGACCAAATTCCCCGACGGATGAAGTTTTACATTGGGGTATACGTTTATATTATAATTATTTATTGGAACTATCCCAAACAGCTTCGCCTTTAATTTATATTTTCCTGTGGAGGAAGAATAAACATCTATTTTGTCATTATCTACATTATAGTTTTTTTCACTCTTACCGTTTACCTTTAAATCTTCGTTTTCATTTTGAATACTGCAGTTTTTAGGTAAATTTAAAGAGACGCTCGTTGTTTGGCTGGATAAAACAGTTATTTCCTTTGTCGAAAAATTAAGATAAAGAATATAAGCTGATATTATTAATATTAATGATAAAAATCCAAAAAGAATTCTTTTCTTTTTTACTGCATTCACTTTTTATACCTCGTTTGTTTTTTCTCTATTTTCCCCAATGAAAGGAAAAATATAAACAAACTTTAAAAGTGATTACTGTTTTTTTGATTTTTTTGCATTATCAAGCATGTCCTTTGCATACATGAACGCATTATCACTGATACTTTCTCCGCTTATTATCCTAACCAACTCATTTACTTTCTCTTCTTCATTCAATCTCTCAAATGAAGTATATGTTTTTTCCCCTTTTATTTCTTTTTTTATGAAATAATTGGTATCTCCCATTGCAGCTATCTGCGGAAGATGTGTTATTGCCATGATTTGATGATTTTTGGAAAGCTCCCACATCTGCTTCGCTACTACAAGTGCGGTCTGTCCGCTTATCCCTGTGTCTATTTCATCAAATATCAATGAGTCGATATTATCACTTTCTGATAATATCCTCTTGAAAGAAAGCATTATTCTCGATATTTCACCTCCCGATGCGATTTTACTGAGAGGTTTCAAGCTCTCCCCTTTGTTTGTTGATATTAAAAATGTAATATCGTCAATGCCTTTTTTATTAAAACTCTCATTTTCCGTCAAATCTTTAAACTGAGCTGTAAAGACAGTCCCTTTCATCGACAGAAGTTCGAGGTTTTTACTGATTTTTTCACAAAAATCTTTTGCGATTTTTTTTCTCTTATCCCTTAAAATATAAGAATTATCGAGATAAGTCTCCCTTTTTTCTTTTAAATCTTTTTCTAATAATGTAATCTTTTCATCATAATTATTTATAAGCTCCAATTCTTCGCTTATATTTTCCTTATACTCCAAGATTTCTTCAATGGTAGAACCATATTTTTTCTTTAAATTATTGATTTTATTGAGTTTACTTTCTATGTCATTGAGTTCTGACGGATTAAAGGTTATAGAATCCCTGTAGTCCCTCAAGAAGAATATGACTTCATCTATCAAAGTTTTCCCTTCTGAGAGCATTTCTATGCTTTCTTTCACGCTGTCATCAAACCTTTCGACTTCCGAAAACATCTTCTCGGCTTCGGCAAGATTGATTGAAACATTATTTTCCCCTTTATAAAGAAGAGAATAAGCACCGTCTATATAATTGTAGATATTTTGAGAATTTAGAAGAAGCTTTTCTCTTTTTGACAAAGCTTCTTCTTCTCCGATTTCCAACTCTACTTCGTCAATTTCTTTAAACTGTCTTGTAAGCAAATCCAAATTATCTTCATTTTCTTTTGCTTTACTTTTTATATTTTTAAACTCTTTTTCTGCCTTTTTATATTCAAAATAAGACCTTTCGACATTTTCAAGATCATCGTTTATTAAATTATTTCCGTAAGCATCAAGAAAAGATAAATGAGTATGCTGATTTAGTAGTTTTTGATGTTCATGCTGACCGTGGATATCGATTAGATGTGTACCTATTTCTTTGAGGGTAGAAACATTTACAAGGGAGTTATTGACTCTGCATATATTCCTTCCCTTTGATGATATCTCTCTATTTAAAATAAGTGTACCGTCGCTGTAGTCGATAGAAAGGTCGTCCAAAATATTTTTAAGCTCCAAACTGTTATCATCAACGGTAAAAAGGGCTTGGATATTAGCTTTATCCTGTCCCGTCCTAATATTTTCAAGTCTTGCATGTTCTCCGAGAACAAGTGAAAGGGCTCCTATGATAATTGATTTACCGGCACCGGTTTCTCCGGTTATGATATTGAGTCCTTCGTCAAAATCAATACTTAATTTATCTATGATCGCATAGTTATTTATATTAAGTGATAAAAGCATATTTCTATCCTTTCTTTAATAATGATTCAAACTTTTTAACAAGTGCCTTTGCGTTATCTTCCGTTCTGACTAAAATAAATAGTGTATCATCCCCTGCAACGGTCCCTATTACCTCATTCAATTTAAGTGCGTCTATAGCAACTCCCGCAGCCTGAGCCATTCCTGTTATGGTATGCAAACATACGAAATTAGCCGCGTAATCTATAGTCAAGACCGCTTCACGGAATACATTTACTATCCTGTCATCAAGTTCGGAACTCTGATTTGAATAAGCAGCATACTTATATTTTCCGCTCTTAGTCATTACTTTGACAAGTTTCATCTGTCTGATGTCCCTTGAAACTGTTGCTTGAGTCACGTTTATGCCGGCTTCTCTCAAGTGCTCAGTCAAATCTTCCTGAGTTTCAACTTCGTATTTATTTAAAATTTCTAAAATCTTAGAATGTCTGTCAATCTTCATTATCCAAATCTCCTTCCGCTATAGGATTTTTAATTTTATTTACAAGTAAAGAATAAAAGTTATAATCGTCAAATCTTATAAAATGTGCTTTCATATCGCTCTTCTTAACGATTATTTCATTATCCGATATTTCAGGTTCGAAGCTATCTATGAACACACTGGTTATCTTCGGATTAAATTTTATTTTAACAACATCTTTGGAATTCACTATAATACTTGTGTTGTTCAACGTATGAGGACAAATAGGATTTATAATAAATAAATCACAGTTTGGATTTACGACCGGTCCTCCGCTGGATAGATTATAGGCTGTAGAGCCTGTAGGTCCTGCAATTATAACTCCGTCCGCAAGATAATCCGCAAATACTTCGTCATTTATAAATACTTTGTATTCCGCAACCCCGTAATGATTTTTTCTGAACAGTACGGTATCATTTAGTGCAAAACCGAGTTTCATACCATTTTTATCGTATACATCTAGAAGCATCCTGTCATCAAGGGTATAATTTCCGTCTATAGCCTTATCTATATATTCTTTCCATTGATTTTTTTCTACATTGGCAAGAAACCCAACGGTACCGAAGTTTATCCCAAGTATAGGTTTTTCGTATTTCCCCACCTGAGAAAGAGCCTTTAAAATAGTTCCGTCTCCTCCGATAATAATTAAAAATTCAACGTTTTTGATATTTTCTTCATTTATTATAGAGAAATTATCTTTATCAGGGTCATTCAAA
Organism: uncultured Anaerofustis sp.; assembly: GCF_938029165.1. NCBI lineage: Bacteria > Bacillati > Bacillota > Clostridia > Eubacteriales > Eubacteriaceae > Anaerofustis > uncultured Anaerofustis sp. Next base: position 23,903 of record NZ_CALHFB010000026.1, read on the forward strand.
GGTTCTTCCAAGTATATATGTATACCTTTTTCATATAGGTAATGTACTATTTGCTTTGTGAAGGTCAAATATCTGTCTTTTTTATTATTAGTTATTATTCCAACATATCTTTCTTTCATTATCACTTAAGCTCCTTATGTGCATCTTCAACACATTTTTCTACAGTCGTTTCTATATCTATTATATTATCTTTATTCTTGGTTACATATGCGATAAATTCTCTGTTCCCTTTGGGACCTTTTATCGGAGAATAATCCAATTTTTCTACATATAATCCTTTATCTTTAAGTCCGTATATCACATCTTTAACTACTTTTTTATGGATATTTTTATCTTTTATAATACCGTTTCCTACCAAATCTTTTCCCGCTTCAAACTGCGGTTTTATCAGACAGATATAAAATCCATCATCTTTTAGGAAATTTAATAAGTTGTCCGCAAGTTTTAAAATAGAGATAAATGATACGTCCATTACGGCTACATCTACCATTTCTCCCACTTTTTCAAATTCCATATTTCTGAAATTCGTCTTCTCCAAGCAGACTACTCTCTCATCCTGTCTCAGTTTATAGGCAAACTGTCCATAACCGACATCAATGCTATAAACTTTCTTTGCTCCGTTTTGAAGCAGACAGTCGGTAAATCCTCCGCTGGAAGCTCCCACATCCATACAAATTTTATCAGTTACGTCGGCACCAAATACTTTAAGTGCCTTATCAAGCTTAAAACCTCCTCTGCTTACAAAGGGGTTATCGTTTCCTTTTATTATTATATTGGAATATATGTCAACTTTAGTCCCCGCTTTATCTACTCTTTGGTCATTTACGAAAACCACACCTGCCATTATTAGCCTCTTAGCTTTCTCTCTGCTTTCAGCCATACCGCTTTCAAACAAGAGAACGTCTAATCTTTCTTTGCTTTTCATTTTTCGCTTCTCCTTTTGAATGAAAACAGTTCTACAAAGACAGCAGCCTTTCTTACTATTTCCGTGGAATTCGCCATTGCGATATGTTTACCGAGAGCTTTCCCCCCTACGGTAAGCGCCGCAACGACACCGTTTAAGATTATGCTTATGACAAAAGTCTCCGTTAAATTATAAATTGCAGCTATTTTTACTATTATGATTGCAACCGTAGCACCACTGATGATACCGCAGATATCACCGATAACATCGTTACAGATATTTGAAACCTGAGAAGCCTTGGAAACCAAATCCACTGCTTTTCTTGCTCCCTTTACTTTGTTTGCCGCCATTGCATTGAAAGGTGCCACCCCCTCTGTTGTAACGGCTGTACCGACCATATCGCATATGATACCTATAGCAATAATGGCTACTAAAACGAATAAAGCACCCACCAAACCTGCATTCCCCACAAGTGTTTCGCTTATAACATTAAAGGCCATTGATAAGCCGAAGGTCAAAAAGGTTATCTTTATTGCCCAGCTCCTGCCTTCACTTTTTTTATCTTTTGACATCTTTCCTCCAATTTCACTATATTATAGCATATTTTTACATTTTTTTAATACTTATATTCAAATGGACAATTCTATATCAAAAACAGGTCAATTTGATGTAAATAATCACAAGATATAGTATTTGTTGTTTTTATAATATCATCATATAGTATATCATAAATACATCATCAAGTCCATTTTTATAGGGTTAAATCCCCTTTAAAACAGGCTTTTCTGACCATAAATCGACATATTATTTTTCATTCATTTATCTGTAAAATCCCTCCGTATTATTCTTGTCATTATCCGCCATTCTTTCCAGATTTTTTGAAATATCTTTTATATCGCCGAAAAATCCGTCAATTTTTACTCTTAAATAACTTAAAAAAGAAATAATAGAAATAAAAACGACAAATAATAAAACGGGATTTATTATATTAATTATTTTTGATAAACTTTCTAAAAAACCGCTCATATTTATACTCTCCATGTTATAAAAATTCATTTATATCATATACTAAAACTAAAAAAAAAGAAAGGTTTTAATTATGTTAATTTGTTTTATCAGAGCAAGTGTGATTTACTTCTCGGTCCTTTTCGCCATTAGATTTCTGGGAAAAAGACAAATAAGTGAATTTCAGCCCTTTGAACTAGTAATAACGATAATGATAGCGGATATAGTAACTCAGCCCATAGGAGATGTAAATGTACCGCTTTTAAACGGTATAATCCCCCTCGTGGTACTCGTGTTCCTTCAGACTTTGATTTCTTTTATAACTTATAAAAACGAAAAGCTTAGAGCATTCATCTGCGGTAAGCCTGAGTATTTGATTTACGACGGAGATATAATGCAAAAGCAAATGTCAAAAATGCTTATCGGTATTGACGACTTATGCGAACAGCTTAGAAATAATGATATCGTAGATTTAAATGAGGTTTCATATTTGATATTGGAATCAAACGGACAGTCGAGTTTTATAAAGAAAATGGACAACGGTATCCCGGTAAGTCTTATAAAATACGGAAAGAGGATGTACGAAAGTTTTAAACTTGTAGGTTATACAGATGAAAGACTTACGGAAGAACTTAAAAAACGAGATATAAAAGAGGACAAGGATGTTTTTTGGGCTTATGTTTATGATAACGTACTTTATATTATAAGAAAGGATAAATTAAAATAATGAGATCATTCAGTTTTGCGGCATTACTGCTTGCGGTCTTACTCGGACTTAATATTTTTTGTTATGATTTTATCAGGACAAGCGTCAGCGATATAGATTCAAGTATCGATAAAATCATATCACACGCGGATAAAAAAGACTTTAAAAAAGCAGAAAAAGAATTTCAACAGTTAAAGAGCAAATCGGAAAAAAGTAAAAAAATTTGGTATATAATAATCAATCACCAGGAAATAGACAACGTAGATATTTCTATGAGACAAAGCGAAGCATATTTAAAAAAAGAAGCTGAAAGTGACCTTATAGCTTCTTTGAATACTCTTAAATACAATGTAAATAATGTTTATGAAAGAGAAAAAGTAAACATAGTCAACATTTTTTAGAATGAGCTAAATTACTTTTTTCCTTTAAAATACGACCTTCCTTAAGTAACTCTTCCATGTATTGGATATCGTCATTTTCGAGAGCAGCCTTGTATTTTTCAAGTTCCTTTATTATATTATCCACTTCAAATAATAAAGGTTCTTTATTCATTATAAAGAGTTCGCTCCACATATATTCATTAAGCTTTGCTACCCTGGTCAGATCCAGGAAGCTACCCGCTGAAAAGCCTTTTTCTTCAAGTAAAGAAGGGCTTTTTACATAAGCGTTGCTTACAACATGAGCAAGCTGAGAAGTAAAAGCGATTATCTTATCATGTTCCTTCGGCGTTGTAACTACGCTTTCTTTAAACAACATCTCCTCCGCCAGACTTTCAAGAATTTTCACTTTTTCCATATTGGTATTTTCCGTCTTTGTAATTATAAAACTTGCACCTTTGAACAAATCATTGACTGCCGCATCATATCCCCAAAGCTCTCTTCCCGCCATCGGATGGGTCCCGATATAATCGACTTCGGCTTTTAATGCTACAGGTTCTATTTCGTCTATGATACTTCCCTTTATCCCGCACAAATCAACTAAGGTGGAACCCTTTTTCATCGTTTTAACAACGTCTTTGCAGACTTCGATAGTATTTACCGGATAAAGAGCAACGATTACCATATCGTATTCTCTCATGTTATTCATAAGGACGATATCATCGATAGTCCCGTCCCTTTTTGCTTTTGTCAGCGTTTCGTTATTTATATCAAACCCAAATACTTTATTATTCGTATGCTGTTTTATCCCTTTTGCAAAAGACGCACCTATAAGTCCAAGTCCTATTACCGCTATATTCATATAAAACTCCTTAATTAAAATATACTCAGAAAACTTTTAAAAATATCGGCTCCCGCAACAAAAGTCCCTATCATACTCCCTAAATTTGCGAAAGTTACGACTAATAATATCTTAGTTATCCTATTTTTCCATAAGCCTCTGAAACTCTCCAAATCACTGCTCAAACTTTCGAAGTCGGATACCTTAGGTTTTCTTATATGAGCTTCCACAAGCCCCGCAAACCAGCCGGCCGCAAGAAGAGGATTAAGAGAAGTAAAAGGCGCTGCAATAAACGCCGTTATAATAGAAGGGATACTTCCAAGAGCAAGAACTACACCAAGAGCACTTAAAGTACCGTTGAATAATACCCAGCTCACTATTTGCGACATTCCCGTTGAAATACTTTTAAAGAAACTTACGAATATCATTGCAAGTATTAGTATCGGTATGCCAAAACCGATTATTTTTCCTGCTTTGCCGCCTTTTGGTATGGTATCTATTTCACTTAAATCAATATCTTTTTCAATATTTTTTATTATCCCGTTCATATGTGCGGCTCCGACGACAGCGACCACTCTTTCTCCCTCGGCATTTTTTATCTTTTGTGACAGATACTGATCTCTCTCATCAACGAGGTAAGTCTTTAAATCGGGGAAATCTTCGCTGATTTCAAGCAAAGCATTTTCTATAAAATCCCCTTCTTTAATATTTTCAAGGTCTTCTTCGGTTAGTTCCTCATCTTCAAAGAAACTTAAAATAAGTCCTGACAGAAGTTTCATCTTTTCCCATAATGACATCTTCCTAAATATCCTTAAAAAAGTAGTCTTTATATCCCTGTCGGCAAGAGTAAGTTTACATCCTATCTCCTTAGATACGTTTATCGCATTTATCATTTCCTGTCCGGAATTTATATCAAAGCTTTCCGCTATCCTCTTTTGATAAGAACTCAAAATAAGATTTACTAGGAGTAAAGTAGTCTTCTTCTCCTTTATTACATTTACTATATCCGTATCCTGCCATGATTTATTGTTTTCCAGAGAAGAATATCTTCCTTCGTCCAGTTCTATACACACATTGTCGGGTTTTATTTCCCTAATTAAATTTTCTACTTGAATGGCACTTTCCTTTGATACATGAGCAGTACCAATCAAAGTTATGTCTTTGCCATTTATAGTAATATTCCTTACCGTCTCAGACATAATTCCTCCAAATCTAGCTTAGATTAACATAAAACCCTTTAAAATCAATTAAAGGGTCTTGAACTATCATATATTTTACCATTTTTATAATAATTTATAAAGGGTTTAACAATTTATTTACATTTATTTTAACTGCATCCCGTAGTCGAACCGCATTCTCTGCACACTTTACATGTACCGTTGGTAAATAATTGTGTTGAAGAACAAAAAGGGCATACCTCTCCGTATACTCTCTCGGTATCGGGATCGTCCTTTATTTCATCATAAGTAACACTTTTTTCATCTGCTTTTTCTTCATTTTTCTTAACTGAGCCGCTGTACAGCTTTTCTTCCATATCCGTTGGTTTGATTTGCACTCTGGAATAATCTCCAAGTTCGATATCAATTATTTTACTCAGTAAATCCGCGATACTCGAAGCATTCTTTATATAAGGATGTCTTGATACAAATCCGCTTGGTTCAAACTGCTGACCTCGAAGTAACCTAGAAATTTCCTTTGCAGGGATATTATACTGAAGCATATTTGATATGGATTTTGAAAGCGAAGCGAGAAGACCTTTTACTACGGTCCCTTCTTTATCCGTTGAAACGAATAGCTCGGACATTTTTCCGTTTTTATAAAATCCTATTGTCACATATAATTCGATATCCCCTATTTTCGCCGCATGAGTCCTGCTCGTCCTCATTCCGTCGGGTTTTACTCTGTGAAGACTGCCTTTCTTACAGTTTCTCGCATAATCAAGAAGTGCGTCATAAGTAAGGTTTTCCAATGAGTCGCTGTCTTCACTCAAGGCTGTATTAAGAGGCTGACAGGCTTTTGACCCGTCTCTGTATACGGAAATAGCTTTTACCCCCGTTATATAAGAAAGCTTATATATATCGCTTATTTCTTTAACAGTAGCGTTAACAGGCATATTAACGGTCTTTGAAACGGAACCGCTTATCATAGGCGTTACCGCAGCAACCATTAGAACATGTCCGCTAGGAGAAATATCGTTGGCAGTTTCGAATATTTTTTTATCTTCTTCTCTCAAATAAGGAGCATTATCTAAATTAAAATGAACGAACATTCCGTTTTCATCTTTTTCAAGCAAATAATCTTTTATTTTTTCTACTTGTTCCGAAGAATATCCCAAATTGATAAGAGCGTCTTCCAAAACAGGATTTACCAGCTCCATCATACCTCCGCCCGCAAGTGATTTGTAAACAACGTTTGAATAGAATGGTTCAAGTGATGTAGCTCCGCAGTCCATAGCAAAGGAAATAGTTCCCGTAGGAGCGATGACACTTACCTGAGCATTTCTTACACCGTAACGATTTGCACCTTCTATAGCTTTTATCCAAAGTATTTTTCCCGCATTCAAGACTTCTTCAAGCCCCATTTCCGTCATTAAATCTTCATCAAGACGAACGGGAGAATAATCAAGTCCTTCAAAATTATCATCTATGGCAAGAGAACATCTTGCGGAATTCCTAAGTACTTTTAATAAGTGTTCCTTATTTATATCAAACTTATCGAAAGGACCGACTTCTTTAGCCATCAAAGAAGAGACTAGATAAGACTGAGCCGTCATTATAGAACATAGTGAAGCCGATAGGTTTCGTCCTTCATCACTGTCGTAAGGATATCCTAATACCATTAGAAGAGATGCCATATTGGCAAGCCCCAAACCTGTGGTCCTGAATAAATGACTCTTTCTTGCTACTTCTTTTGTAGGGAACTGTCCCCAATGTATTGAAGCTTCAAGAACCAACTGGATCAATGAAATCAAGTGGATATAGTCATTTAATTTAAATTTCCCTTCTTCCTTTGAGAAAAATCTGTAAATATTTATGGAAGCAAGATTACACGCGGTGTTATCCAAGAAAGCATATTCACTGCATGGATTGGTCGCATTTATCCTATTGTGTTTTGCACCGACTTTACCGTCTTCGCCTGCAGGACAAGTATGCCAGTCATTGAACGTATCGTCAAACTGAACCGCAGGGTCTGCACAGTTCCAAGTAGACTGACAAATTAAATCCCATAATTCTTTGACTTTTACTTTTCTGTTTACCCTATCGTCGACTCTGCCTTTAAGTTCAAAGTCCGCATCGGGGTTTTCATCTAAATGGAGGACCTTATCCATAAATTCTTTATTTAGTCTTACAGAGTTATTACCGTTCTGCCCGCTGACCGTAGCATAAGCATCTCCGTCCATGGAAATATCATAGCCCATTTTTCCGAGAGCTCTTACTTTGTCTTCTTCTCTCGCTTTCCAAGTGATGAAGTCTTCTATTTCGGGATGATCTATATCGGTAATAACCATTTTTGCGGCTCTTCTTGTTGTCCCGCCGCTTTTGATAGCCCCCGCATTCCTGTCGAAACCTTTAAGGAAACTCATAAGACCGGAGGATTTTCCTCCGCTTGAAAGCCCCTCATTTATGGCTCTTAAATTAGAGAAGTTGGTCCCAACCCCTGAACCTCCTTTAAACAGTTTCGTTTCTGTTATGTACTGTTCTGATATAGAGTTGTCTCCTAGAAGAGTATCTTTTATGGAGAGGATAAAACATGCCGAAGCCTGAGTCCTCGTATATCTGTCTTTACTTTCTTTGACTGTCCCGCTTTTTATATCATAGTAATATAAATGGTCACTTTCGCCTGCGATACCGTAATTCCTTTTTATCCCCGTATTAAACCACTGAGGAGAGTTCGGAGCCCACATCTGATTTATAAGGGCATAAACAAGTTCATCATAGAATATAGAATACTGTTCTTTGGTTCTTATAAGACCTTCATCGACAAGTGCATCAGCCCAAAATCCGACCATTCTGTCAGCAACTTGCTTCATGCTCGTTTCGTGTCCGTTCTTTGAACCTACTCCCGCACGTCTGAAATATTTGGAAGCGATTATATTACACGCATTCTTAGAATAGAATTCAGGGAATTCCAAATCTTTCATTTCAAATATATTTTTATTTGTTTTATAATCAAATATTTCTACGTCGACTTTTTTATATTCAAATAAGTCAAAAACCGTCTTATTTGGATCTCTTTCCAATTCTTTAGTAAATCGTCTGGTAAAAATATTACTTATACTCAAATTATCCATTTACCGTTTCCACCTTTATTTATACTTATTATACCCAAAATACCATATATTGTATATTATCTGAAATCAGGTACAATTATTAGTATATCACTAATATTACTTTTTTCAATATATTTTTTATACCACAAAATTATACTATTTAAGTCAAGTTAAGATACAAACGAAACATATTTATTTATATTTGTATTAAATATCAAAAAAGCATGTATCAATTATGACACATGCTTTTTATTTTATTATATTTTGTCGAAAATTTATCTTATTTTTCTCATTATTTCTTCTACACAATTTTTAAAATATTCGTTGTTGTCCACTTCGATATCGGCATACTTCTTATATAATCCTATCCTGTCGTTGTATAAATTATATATATGGTTTTCATTATCTTTAAGTAAAGGTCTGTTAGCTCCCAAATTTTTAGACTTAAGTAAATTTTTAACGCTTCTGTTTATGAAGATGACCGTAGAAGTTTTCTTTAAATAATCCATATTTTCTTTTCTTAGGATTATCCCCCCTCCGCCGGAAATAAGCATATTCTCCCTATACGATAGTTCCTTAGCACACTCGGTTTCGATATCCCTAAAATAGTCTTCACCCTTCTCAAAAAGTTCGCTTATGGCTTTTCCCGTCTTTTTTTCTATATAATCATCCATATCTATATATTTTAAATCCATGCTTTTTGATAAGGCTTTCCCTACACTGCTTTTACCACAGCCCGGCATACCGATTAAGAGAATATTCGTCTTCATACTATATTTCCTTTTTTACTTTATTTACTATTATATTTATTTCTTCTTCTGTAAACTTAAAATCGTTCCATATCTCTTCAGACTTAAGCCCCTGCATTATAAGCATCGTAAGCCCCGAAAAGGATTTTTTACCTAAGCTGTCTGCTATTTTCATAAGTTTGGTTTCAAGAGGATTGTATACGACATCCACTACATTATTAAAGTTACTTATAATATCTTTGCCTACCGGAGAAAAACCCGTTTTGGGATACATTCCCACCGGAGTCGTATTTATAAGAACTTCTCCTCTTATATCCTTTAAATCGTTATAATCAATTAAGGCTATCCCGTCTTTGGACTTTTTGTCTGTTTTGTTTCTGCTTACCAGATATATACTTTTTGCTTTCAAATCTTTTACACACTCTACGACAGCTTTGCTTGCACCGCCGCTGCCCAGTATTACAACCGTTTTATTATCTATATTTATATTATTACTGTTTAAAGTGTATAAAAATCCGTAGTAATCGGTATTATATCCGTAAAGTTTACCTCCGACATTTTTAATAGTGTTGACAGCACCGATTTTTTCAGCCTCTTCACTTATATTATCAAGACTTTTCATGACGGTTTCTTTATAAGGGATAGTCACATTTATCCCGTCAAGTTCATTTTCTATCATAAATGACTTTATATCCTTAGCAGTATTTAAATCTATCTCATATAAATCATATCCATAATCTAAATCTAAGACTTCAAAAGCTATGTTATGGAGTATCTTTGAAAAGCTGTGAGGAAGCTTTTCTCCTATCAAACCAAATTTTTTCATACTTAACCCCTATAGGCACCGACAAGTCTTAAATAAGGAACATCCCCCTCTAAACCGGAAAGCATTTTAAGAATGTTCTTATCTTCAAGGCTACCGTCAAAATTGATAAAAACGCTGAAATCCTTAACGGAACTGTCAGCTTCTCTCGAATCGATCTTATTTATATTGATATTGTAGTTGGAAAAATATTTTACAAGGTGTCCCAATGATTTAGGCTCGTTATCTATCCTTACAATCAAATCCACCTTATTGCTGTCTTTTATAAATCTCTTATATTTGCCGAGGATTATAAATTTATTATAATTTTCGGTGTTTAGTCCATGAACATCCTCCAGTCTGTTTCCGTCTTCATCCGTAACAAACTTATCTTTTATGTAAATATCATCGTATTTTTCAAGCAGATTATAAAGTTCGGCGATATGACCTTCCATGGCATTATCTACAGCCAAAAGCACATAATCCAGACTTTCGTCGATTAGTCCCGACATTATATCATCATAAGAACTAAACTCGATTTTTTCGGTTTTCTCCCCGAAATATATATCGCAAGTTTTTTTTGTAAGAGGATTTATCATCATACTGTATCCGACTTTTGACGCGGTTTGTCTTATATCTATAAATATACTTTCCTTAAGATTATTAACTATTTTTTTAGCGATTGCTTTTCTTTGAAAGTTTTTACTTATATCCATTAAATGATTAAAGAAATCTGCCACTTCTTCCGCATATTTTTTATCACTGAGATTATTTATAGCTTTTTCAACTACTTCCGCTTCTCTGTTTTTATTCAAAACATTCACGTTATGTTCTTTTTTATACTTTGCAACATATACGACGGTATTCATTCTCTCTTCAAAAAGCCTTACCAATTCTTTATCTATTTCGTCTATTCTTCTTCTGCTTTCTTCTAAACTTCTCATAAAACCACCTGCTCACTTAATAAAAAATCATATAAACATATTGCACTTACAGCTTCTATTACCGGAATTGCCCTTTTGACGATTACAGGGTCATGTCTTCCCACGACTTCAAGCTTAGTATTTTCTTTCTTTTCTACGTCGATAGTACGCTGAAGTTTTGATATACTTGCCGTAGGCTTTATCACAGCCGAAAAGAGGATAGGCTGACCGTTTGAAATCCCGCCGAGGACTCCGCCGTTATGATTATCATACGTTTTTACATTTCCGTCTTCATCGTAGTAATATTCATCTTTTGCTTCGCTTCCGAGTAAATCTGCAAATCCGAAACCTTCTCCGAACTGAACACCTTTTACGGCAGGTACGGAAAATAGAAGATGAGATAATCTTGATTCTATACTGTCAAAGAAAGGAGAACCTATCCCTGCGGGAAATCCCAGCACTGCACATTCGATTATACCTCCGACACTATCATGGTCATTCTTCGCCTTTAAGATAACGTCTTCCATTTCAGTTAGTTTACTCTTATCAAGTAAAGGAAAGACTTCTTCTTTTAAAGAAATAAGTTTATCCTTATTTATATTGACCTTGTCGAAAGAAATATCTTCCACCTTGTTTATTTTCTTTATATGAGAGCCGATATAAACTCCTTTTTCTTCCAAAAGCTGTTTAGCGACCGCACCCGCAAAAGTAAGAGGTAAGGTCAGTCTTCCGGAGAAGTTTCCCCCGCCTCTGTAATCATTATTTCCTTTATGTTTTACATATGCCGGATAATCCGCATGAGAGGGTCTCATTTTTACTTTTAATTCGCTGTAGTCTTTGCTTCTTGTGTTGCTGTTTTCAAATATGGCACAAAGAGGAGAGCCTGCGGTTTTATCATCAAAATAACCGCTTATGATTTTCGGCGTATCGGCTTCTTTTCTTGGAGTAGAAAACCTATCTCCCCCCTGTCTTCTTTTAAGTTCAAAATCTATTTTATCGAAGTCAAGCTTTATTCCCGCAGGCAAACCGTCTATGACTACGCCTATAGCCTCACTGTGAGACTGTCCGAATATTGTAACTTTGAAATTATTCCCAAATGTCGCACTCATGAATTTCTCCTCCCAAGCTTACAAAATCCTCAAAGAATGTAGGATAAGATTTTCTTACACACATATAATCTTTTATTATTATATCATCTTTTGCCGCTGTTGATGCGACTGCCATACTCATTGAAATCCTGTGGTCCTTATGAGAGTTTACCGGTCCGCCATTTAGTTCTTCTACGCCTTCTATAACAAGATTATCTTCGTTTTCTGTTATCTTCGCTCCCAGCTTATTGAGTTCACTGGATATCGCAGAAAGCCTGTCACATTCCTTTATCCTCAGTCTTCCCGCATTTATTATCCTTGTCTCACCCTTTGTAAGAGCGGCACATACGGTAAGTACAGGAATTATATCCGGACAGTTCGTCGAATCTATAATCTTTTCTTCAGAATTTTTTAAGACATCCAGCCACTTGATGATTTCTTTATCCCCCTGAAGAGATGTTTCATCAAGCCCCAAGACATCTATATCGCTTCCCAAATAGTTGGCTGATAGGAAGAATGCAGCCTGAGAATAATCTCCCTCCACAGTGTAATCCATGGATTTATATTCTTGGTTCCCTTTTATTATAAACTCCTTATAGTCATTATTTATGATTTTTATCCCAAACTTTTCTAACATCGATAAAGTCAAATCAAGATAACTTTTAGACTCCAAATCGGTAGTAATAATTATTTTTGAATTTCCCTCAAGTAAAGGTAGAGTAAACAGCAATCCCGTTATGAACTGAGAGCTGATATCTCCTCTTACTTCAAAGGTATCGGGTTTCAATCTTCCTTCTATTGTTAAGTTTAAAATATCTTTTTTATAAGAATACTTTACCCCCTGCTTATCGAAGATATTATAGAATACATCCAGAGGTCTTTTTCCTAAGTTCCCCTTACCTATAAAAGTCTTCTTAACATTTAAAAGCATTGTTATGGGAACAAAAAACCTTAATGTAGACCCCGACTCATTACAGTCTACGGTAAAGTCATCCTTACTTGAAGAATTGAATATACCATTTATAGTCACTTTTCTTTTATCTATTATAACTTCAGCCCCCATACTTTTTACTGCCGATATGGTTGCGATTATATCATCGGATAAATCTATATTATCTATTACTGATTTTCCCTTTGAAAGTGCCGCACATATGATCGCTCTGTGAGCCATACTCTTTGAAGGAGGTATATTTACTTTTCCTTTAAGCTTATTTGGTGTGATTTTTATGTTGTCCATTTATTCATCCTTAAAAAATTCTAAATTTGTTTTATAAATATAACAGCTTCCTATTTCATCTAAAAGTATCACGTTTAAAACGCTGCCTTCATTTTTTTTATCCGTTGATATATGAGATAAAATATTTTCATTGTGTACTGCGTTTATATCATAGTCCATACCGAAGTTCACAAGTATATCTCTGATTTTATCACTTGTACCTTTTTTTGTAAGACCTTTTTTTTCACTCAGAGCTGTTATTTCATACATGCCTATAGCTACCGCTTCGCCGTGAGTGTACTTTTCATAATTATAATACGCTTCTATCCCGTGAGCAAGAGTATGACCGAAATTTAATTTCATTCTCTCCCCGGTATCCTTTTCATCTTCTTCAACCACTCTTCTTTTTAAATCGCAGCTTTTATATATTATATGTTCTATATGCTCTAAGATATCTTCCCTTGAATGCATTGAATATAACAGTTCAAAAAATTCTTTATCGAATATACAGCCGTACTTTATGACTTCCATAAATCCGTCGTTTACTGTCCTGTCATCAAGGGTTGCAAGTACATTTGGGTCTATTAAAACCAGTTTGGGCTGATGAAAACTTCCTACCAAATTTTTGCCCTTAGCCAAGTCTATTGCAACTTTTCCTCCTACGGAGCTGTCAACCTGAGATAAAAGAGTGGTAGGTATTTGTATGAAATCCAAACCTCTTAAAAAAGTTGAAGCTACAAATCCGCCGAGGTCCCCTATGACCCCTCCGCCAAGGGTGATGATAAGGTCTTTCCTAGTCATCTTAAAATCTATCAAAGCATTGTATATCACTTCCAGCGAAGAAAGAGATTTTGTACTTTCTCCGTTTGGAAGAATTATACTATCGACCAAGTACCCTCCTGATTTCAACTCTTCAGATACTTTATCCAAATAGAACTTTGAGACGATATCATCGGTTATTATAAATATTTTTTCGCCTTTATAAACCTTTTTTATCTCCTCGGAGACCTTCTTTAAGATACCCTTTTCTATTATGATATCATAAGAATTTTCTCCGAGAGCGACATGAAGTGAGTTACTCATTGATTTCTCCTAAACTGTTCTGTTTACGATTGGAGCAAGTTTTTTGATATCAGACATCAATTCATCGAATGCTTCGGGTTTAAGCGATTGCTGACCGTCACATAGTGCATTTAAAGGATCGTTATGTACTTCTATTATAAGTCCGTCCGCACCTGCAACTACCGCTGCTTTTGCAAGAGATTCAACCATCCACCATTTACCCGTAGCATGAGAAGGGTCGATTATGATAGGCAAGTGACTTAATTTTTTAATTGCAGGGATTGCGCTTAAGTCAAGAGTGTTTCTTGTGTAATTTTCGAAAGTCCTTATACCTCTTTCACAAAGGATAACATTTTCATTCCCGCCTGCCATTATGTATTCAGCTGACATTAAAAGTTCTTCAATGGTTGCACTTAAACCTCTTTTAAGTAAAATCGGTTTTCTGATTTTTCCAAGTTCTTTTAATAAATCGAAATTTTGCATATTTCTTGCACCGATTTGAATAACATCAACGTCTTCAATGAATTTTTCAAGGTCATTTGCAGACATAAGTTCGGTCACTACAGGAAGTCCGGTTTCTTTTCTTGCTTCTTTTAAAAGATCAAGTCCGTCGTATCCAAGTCCTTGGAAAGCGTAAGGTGAAGTTCTCGGTTTGAACGCTCCCCCTCTTAGAAAGTTTGCTCCCGAAGCCTTAACATCTTTTGCAACTTCCGTGATTTGCTCTCTGCTTTCTACCGAACAAGGTCCTGCAATGATTGCAAGTTTTTCTCCTCCGATTACCTGGTCTCCGATTTTGATTTCACTGTTGTTTGGATGAAACAGTCTGTTGGCTTTTTTGTAAGGTTCTTCTACGTGAAGGACTCTTCTTACCACATCATTGGCTTCAAGAATTTTAGCGTCTAAAATTGATGTGTCACCAACAAGTCCAAGTACCGTTAAATCCTGACCTTCGATAGGTTGGATCTTAAGATTTTTGCTTTCGATTAGGGCAACTAGTTTTGCCACTTCCATTTTGTCTGCATTCGGTTGTAATACTACTATCATTTTATTTTCTCCTTAAAAATTGTGTATTTGTAAAATAAAAAAGGGAACTCCTTTTAATGAGTTCCCTAATATTTTTACATAAATTTTTATACATAAAAGTTGATACTCACTAAAAGGCTAAACTGTACATGAAAAAGAACCTGCAAAGAAATAATAGTTTGCAAAGCTAAAAAAGTTATAAAATTTAAAGCTGTTAAGTTCTTTTAGACCTTTCATTTTTTCTTCTCCTAATGTATATCTTGTTTGATATAATACACCTCATTTTCATAAATGTCAAGAAAATTTAGTAAATTATTGAAAATTTTTCATTTATTTATTTCCTATGTTAATTTGAAAGCAATTGATATATAATAATAAAAAAAGAATAAGGAGAAGTAAAATATGACAAAAATAGTTTTAAACGTAAACGGGATGTCTTGTTCTCACTGCGAAAACAGAGTAGTAGAAGCTTTAAAGAAAAACGAAGCTGTGAAAAAAGCTAAAGCAAGTGCTAAAAAGAATACAGTTGAAATCAAATATAATGAAGAAATGGCAAGCAAAGAAGAATTAGAAAAGATAATAACAGAAGAAGGTTATGAAGTAATATAAAAAAGACTGCATAAGCAGTCTTTTTTGTTGCTATTTAACTTTTACTTTTTTAACACTGCTCCAGTCTCCATAATATTTCTTACCGGACACAGTTTTGTACGATCTAACTTTTACATAATATACTTTTTTACTGGATAATTTAGTAATTTTCCCAGAAGAAGTTTTATATCCTTTTACAGTCTTAAGTTTTTTACCTTTTGTAAATTTAGAGTTTCTTGCCATATATACTTGATATCCACTAACTTTACTGTCTCTTGTAACATAAACTCTTACAGCTTTTTTACCTACTTTGATTTTCTTGATTTTTTGTTTTTTAGGAACAACGTATACAGTAACTTTTTTATAAGCGGAATTTGCATATTTTGTAGCACCGGCAGTAACTTTAATTGTTACCTTACCAAACTTTTTACCATACACTATACCTTTTGAATTTACGGTAGCAATCTTAGTATTTCCTGATTTATATGTAAGCTTTCCGCCTAAAGACGCTTTTGCACCTAGAGAATAAGATTTTGAACCATAAGGAATTTTATAGCTTGATTTTTTAGTAGTAACCTTTTGAGTCTTTTTGGAAACAGTAACTTTTATATTTTTAATCGCAGCATTTGTACGAAGAGTTGCAGACGCTGTAACGGTTATAGTAGCAGTACCGGCACCTTTTATAGTTACTTTTCCCGTAGAATCAACGCTTACGACATTATTATTACTTGATTTATAAGATAAAGTTCCTTTTCCGTTAGTCTTTGCACCCAATGAAAATGGCTTATCTCCGTAAACTTTTTTATAGCTTGAAGCCGATGTTGTTATAGTTTGCTTTTGATAAGTAAAATTCTTTTCATCTACTACTTTATCGTCTTTATAAGCTTTATAGCTTCCTGCGGTCACATCCCATATAGCAAATGGATGTTTATCATAACCGCTGTCTGCTTTATCTTTATTAAATTCAACCAAATAGCATGTATGACCACTAGGAACATATTTTTGATAATCATTGTAATAAGAATTATCATTTATTTTAGTAACATAACTTCCGACTTTGTCTCTATACTCGGTCATATTTGAAGAATTTTGTGCCGTTTGATATGTTGTTTCAAATATGGAACATGCTATATCATCAGAAGATACGCTTTGGAAAGTAGTACTTTGATATCCCGACAAATAAATATTAGGATAGAAGAACATAAACAGTTCTGCTGGGATTGAAGCATTTAAGTCATTTACTTCAAGATTTTTTAATTTTTCTACCATTTCCGGATATAGTTCTGTAGGAGTTCCAGGATGTCCTTTAAAATAAAGAACATAATCGTCTCCATAATATGTATTTAAAAATCTTGTATAATCAGCCAAATTAGGAGAATTACTTGTAGTTATCTTAGTTCCTAAAATCACCATAACTTTTTTATTTTTGCTTTCAGCTTCGGCAAATGGATTCATATCACCCATATTATATAATTCTTTAAATGCTTGCTGGTTACCTTTTTCTGCAAGATCAGTTAGAAGGTTACCTATATTAACACCGGTAACTTTTCCTCTAGCTGATGCAGAAAAAGCTTTAAGTTCCTCATTCTCTGCTTCTACTGCAGCAGGAAAACATAATGCACCGCTATTGATTACCCACCACTGAATCCTATTTGCATCTTTTTCTTTCTCAACATCGAAAATAGCATATTCATATCTATTTAATCCAGTTGTCTGTTTGCCGCTATAATATTTCAGTGTTGAAAAATCCGGCACACTCTTTGTATCTTTGGCTTTTTGCACTAAAGCTTTATATTCTGCTTTCATATCTTCATGCTGCTTATTTACATTAACACCAGCAGGCTGATATACAGCTTGAAAATTTTTATATGTATCAGCACCATCTGTTATCATTGTAATCGTACTGTTACTATCAGGAATATTATTTTTATAAAGTAGTGATATGATTACTCTTTGGTAATTATCTGCACAATAAATATGGAATTTAGATGAAGGGTTTAATTCATATAGCTCCTTTAAGTACGCTGCAGTTTGATTATCTGTTCTGGGAGCAATGCTTGCCTTTGATGTTGTTTCAGCTTTTGTTAAGTATGGTACTGAATACACATTTTCAGGTAGTTTATCCCAGTTATACGCTTTAGTTCTCTCTAAAACCATAAAAGTTGGAATAGGTTCATTTTTTTCATTCTTAGATATTTTCCATAAATTTAAAGAAGTAAGTAAAGCAGGCATTGTGGCATTAAGAGGAGCAAAATTATACTCTTCCGCTACTACTCCGATATCTTCTTTTGTGATAGTTTTTATAATATCTTTACCTTTTAGGATCTCAATCTTTACAGAATACTTCCCATATGCAGGAAATTTCATTTCAAGAACATTGGCATTAAGTTCGGAAAGTTTTGCTGATTTTTGGACACTTTGTCTTTCAGCCTTTCCATAGTACATTTTAGCCGTAACTTTTATACTGTCAGCTCCTGTTATATTTTTCAAATCATCCGCATTTGGAACTGTAACATTTACATCCAAGTAATTGATTTTTTTCTGTTCAACATCAACTCTGTAAATTGAAGTAGAAGATTTTAATAATTTTGAGGAAGGATTTTTCACTTTATCATTAGATTTTTCTTCTAAAGGTTTAGTATCATCTTTTTTCTCTTCATCAACAATATTTTCTTTTGCATTACTTTCTGCTTCAACTTCATCAGCTTCGCTTTTTTCATTTTTCTCATCGATTTCTGTCTGAATTTCCTCTTTTGGAAGCTCAGATGTTTCTTCGTTATCAGCCATAAATGCAGTCGCCGGTACTACTGACATACACATAAAAAAGACCAATAACAACGATAAAATTTTCTTTTTCATTTTTTCCCCCTTGAATCCCTAAAGTATAAATTTTGTAATTGGTGTGATATAATATTATAAAGTGTTATTTATGTGAAAATCATGTTATATATATGATAATATTGAAAAATTATATTAAAATAAAGGTTTTAATATATTGTTACATATTGTATATATTTTGTAACAATCAAATATACTACACATATATTGATTTATGTAATATATCTGGGTCGTTATTATAATTTTTTAGGGTTTTTATAAGATATAACTATAATAACACAAATTAACCAAAATATATACATTTTGTACACGATTTCAACAAAAAAGCAGCATTAAGTAGGATAATGTACATTTTCAAAATAACTAGAAATTTAAAGATATTTCATTTAAACATTAATAAAGTATTTAAATAACTGGAAGTATATAAAATAAAAATTAAAAGTGTAATTAATTACTTAAAAAAATTTAAGATAATAAATCATACAAACAAAAAAAACAAACTATTCATAATGACATTTAATACTGAACATGTACGAATTAAAACTATAAAATATAAAAATTTGATATATAATTCAATATTAAAAGAACAAAAAATATAATAATTAAATATTGACGGAAAAGTTAAAACATAAACTACATAAACAGCAATGTACTATTATCAATGTATTTATACAAAAAATTCTTTCTAATTTTATCATCAACAGTTTAAAACATATTAAAGCAAAATAAAAAAAGAAGGAATTATGACCTTCTTTTTTATTTATTACTATTTATAATCTTCTTTATCATCTGTCTCATTCAAGACTACATCTTCAGCTGCTTCATTTATATCTTCCGATTTTGTTTGTTCACTATCGGATAGTTCTGTTTCATCAGACGACAGTCCACTTTCTTCGGATGTGATTTCTGAATTATTTTCTTCAAAATCTTTTTCCATTTGTTCTGATAAAGAATCATTTTCATTTTCATTTTCAAGATCTTCTTTTTTATTTCTTTTTTTGAATAATCCTTTTTTCTTAGGTTTATCTTCTTCTTTTTCTGAAGTATCTTCTATCAATAGACCTTGTTCTCTTAACTTATCTTCACGTTCTTTTCTTCTTTTATCTCTTTGTGATTTTGTCTCTGTTATATATCTGTAGTCTTTTTCCTCATCAATATAATTTGAAGTGACCTTGCTGAAAACGTCAAGTCCGTTATATACTATCGTTTCTTCAGTTAAAACATTATTTATATCACTGTCATCTATTTTAAGTAAAGCAGCGTTTCTTTTCTTTAAATAAATCAAATCTTTATCTTTCTTTTCATCAAAATCAAAGTTTGACATTTTTTCATATAGATCATTAGCTTTTTTGTAGTCTTTTCTTTTAATAAAATAGGCCACGATATGATGACAAACGACTAAATATTCTTTGATATCATCTTTTAAAGGAGATATTTTGTTTACTGCAATATCATCAAAATTTTCATATAAAAAGTTAATATACTTACTGAACCCAACATTAAGTCTCCCAAACTTTACATCAAGATAATCTCTTAAGACAAAGTCTACAGTATACATATCCTCAAAATCGAATTCTTCCAACATAAAATCTCTGTTCAAATAATCTGAAATCTTTTTAAGCAGGTAGTTTCTCTTAATATCTTTATTTTGAAGGTTATAACTTCCGTAAAGAAGGAATTTAGACGCTACAAGGTAATCATATTGTTCTTCAGTCAAAGAATTTTTAACAATGTGATGTCCTTCTTCATCTTTCTCTCCTGTATCGATTTTATCATTTGGGATATCCAAGCATTTATCGCCTTCAAGAAGGATAAATAAAATTTGTGTTGATGTAAATAAAATTAAAAAAATCAAAGCTACATCAATAAAAAACAGTATTATATCAGAGAAAATATAAACAAACAAAAAATAAACCGATATACAAGCCAACACCAATAAAAGCAGATTTCCTGCTATATTTTCAAAAGTAGTAAAGGTAAAGTTGTTTTTTAATTTATTGAATTCTTCATCATTTTGAGGATATTTAAATTTCGGAACGGTTACCCCGAGTGAAAAATAGTGTTTATTATGAAGTCTTCCTCTATATTTTTTATCCGGATTTTTATATAAAACATAAAAAGGATCCATATATAGCATCGTAGTGTCATAACCTTTTTTATTATATATAATGCTGTATGATTTATATTTAAAATATAATGATAAATAATACATTAGGATTATAAGTATAGGGCAAATAGGTGCAACCCAGTATAACTTATGACCGATAGCAAAAGAAATCAATATCCCTCCGCTTATAAGTCCGAATAAAAGTATTACCAACCAAATTATTTTTAAATTTTTCTTAGAACTTGTTCTCATAAATAAATCCTCAAATCTATTATTTTATATAAATTATTTATCTTTTTTACCAAAACTTAATTTATTTTCATTCCCGTTAATTATTCTTTTTATATTAAGTCTATGCTGATATATGCTTAAAATGCATAGAATGCAAGATAAAATTATGTAATAAGTATCTACTTTAAATACAATAAAAAATACTGCACTTAGGGTAAGTGCTGTAAGAGAACCCACGGATACCATTCTTGTGATAAGTGCCAATATAAGACCTATTAAAATAGCCATTAAAGCTAATCTATAATCTACCATTACAAGGATACCCGCACTGGCAGATACGCCTTTTCCCCCTCTGAAACCCATAAATATAGGCCAGTTATGTCCTGCAACACAAAAAAGCGACGCAATCAGAATTACAAAAGAACTTTGATTAAATATATAACAAAGTCCCACAGCAAGCATCCCTTTAAAAAAATCTATTAAAAAAACCAGAAGTCCGGAAAAAAAGCCATATGTTCTAAGGGCATTCGTAGCCCCGGCATTACCGCTTCCGTAAGTTCTTATATCCTCTTTTTTTACGCTTTTTGAAAATATATATGCACCATTTATACACCCTATAAAATAAGATGCGATAATTATTACCAAACTTAAAAAAGTAAACTCTATATTCATAAAAACTCCTAGTATCAGTAATCATTTTACTTTTAGTATTATAGCATAATAAAAGTTAAATAAAAGTATGTTTAATGAAAAATATGTAAAATATTACAAAATTTTCATCAATTCTTAATAATTAAAGTGAATTATATTTTAACGTCTATTTTTTTACTTATTTTTATCTCATCACCGGTTACATCACAGTCAAAAGCAAGTATATTTACACCATTTTCTTTTGCATTTTTAAGTGCATTTATAAAATCATCATGCACGGGATTAGGTGTAAAATACTTTGCACCTTTAAACTGGATTATGAAAATCATATATGCTTCATAACCGTCTTTATGAGCCGTTACCAGTTCATTGATATGCTTTATCCCCCTTATTGTCGGTGCATCGGGAAACATAGCTATCCCCTCTTCTTCTAATGTTACCCCTTTTATTTCTATATATGCTTTTCGCTCTTTACTTTCAACATAAAAATCAAATCTTGAATTACCGTAAGTACTTTCATTCTTTATAAAGAGTTCACCATCAAAACCATCGAGGTTTATAATTTTATTTTCAAGTGCTTCCCTAAATATTTTATTTGGGATTTGACTGTCCATATTGAATAGGATATCGTTTTTATACACACTTATTAAGTCATACTTTGTCTTTCTGTTTGGATTATCCGATTTTTCAAGATAAACAGCCGCACCTTCTTTTAATAACTCTCTGCACCTTCCTGTGTTCTTTACGTGTACAGTTTCAACTATATCTCCTATTTTACATTTTGCTATAAATCTGTTAGGTCGGTTTATAAAAGTCGCTTTAACTATATTTTTATATTTCATACTCTCCTCTTTCACTATCAGGTATTATACAAGACAAGCTTGAAAAAATAAAGGATTTGATTTAAAATTGTTTTATGGAAAATTATAAATTTATAAATCATGAAAAATGCGAGTTCTTCCCTTGCCATAAAACAGATGATAAAGAAAATTTCAATTGCTTATTTTGCTACTGCCCGCTGTATTTAATGGAAGATAAATGCGGTGGTAATTTTACTTACACAAAAAATGGGATAAAGGACTGTTCAAATTGTCTGCTTCCTCATAAAAGAGAAAATTACGATTATATAAATAATAAATTATACGAATTTACATTATCTCAAAATAAAGAACGATTTGAAAAAATAAAAGCGGTCGCAACAGACCTTGACCATACTTTGATAAAGCATGAATTTGCAATCGATGATATCTCGGTCGAAACCTTTAAAAAATTAAAAGAAAAAGGATATAAAACCATAGTAGCTACGGCAAGAGGTTTCTATCAGGCATATTATTTTACGAAGAAATTAAATCCCGATTATGTAATCAGTGACAACGGAGCACTCGTTACAAAATTTATTAACGGGGAAAAAGAAATAATTTTCAAGGTAAATATTCCTGACGATATAAAAAGAGATATAATATCTTCGATTGAAGAGTACGATAATCTTATATTTATGCTTGAGTCCGGAGATGATTTATATGTAAATCCTTGCAAAGCGGAACCTGATTTTTGCGATAAACATGTAGAAATATTTACGAAAGTCCAACAATTTGACAAAGACTTGCGAGTAAATATAATGAGAAATTTAAAAGATTTCCCTAAGGATAAACCACTGACGAGGATATGTATTTTTGATTTCCTTCAAACGGAGGAAGTACAAAATAAACTTAAAAACATTGCTGAAAAATATAAAGGAAAAGTAAAATATGCACAGTCATTTAAAACTGTTTTTGAGTTCGGATGTTCGGATAAAGGAAAAGCTCTTGATTTTTTAATGGACTATGCAAATATAAAAAAAGAAGAACTTATTAGCTTCGGAGACAGCCTTGCAGATATACCTCTTTTAGATAAGTCGGGAATACCCGTAGCGGTTGAAAATGCCAGAGATGAGTTAAAGGAGAATGCAATGTATATTGCGGACAGCGTATTTGAAAATGGAACGGATAAATTCATAAGGGAAAATTTATTAAATGAATAACAGTTATGATAAGTTCAGCGAATATTATGATATATATACCTCCTTTGTAGATTATGAATTATGGAGCAAATATATATATGCCCTTGCCGATAAAGATTTAACAAATAAAAACATTTTGGATTTGGGCTGCGGCAGCGGAGAAATGCTTCTAAGTCTTGATGAAATGACAAATGCTAATTTATATGGAGTCGATATAAGCGAAGAAATGTTAAGTATTGCAGACCAGAATGCTTTTTTTGAAGATAAACACCTAAACTTAATAAAATGTGATATGTCTAAATTCATATGCGATATAAAATTTGATTTGATATATTCCGCCTGCGACAGCATGAATTACCTTTTAAATGAAGAAGATTTTATGGATACTTTAAATAATGCTTATGAAATGTTGAATAAAAATTCTATTTTTACTTTTGATATCATAAATAAAGATTATATAGAAACGAATGATGACTTTTCATATGAAAATATCGATTTTGTCATAAAGAGAAAAAAAGAAGAAAATTATCTTCATACAGATATAAAAATATATGAAGATAAATACATTTTTAATTAGTAAGACAAAGAGTGAGGTTTTCAACTGGGCGCTGGGCTTATACACGCTAGCAACGGGTATGACGGTGGTGGACGGTTGGATTAGCGATCCTAACGATCCGGCGCAAGGAGTGATCGGCTCGCTGCAAACGCTCCAAGCACTCAGCCCTGTCCAGGTGGCTGAAGGCGCAATCGGCGTAGGAGCAGCACTCACAATGTGGGGTGTCTTGCAATCGTGTTTTGCACGAACCAAGCGTGCGTTCCACTTCACCTTTTTAGGATTGATGATGGTGTTTAGCTTGCTAACCTTTATATGCACTACCCTCTTCACCTACTCCACCGACACGGCGATACGCACTTTTGCGAGCCATTTCGTAAACTATTCGTACTCGGCTATCGCTATCAATACGGTACTTTTGGGGGCTTTCATGGTGGGAGGTTGTGTTGGCAAGCTGCGTGCTTACGGTGCATCGCTCATCATTACCCCAATATTTATGGGCGGTATTACCCTACTCAACTATTATTTATATAATGTGGCAGGCGGTTTGACCCTTCCCGAGATAGCTACTTACGTAAATATGGGTAGCATTATAGGGCTCGTTTTGACAGTTTTGCCGATGGGATTGTTGCGCTGGGCACTTGAAACCGAAGAAAATTAGGCGTTTGGGGTTAGCGATAAGTGAAAACAAGCGAGTGCTAAGCGTTTTTTACCCGCATATTTCGCCTATTTCGGACAAAAGGCAGAGCGGCGACAAAAATAGAATAAAATAGCGCACGGCGATTTTACATAAAGTATTGTTTGTTGGCTAATTAGTGATCAAAAAGAAAGTGTTTTTCGCATAGTAGTTAGATAGATATGACAAAACGTTATGTATTTCTGCTCAAAGGCGGTGTTTCTGTTTTCGCTGAAAATAGACAAAATGGGCGAAAAATGGTAGTGTATTAGCATATTTTACGTGGTTATGTTTTTATGTTTAAATATATAAACGTTGTAATATAAATATGTTTTAATACGAATATATAAATACGTTTTAGTGTAAAGATGTAAATACGTTTTAATACGAAAATGTAAATACATTTTAGCGTGAAGATATAAATAGATTTTAATACGAAAATATAAATATATAAATAATGAAAAATGTAAAAGTAGTCTTTGCGAATCAGAAAGGTGGAGTTGGTAAGACTACCCTTTGTATTCTGTTTGCCAACTATTTAGCGTACAAAAGAAAGGATGTTTGCTTGATAGATACCGACCTTCAGAAAACCATTCTCATGCAGCGCAAGAAGGATATGGAGATATATGAAGGTGAGGAGGAGCCTTATACAATACAAGATTTCGATGTCGACTCGCCAGAGCTGATGCAGCAGTTGGTGGA
>NZ_CALHFB010000027.1:0-8716 GCF_938029165.1 uncultured Anaerofustis sp.
GTACCCCGCTCGCCGCGGTGGCTTAGAGCTTCGCTAAAAGGGATATTAAACTTACTGAAGTCTATCATATACTAATTATCTGAGAGATTTGTTTGCTTACTAGTGAATAATTACTCTAGATTTTTAATAACTGAGATTAAGAAAAGATATGAGACTTATTAAAATCATGCACATGAAAATTATATAAAAGAGTTGTTTATTATAGTTGACGATAAATTTTAATTCTTAGAGATAAATATATATTTGGTATTAAAAAAGTAATATTTAGCTTATTGATATTATTCATTCTCAAAGTATCCAAAGGGGATGTTTGCTTTTATTGTTTTAGGCTCCTTAAATATATGTAATGGGTGTTGAAAAAATCATTAATAAAACAGTAAAAAAGGTAAAAAAACTTTACTTTTTGTAACTATGAAATAGTATTACGCATTTCATGTTTTATGTAAGAAAAATATGACTTCTTAAGCCGAAAAATATCATAATATGTAATATTTGTATTATATCACTGTTGTGACTAAAAGTAAGATATTTGGTTTTATAAAGCTTGGCGGAGAGAATAAAAGCATGGAAAAAGATAGACAATTCAATACAGATGAAAAATCAAACAATGATAATGCAGTTATAAAAAAAGTGGTTTCAAAGGGAGTAAAGAGTATAGAAGAAAATACTTGTACGCAAATAGGGAAGAGCAAAGATATTAGGGCATGCTCAAAATGCGGTAAGACATTTTGCAAATATCGCAACAAAAACATTATTATTATCCTGACATTTTTATTTTGTTTGTATGGTTTTATTTTGATAATTAGTTTATATTTTATATGCTTCTTTAAAGTATGATCAATAACGAGTCATTAAAAATATTATATAAACGAATTGATGTTTATATTTATTTTGATTATGAGGATATTTAATAAAAATACTTATTATATCCAAATCAATATTTTATCCAAATGAAAATAAAAAAGAGGGAATCCCCCTTTTTAATATTTTGGTTTTATTTATTGTAGATAAGATGCCTAAAAGTCTTTTAATCCCAGTTTGATTAGATTATATGCTTCATATTCAAGGCTTCCTATATTTAGTATTATTTCCCTTGCTCTTTCAAAAATATCATCATCATTTAAAATATACTCTATAAATAAATCACACAGTACTGTAAATTCATTCCCGCTCTTTAGAAATAAACCGCTTGCTTGTTTAAAGTAGGAGTTATCGTACTCATCTCCGATTTCATCAAGTACTCCCGCAAACTTATCTCTTGAGCACATATACCTTATTTCATCGGGTTCGTCTATCCCGAGAAGTCTGTTTGGCGTCTTGGGGACACTGCCGAAGAAATCTATCATATTTAAAATTACTTTTCTTGTTTTTTCTTTTCCTATCTCTTCTTCCCATTTAGATAGTTCATTTGCTAACTTTTTTATTCCTTTTATCCCCATGAAGTTTGTCGGAGGAGTTACATAGGAATTTGCTTTATCCTCAAGGCATTTTTTGATTATATATTTCTTGTCATTTGGTTTGTCCATTGAAATTTTGCAAATTGTGTTTGGCTTACATAGTCCGGGATACTCTGCATTCATCCCAAGCAGAACATTTTCATAGGATAATTCCCTGATATCTTCTCTTCCGCAGTCGTATAAGTATATTTTTTCTTTTTCGTCGTCATATCCTATCATTAAAAAATAATGAAATGGTATATGCTCTTTATGATAAAGCTTAGGATAGTACTCCAAATAGTACATATCAAAAGCACCTATCACAATTGGTTTACCTCTGTCTATTTCCTTCTTTGCCTTCATAAGTGACAGCTTAGGTGTCCTGCACTCGATAAAATGATAATCAAACCCTACTATCGGAGCAAGGTATTTATACATTTGTTTTGTCCTGCCTTCACCGAAAGCGACCATCCTTTTTATATCCGCCTTATTCGTTTTAAGGTAAGTAAATCCGCAGAACCCCGCCATTGAAAAGAAAAACTGATCAGGTATCTTTTCCTTGGTTTTGTTCATGTATATGTCCTCGATACCATTCCACATGCACTCATAATCGTCCAAATGGTGTTTTATCCCCGTTAATATCTTCTTCATGTTTTTACTCCTCCTCTAGTTTAAAGCCATTATATTATCTGACATCGTGTCAGAGTCAAGAGGGAGAGGAGATATGTTTTAGGGTGACTGATAGAAATAAAAAACCGACTGTTATAAACAATCGGCTAAATCACAAATTATGGTGCGGATGATGGGACTTGAACCCATACGTCCGTGGGACACACGGCCCTCAACCGTGCCTGTCTGCCTATTCCAGCACATCCGCATATTACTTTTCATATTATACAAAAAAAGCTTTTCCATTTCAAGTAAATATTTACGAATATTTCATTTAACTTTTAATATACTTAAATAGGACTTTTATTAGGAGGGATATTTATGCAAAGCGGTAGAAGTAAAAAAAATCAAAGAAACAGAAGAACTTCTTATAATAGCAGAAGCAGGAATTATAATAGTTATAACAGGAGCAAAAAGGCACCTGTCAAGAAAGACAGATTTTTGAATGTGATGATATTCGTGGTGATACTGGCGCTTTCCTATGTAACATTGGACATGTTAGATGTATCTCTTCCGACTTCCGTTACATCTAAGATAGACAGCGTATTCAGTAGTGATGTCTTTTCTTTCGGTAAAGCAAAGGACAAGGTTGTTTCTTTTGTAAATAATACTGCCAGCGTATTTAACGGAGGCAAAAGCACTGCAGTAAATTCTTCGGGGGGCGGACTTAAACTTGAAATGCCGGTGAGCGGGGAAGTTATAACGAAGTTTGAGGATAAGACTCACCCTGTATTCAATACTACGGTAAAACCAAGGGGTATAGAGATCCAAACCGAAAAGAGCGAAGAAGTATTCGCTTCAGCCAGCGGTAAGGTAACGAATGTTGTTTCAAGTTCTTACGGAGGCAGCAGAGTAGTTTTCGACGTGGGCAACAATACGAACGTGATTTACGACGGTGTCAAGACAACTTTTGTAAAGGTGGGGGATACTGTGACCAGCGGTAATATCATAGGCTCAATGGATAATAATGACAGCGGAGATGTCCTCGGGCTTGAAGTATGGGTGGATAACACCGCGGTGGATCCTCTTACATATATGGATACCAAAACGGATACAAATAAAACCACAGATAATAATACCAAGACAGAATAGGATATAACTTAATGAACAAAAAGTTTAAATCGCTTTTAAATAAATTTACGCTGACGTCTTTAAGCGTTTTTGCGCTTTTTATAATATATTCTCAAAGCGGTTTTGTGGATTTTCTGATATTTGTATTTTCACTTTTTATCCATGAGACCGCACACCTTATCACCGCAAGGATATTTTCCGTTAGGATAGATAATGTTTCCCTGCTTCCTTTCGGTGCTAAAATTTCTTATGTCAGTCATGATATGCGTCCCGATAAGGAATTTTTATTATACTTCTCGGGACCTCTTGCCAATTTTATATTTGCAGGGATAATCGTCTTTGCGAGTTTCTATATGTATATCCCTTCTTACGATTTCTTTATTTTTTATAATATATTGATAGGTCTTATCAATCTCGTCCCGACTATCCCTTTGGATGCTTCAAGGTGCATATTCTCACTGCTTCAGCTAAAACTCTCTAAACCCGACGCTTTTAAGTATGTCTTTATAATAAGTTTTATAGTAAACCTTTCTTTATTGTTCCTCGGGGTATATGTACTGCTTCTGGGAAGTAAAAATGTACTGCTGATACTTCTTTCTGTCTTCCTATTCAACAATTTGAAAAGTGAAAAGGATAAGCAGGAATATTCTTACATTAAAAACAATAAAGTTTTAAATAAAGATTTATCAAAGATATAACCAAAGGGGTATATATATGTTATAATGAATATAATTATGTAAGGCTTTGCCTTACTATCCACTTTGTAGGGTTCCACCCTACAACCTATAGTTAAGGGCTGTCTGCCCTTAAAAACCCGACCAATATTTTTCCGAAGATAAAAATATTGGATAAAAATCTTTCACTCAATCGCCGTGATGGCTTTTACGCTTCTCGATTTCCTAAGAAACGCTACCCGCGTTTCTTGGAAGAGAAGCTATCCCACCTTTTTACATAAAAAGTTTTATCATATATTATAAGGTAATAACTCTTTTGGTAATATGCGGGTCAATGATTTTAATAAGTTTAATATCTTTTTTAGCGAAGCTCTTAGCACCACGCAGTGGAAGAACTTTTACCCCTTTTTTGTTTCTTCGGACAAAAAAGGGCAGGGTTCCTAAGGGACGGAGTCCCTTACAGAGGTCGTAGGGTGGAACCCTACAAAGTGGTGGGGTGCGGGGTAAAACCCCGCAGAAAGGTACAAGGGTCAGAGCCCCTTATAAGGGGTAGTAGGGCAGAGCCCTACAAAAACGTTCCTGTTTTCACAGGAAATATTATATCATTTAAGAACAAAAAAATAAACCCATTATATTCCTATAATGGGTCATTGTCGGATTTTATATGAAACTGTTTTAGTTATTGATTGTTTCTTGTTACAAGTAAGTCTGCTCCCGTTCCGCATATATCCTTCTTTGCGATATCTCCGATTTTCACAGGGGCTTTAAGTACGATAGAGTTGATTTCTTTCATCACTTCGAATATCTTTGCTTTTGGTACTCCCGCATTTGTTCTGACAGAAGTCACATTGTCTCTTCCGCCTTTGACTTTAACGGTAGATGTAACTACTCTCTTAGGCTCTACGACTTCTTCTCTTGCGTATTTATCTCCTCTGGGACAAGTATTTCCGGTTACAGAAAATACTTCTTTTCCTTCGTATTCTACTGTTAAGGCACATCCTCTCGGACAGCATATACATGTCATTTCTCTTTTCATTATTTGTCCGCCTCCTCGATTTCAAAAGTAAGTTCGCCTTTTTTATCTTTTATCAAATCTTTCTTGATGTTTATGTTAATCATTTCTCCCGGTAAGAATTTAAGTTCTTTCTTTCTTAATATTTCTTCTCCGTTTAGTTTTGCTACAACGTATCCCGCAGGTACTACTCTGTTTACCCTCATGAACATTGATACGTCTTCTTTCAAATCCTTAGAAGAAATCTTCTGAGGTACGGTATAAGAGATAGGAGCCACCGCTTTTGTCACGATGTCTTCGCTTACATCGTTTCCTTCTTTTATATATTCCGCAGCACCTTTACCCGCTATAAATCCTTCGTTTGAAACAAAGTCTACAAGGTCGTGTACCTGAAGTACGTTCCCGCAGGCAAATATTCCTTCTATACTGGTCTGTCTGTTTTGAGATACGTAAGGACCTTTCACTCTAGGGTCGATTTCTATCCCCGCCATATTTGAAAGTTCGTTTTCGGGGATAAGACCTACTGATAATAGGAGGGTATCACAAGGGATGACTTCTTCGGTTCCTTCGATAGGCTTTTTATCTTCGCCTACTTGAGCGACAACGACAGCTTCAAGCCTTTCTTTACCTTTTATATCTACTACTGTATGAGCAAGCTTTAGCGGTATATCGTAGTCTTCGAGACACTGAACGATATTTCTTTGAAGTCCGTTTGAGTAAGGCATAAGTTCGAGTACGCATTTTACCTTCGCACCTTCCAAAGTCATCCTTCTTGCCATTATAAGACCTATATCTCCCGAACCCAATATAACGACTTCTTTACCAACCATGTAGCCTTCCATATTTACAAATCTCTGAGCCGTTCCCGCAGTCATAATACCGCTTGGACGTGAGCCTGCCATGTTAAGGGCTCCTCTCGTCCTTTCCCTGCACCCCGTAGCCAGAATTACTGCCGTCGGTTTTATGGTTTGGTATCCCATTTCTTTATTTAGAAAATGTATTGTCCTGTCTTCTTCGAGTTTGATTACCATAGTATCCAGCATCACATCTACCCCGAGACGCATTATGGTATCTATATCTCTTCCCGCGTATTCCGGACCCGCAAGTTCTTCTTTGAACCTGTGAAGTCCGAAACCGTTATGGATACATTGGTTAAGAATACCGCCTAACCTCATATCTCTTTCGAGAATAAGTATGTCCTTTACTCCGTTTTCTTTTGCAGAAATGGCAGCGCTGAGTCCCGCAGGACCTCCTCCAATTATTACTAAATCATAATTTTTCATCTTAGTTGTTACCTCCCTTGTTAAGTTTTCCGGTTAGAATATAAGATTCTTCGCCTTTCTTGGTAACATCTTCGTAGTTCATATCGTATTCTCTTTTTATGATTTCCATTACTCTTGGAGAACAGAAACCTCCCTGACATCTTCCCATACCCGCTCTCATTCTTCTCTTGACGCCGTCTAAGGTCGTTACCTTGATACCTCTGTGGAGGACGTCTACTATCTGACCTTCCGTGATAGTTTCACATCTGCATATGACCCTTGCAAATCTTGGGTCTTTCTTTATTAGTTCGTTGATTTCATCTTTTGACATCTTTTCCATGTCAACATATCCTCTTCTGTTGGGATTGAAATCTTTATTTTCCTTTAATTCTAGTCCTGCGTCCTTTAATATACCAACGAGCATTTCAGCTATTGCGTATGAAACAGTGAAGCCCGGAGACTGTATCGCAGCGGCGTTTATAAAGCCCTTTGTTGAGCTTTCTTCGATTATGAAGTCCTGAGAGTCCGTAACAGCTCTAAGACCCGCAAATTGAGTTATAACTTTGCTTTTGTCCAGTTTATCTATTAAATAGCTGTCGGTTTGAGCCCATACTTCGTCTAAAGTCTTTGCGTCTGTAGATACGTCTTCTTTATCGTCTATGTACTCTGCATTCGGACCTACAAGTATATTTCCGTCCTGAGACTGTGTAAGAGCGATACCTTTTGAATGTGCTTTTGGTGTAGGGAATATAACAGGATGAACTTTCGTAGATTCACATTTGTCTAAAAGCATATATTCGCCTTTTCTCGGGGTTATTTTAAAATTCGTTTCCGCAATCATAGCTGAAATCTTGTCTGCGTATACACCTGCGGCATTTACTACATATCTTGCTTTAAATTCATTATCCTTTGTTTTTACTATAAAAACATCACCGTCTTTTGTGATATTTGTTACTTCTTCATTGAAGTTGAATTCCACACCGTTATCAATAGCATTTTCAGCTAAAGCAACGCAGTATTGGAAAGGCATTGCGATACCTGCCGTCTTACAGTAAAGAGCGGCAATTACGTCGTTTGAGATATTTGGTTCAATTTCGTGTATCCTGTCGATATCGATTATTTCCGTTTCAACTCCGTTTTTATTCCCGTTTTCCTGAAGTCCTTTAAGGGTTTCGATATCTTCTTCGTCGAATGCGAGAACTAGAGAACCGCATCTTGTATGACCGAAATGGAGTTCGTTATCCAAAATAGTAAACAGTTCGTTTCCTCTCTTTGATAATTTAGCCTTGATAGTCCCGTGGGTAGCGTCATAACCACCGTGTATCATTCCCGAGTTTGCTTTCGATGTCCCGCATGAAACATCTTCTCTTCTTTCCAAAACACCTATGTTTAAATCGTATTTGGAAAGTTCTCTTGCAGTAGAGCAGCCTACTACGCCCGCACCGATAATCAGCACATCATACATATCTTTCATATTTTCCTCCTTGTAAATACAAAAAAACAACATACACACTTAAGGTCTTTAAGTGTAATATGTTGCGGTTTCTCTTATAATCTCTTCCGCTATTTAATTGTAAATTGATATTTTTATATATTATATAACTTTCTTCCAAGAATTTCAAGTCCTTTATGTGACTTTTGTAAAGATAATTATATTTAGATTAATTTTGTAATCTATATATTATTATATTCCATTTTGTTTAAATAGTTCTTATCTTTTAATGTGTATTTCATTTTTATTTAAATATTCCAATAATTTTATTGTTTTTGTTTTTTATAGAATAAATTTATTCGTATAAGCCCGAAGGCTTTTATAAGAAACTCCGTCCCTTAGTAACCCTGCCCTTTTTTTGTCCAAAGCCACAAAAAAGGGGTAAAAATTCTTCCACTGCGTGGTGCTAAGAGCTTCGCTAAAAGAGATATTAAACTTACGAAGGTCATTCACCCGCATATTACCTAAAAAATTTATTAGCATTAATTTTACACTAAAACTATTATTTTTAAGGGTGGGAAAGCGACTGTTTCACAAAATGCGGGTAGCATTTTGTAGAAAATCCGGTCGCTTTAAGCCTTCACGTCGAATGAGTGAAAGCATTTAATCCATTTTTGTTGCTTCGGACAAAAATGGTCGGGTTTTTAAGGGCGGATAGCCCTTTAGTGTTTGTTTCTTTTTAAAGAAAAAGAAAAATAGTATAAGAAAAGGAGGGAAAGAGAGATAGAAGGAAATAAGAAAAGTGACAAAATAATGACATACAGCATTATCCCGAGCGAAGTATTGCACGATAATGAACTGAAGCCTATAACGAGACTTTTGTATGCTGATATATGTTCTCTCTCGAACTCCGAGGGGTATTGCTGGGCTAGCAATAAATATCTTGCAAAACTTTATGATAAAAATACATCAACGATATCAAGGTCGATTAAAGAGTTAAAAGAAAGAGGATATATAAAAATCAGATATACATATAAGGAAGAAAGTAGTGAAATAGAGGCAAGGAAAATCACCCCCCTATGCAAAATTGCCTATACCCCTATGCAAAAATGCAAGTACCCCCTAGGCAAAAACGTCAAAGATAATAATATAAAGAATAA
>NZ_CALHFB010000028.1:0-3981 GCF_938029165.1 uncultured Anaerofustis sp.
TAAAAGTTTTATCTTAAATTAAAGGTAATAAATCTTTTAGGTAATATGCGGGTGAATGATTTCAGTAAGTTTAATATCACTTTTGCCGAAGGCTTTAGCACCACGCAGTGGAAGAATTTGACTGTTTACCCATTTAATAAATGGGCTGGATTTTGTTAAAAATCCGGATGTGCCTTGGCACATTAAACAACACGAGCGGATTTGCGCCAGCAAGATTTGCGAGTTTTCCTAATTTTTTCTTTGGAAAAAACTTCGCGGGGTTTTAGGGGTGGAGCCCCTAGAAGTGGTTGTAGGGCAGAGCCCTACATGGGATGTAAGGGGAACTTCCCCTTAATAAAATACCTCTCACAATGTAGCCTTGATTTGAATAATATAGACTATATAGGTATGGGAGGAAAGTAAATGGACAGTTTCGTTATTGAAGGCGGCAGAAAATTAGACGGCGATATAAACTTGCAGGGCTGCAAGAATGCGGCTTTACCGATTTTGGCAGCATCTATACTAAACAAATCGGAAAGTATCATACATAATGTACCGGGTATCGAAGATGTAGGTATAATGATAAAATTGCTTAAAGATCTTGGATGTAAGGTAATAAAAGAAGGAAACACCATATCGGTGAATTCCAAGGACTTGAATAAGACGAGCCTTAATGAGGGGTTACTCAGAAAAATGCGCTCTTCTATAATGCTTATGGGGGCGGTGCTCTCTCTTAATAAGGAATGCAGTTTTTCCATGCCCGGAGGATGTGATATCGGACTCAGACCGATAGACATGCATATCAAAGCATTAAAAGAATTGGGCTGTGAAATGAGTGAAGAAAATGGTATCATAACTCTAAGAGGAGATAACTTGAAGGGAAAGAACATCCAGCTTGATTTTCCCAGTGTAGGCGTTACGGAGAACGTCATGCTTGCGTCCGTACTGGCAGAAGGTGTGACCGCAATAGGCAATCCCGCCAAGGAGCCTGAAATAATCGACCTTCAAAATTTCCTCAATTCAATGGGAGCCAGAGTATACGGAGCTGGAACCAATACCGTTTATATCGAAGGAGTAAAAGAGCTCAAAAGCTGTGAATATACTGTCATGAGCGACAGGATAGCATGCGGGACTTTTATGTGTCTTGCAAATATGACCGGAAGCAGTATATACTTAAAAGATGCGAAAGTAGATACTATGAAAGCTGTTTACTATAAATTAATGGAAAGCGGTGCAAGGTTTAAGATATACAGTGACGGGATATTAATAAAGGGCGCCGATAAGATAAAAGCAATAGATTCGCTTATCACACTTCCTTATCCGGGTTTTCCCACGGATATGCAGTCTCAGTTCGGAGCAATGCTGTCTCTTGCCGAGGGGGTAAGTATAATAAACGAAACCATATTTGAAAATAGGTTCAAATATACATGCGAACTTACAAGGATGGGTGCAAATATGAATGTAAACGGGACTACCCTTGTTATAAACGGAGTGGAAAGCTTAGGCGGTGCAAATATGTATGCAGAAGATCTAAGAGGCGGTGCAAGTCTTGTTATAGCTGCGCTTGCCGCAGAGGGCAAAAGCA
This sequence comes from uncultured Anaerofustis sp., assembly GCF_938029165.1. Classification (NCBI taxonomy): domain Bacteria; kingdom Bacillati; phylum Bacillota; class Clostridia; order Eubacteriales; family Eubacteriaceae; genus Anaerofustis; species uncultured Anaerofustis sp. Next base: position 1,565 of record NZ_CALHFB010000028.1, read on the forward strand.
ATATTTACGATATATATCATATCGACAGAGGATATGAAAATTTAGAAAAGACTTTAAGAGGACTTGGAGCAAAAATAGACAGAAATAAGTAAAGGTGTAATTATGGGTAAGAGTTATTATGAAGCACATACATACAGACCTAGAAAAAAACGAAGAAAAAAAAGACGCAGATTTTTTAATCCGAAATCGCTTCTTATTATTTTTATATTCATAATCATAATTGTAGGTGCTTTATTTGTAACTACTTCCGATATTTTTAATATCGAGAGTGTAGAAGTTGAAAACAATCAAATATCAAATAAAGAGGAGATCGTCGCAAGAAGCGGGATAATAGCAGGGGAGAATATTTATTCTTTCAGTGCGGGAAAAGCCGAAGAAGAAATCGAGAGGATAACCATAGTAAAAAAAGCAAAGATACATAGAAAATTTCCCTCAACGGTCGTAATAGAAATAGAAGAAAGATCTCCTTATTTCATACTTCAGGAAGAAAAGACTTTCTACGATATCGACGATGAGGGTAAGGTCATATCTTCATCTGAAACTCTTACGAGGTATGATGTTCCCATAGTTACGGGGATAAAGATAAAGGACCTTGAAGAAGGTAAAAAATTATTTGATTTAAGCGATGTACAAGTTCAGACATTAAAACAAGTCTTTGAATTTTTGAAAGAAAACGAAATGCTTAAAAAAGTTTCACAGTTTTACGTTGACGGTTCGGGAAAGTATAATCTATACTTTGAAAACGGAAGTGTCCTGCAGTTTGCAAACTTTTCCGCTTTTTCGTACCACAAAAGTTTTGTCCTCTATTTCATAAAAAACATGGATATGAAGCAAAAGGTGGAACTCATACAGGGAGTTAACCCAATATATAGTAAGATATAGCATTTAAAGTCAAATATGTAGTAAAAATCACAAAAAAGTGTTGCATATATTAAAAAATAATATTAAAATAGAATAGAATTAGTTTACTATGTTTAGGAGGAGTTATTATGCCATACGAAATGGAAGATATACATATGGGTAATTTTGCGGATATAAGAGTAATCGGCGTTGGCGGCGGTGGCAACAATGCTGTTAATAGAATGATAGAAGGCGGACTTCAAGGAGTTAGGTTCGTTGCGGTAAATACCGATGCACAGGCTTTGAGCGAGTCTTTAAGCGAAAACAAAGTGCAGATAGGAGACAGGACTACAGGAGGTCTCGGTGCAGGTGCAAATCCACAAGTTGGACAAGAGTCTGCGGAAGAGAGCAGTGATGAACTTAAAAAAATCGTAGAAGGCGCAGACCTTTTATTCATTACCGCAGGAATGGGCGGCGGAACAGGTACCGGTGCGAGCCACGTTATCGCTAAGATAGCAAAAGAACTCGGTGTACTTACCATTGCCGTTGTAACAAGACCATTCGGTTTCGAAGGTAAAGTAAGAGCTTCCAATTCAGATCTTGGTATAAGACTTCTAAGAGAGCACGTAGATGCACTTGTCGTTATCCCAAATGAAAAATTGCTTGGGATAGCAGATAAGAATACGACATTCAAAGATGCGTTAAAATTAGCTGACGATGTATTATCACAAGGTGTCAGAGGTATCTGCGACCTTATCGGTATAACAGGTATCGTAAACTTAGACTTCTCTGACGTTAAGACTATCATGAAAGATGCCGGAATGGCACACATGGGTGTTGGTTACGGTACAGGCGAAGACAAAGCCGTTGAAGCCGTACAGGAAGCAGTTAAATCTCCGCTTCTTGAAACGAGTATCAAAGGTGCTACAGGTGTTATCATCAATATTACCGGTGGGGAAGATCTATCATTATTTGAAATCAATAAGGCTGCGGAAATAGCAAGAGAAGAAGCCGACCCTGATGCAAATGTTATCTTTGGTGCCGCAATAGACCCAAGTCTTGAGGACAGCGTTAAGATAACTATCATCGCTACGGGCTTCAACATGAAGAATAAAAATGGACAACTTGTTGAACTTGCGGAAGAAGAAATAAAGAAAGAAGCTGAACCAGAAGCTGAAGAAGTTGTTAGAAAAGAAAAGAAAAATGATTGGGGAGATATCCCTGATTTCTTAAAGGACTCTTTATCAAGAAGAGACAGAGACGATTATTAATATATATAATTTAGACCGCTTTAAGCGGTCTTTTTGCATGTGTTAAAAAGTTGGTAATCATTTAAATAAAAAGGAAGGACTCAGCGTCCCTCCTTTTTTATACTCTCCGATATATCTTTTATTATCATTTTTATTGCTTCGTTTTTAGATACCTTTTTGATTTTACAGTATTCCACCAATTTATTATAACTTTCTTTATCTAAATCGATGTCCAAATATTCTACGTCGTTCATTATTTTAACCTCCGTTTAATCCTTGCCAAACAGAAGTATGCAGTGTATAATATTTACATACTCCGTTTGGGGT
>NZ_CALHFB010000029.1:0-12448 GCF_938029165.1 uncultured Anaerofustis sp.
CAAAATGCGGGCAGCATTTTGTAGAAAATCCAGTCGCTTTAAGCCTCCGCGGCTTGAGCGGAGATTTTTTCGTTCTTTTTTATCTTTAAAAAAGGACTGGGGTGTAAGGGGCAAAGCCCCTTACATAATCCCTAAATAATCAAGCACATCTTCCCCGTCTATTTCAGCTTTGACATTAGCGTTAGCTTTTTCTATTATCCCGTTTTCGTCTATAACGTAAGTCGTTCTGATAACTCCCAAAGTTGGACTATTTTCATCCAAAACATCATAGTCTTTCAATACTTTTTCCTCCGGATCTGAAAGTAAGATAAAAGGTAAGTCGTACTTATTTACAAAGTCAGCATGAGAAGTTTCATCATCTCTGCTAATACCGATCACCACGATATCATTGCTAACGAATGTATTGAAATTATCTCTGAAATTGCACGCCTGCTTTGTACATCCCGGAGTATCATCTTTGGGATAAAAATAAACAACTACCTTTTTTCCTTTAAAATCCGATAAGCTCACTTCTTTGCCGTCTTTATCTTTAAGCGTAAAGTCAGGTGCTTTTGTTTTTACTTCTAACATATTTTCCTCCTATATTTTAAGGAATACATATTTGTCCTTTTCAGACCTTTCTGAAGAATACTTATACCCTCCGTAAGTAAAATCTTTAAGTTCTTCACTTGATTTTATTTTGTTCTTAACTATATACCTGCTCATTTCCCCTCTTAAAGTCTTAGCTTCCGTAGGCAAGGTTCTTATTTTACCTTTATGACTGCATTTAAAATCTACGGTTATAAAACTGTCTTTATTCTTAAGATAGGGACTTACCACTTTTGAATACTCTCCCGAGGCAAGGTTTATCACTTCTTCTTTATCTTTAAAAAGTTCTTTATATATATTGTCAGACCAGTATTTATATAAGTTTTTCCCGTTTATATCAAGCTTACACTGCATTTCAAGTCTGTAAGGACATATTCCGTCATATGGTTTTAGTATTCCATAAAGACCGCTTACTATTCTTAAAGTTTCATTTGCAAACTCGGCTTCATCATCTGTAAAATCACCTGCATTGATATGAGTATACTGCAGTCCGTTGTATGACAGAATAGAGGGTATCTCATGCTTGAAATCAAAGAAATCGTTATAGTAAATAAAAGCTTCCATGGCTATTTTCGGATTTACTTTCATTATATGCTCTATTTCCATAGGGTCGAGCTTCCTTAACTTCTTTGCAAGAAACTCCGCTTTTTTATAGAACACAGGTTCACTGATTTTTTTATTTTCGTCATATACGATTTTCATCTTTTTTGCAGGTGAAATTATAACTTTCATAAATACCTCTCTTTTTTCTTTTTTAAAGAAACAAACTTTCTAGGGGCGCTGCCCCTAAAACCCCGGCACTTTTTAAAAGATTAAAAAGTACCAAAAAATCTCCGCTCAAGCCACGGTGGCTTATAGCGACTTGATTTTCTCTGAAAATCTACCCGATTTTCAGGAAACAGTCGCTAACCCCAACCCTCTTTTAATCAAATTTTATTAATTTCCTAAACTCATAAATCTTTTATTTATGGGATGGGGTAGCTTCTGTTCCAAGGAATGCGGGCAGCATTTCTTAATAATTCACAAATATCGCTAAAGCTAATTTGTTCATGCCCGTTACAGTCTATCGACTGAGCGTATTTTATAAATAAAATACACCTAAGTTAACAGTCACATCGAGAAGCGTTAAGAGCCACTACGGTGACTGAGCAAAAGCATTTAACTTCTTTGAAATAAAATAAATATCTTAAATTAAAGCTAAGAAAATAAACAACTTTTTTCATATATTTGAAAACAACTCACCTATAAATTTAAATATGACAGACTATCCTTCTGTCTTTTATTCTTTTTGTACCATATATAGTTGTTATTATCTATACAGTAAATAACTTTCTTAGGTAATATGCAGGTGAATGACATGGGTAAGTTTAATATCCCTTTTGCCGAAGGCTTAGCACCACGCAGTGGAAGCATTTTATCGAATATTTTTTACTTCGGAAAAATATTCGCAGAGTTCCTAAGGGACGGAGTCCCTTACAACGGGTCGTAGGGCAGAGCCATACATAGTTAAGGGGTGAAAGGGGCAGCGCCCCTTATAGTGAATTGTAAGGCACAGCCTTACAATAATGTAGCAAATAAATTTGCAAGAACTACCGTAATTATCCCTGAAACAGCAACGGAAAGTCCGCTCATCGCTCCCTCTACTTCCCCGAGCTCCAAGGCTTTTGCAGTCCCGACGGCATGAGAAGCCGTACCGTAAGCAAGCCCCACGGAAACAGGCTCGGTTATCTTAAAGATCTTACATACATATTCCCCTATTAGGTTACCGAATATCCCGGTTATGATTATTACCGCCACAGTCAAAGAAGGTATACCTCCAAGTTCACTGCTAAGGGACATACCTATTGCGGTGGTTATTGATTTGGGAAGGAGTGTTATATACTGCTCATGTGTCAGCATAAACATATATGAAAATGCAAGAATACTCCCTAGACTTGAAAGCACCCCTGCGGTTATACCGAGTATCACCGCTTTTAAATTATGTTTTAATATCTCAAATTCTTCGTATAAGGGTATTGCAAGACAAATGGTTGCGGGCGTGAGTAAAAAACTTATATACTTTGCTCCCTCATAATATGTCTTATATTCCACTTTGCATAATGTAATTACTACTCCGACGAAGATTATCCCTATAAGTATGGGATTTAATATACTAAGCTTCAGCTTCTTCCTAAGATAATCTCCAATGAAATATCCTAAAATCGTTATAAATACTCCAAAATAAAGAGAATTTGTTAAAAATCCCATTAAATATCCTCCTTATCTCTTCTTATTATCCCTTGTGATACCAGCCCCGTAACGACCATTACAATAACAGTCGTCACTATTGTTATCACGGTCGCAGGGAAAATAAAATCCGACATAGCGGAATATAGTGTTATTATTTCTACCCCGATAGGTACAAACATTATAGGCATCGTATCCAGTAAGAAGTTCCCTGCGTCTTTTATATATTTTAGTTTCATCACTCCGCTTTTAAGTAAAATAAGCATAATCACAAGTCCGTAGATACTCGCGGGTATTGTAAGCGGGATAATATAATTTAAAAGTTCGCTTATAAATGTTATTACCGCTATTATTAAAAATTGATATAAGTATTTCATATTTTGTCCTTTTATATTTTGTTAATATTTAATATCAAATATATAAATCAAATTACTTAAATTTATACTTCGTTTCCTCCGTAGAACATATTATAAATATCCTGAGCCAATATATTTTTATTCCTGTTTTCAATTACATATTTGGTGTAATAAGGATTGTCCGTCACGATACCGTCAAGACCCGTCTTTATTATATTTCTTATGTTTTCTTCCTTATTTACCGTCCATGCATAAATCTTCTTATTATTATAATGTGCATCGGAAACGATAATATTATTTATAAAGGTAGCCTCTACGGATAATTCATCCGCATATTTAAGCTCTTTCACATCTCCATAAAACAAAGTCGTTATATAGCATGTCCTTATATCTTTATCGATTTCCTTTGTCTTTTTAAGGATATCGTAGTTCATGGAAGCTACTATGCACTGATCTTCCATTTTGTATTTCTTTATAAAGTTTACTGTCTTTGCTTCAAGCTCCTTTTCATGCCCCGTACTCTTAAGTTCAATCATCAAGTCAATCTTTCCTTTGGAAGCCTTTAACATCTCTTCCAATGTAGGATAATTTTCAAATCTATGATCAGGATAAAAGGAACTTCCCGCATCATAAGTCTTTACTTCTTTTAGGTCTGCTTCCCATACCTTCTTATTTACGCCCGATATCCTCTTAAAATCGGTATCGTGCATCACTATGAGCTTCTTATCCTTAGTCTGCTGAACATCTATCTCAGCACAGTCGACTTCGGCTTTTACAGCTTCGTTGAGAGCACAAACGGTGTTTTCCGGTGCAAAGGCACTCCCCGCTCTGTGAGCCACGACACTGATATTGTCTATATCGGGACTAACATTAAAAGTCTCGGAGTATATAACTAAAATAATTATTATAATGATATATTTGATTATGGTCTTAACAGTATTTTTAAAACCATCATTCGCTTTATTATTTTCATATACTTTATCATAATCTTCATATCCGTAGTAAAGAGAAGCAAGAAAAGCTATATTAAATATAAGTATAAATATTGATAACAAAACGGTAAAGAAATTATTGAACGAGGTCACGCTGAACCAGTAATAATTTTCTATATCCGTACCGACATAAAATAGCTTTACCTTCAGTATCAAAAGGAAATATACTATTATAGTTATAAAGAATATCAATATTATCTGAAAAGCAAAGAACAAAAGAAAATAAGATATACTCCTTATAAATTTATCCTTTAATATCTCATTGCTTTTACTGCATGCACTTTTGAAATCAGCCTTGTTTACTACCATTTCAAAGATAGAAAATATATACTTGAATAGCAGCATATAAATAATTATAAGTATGATAAAATATATAAAGCTCAGAGCCGCATTTTCCTTAATAAAATCCAAAATAAATTCGGGGATACGAACGGAATTTAAATATCCGCTGGTAAGATAAATATTACTTAAAGGAAAAAGCAGAACTATAAAAGATATAAATATATTCTTGGGGCTTAAAATTTTCAAAGACCTTTTAAACGCTTTTTTAAATAAGTTTATAAATCCCGTCTTAACTCCGTTCCTGCTGTCTTCAAAGTATATGATTATCCCAAATATCTCAAGTATAGTAAGATATACAAATATAATTACCAATAAAAGGCATATCAAAACGGATAAAGGACTCTTTATCATAAGTATTGCATTATCAGGCGTCAAATGAGTTATTCCCGATACCTTTACAGCGTACTTAAATAAATCCTCACATAAAAGTACTGCAAAAATTATAAAAGCCTTATATATGATTTCAAATAAAATCAAATCGGCAGGATTGTATTTTATCAAATAAAAACACTTTTTTAATATACTTTTAAAATCGGATAAAAATTTCTTCATATTATATTTTATCTCAGTCCCCTGCCTGTGAACATTTTATTGCGTCAATAGCCGCTACAACCAAAAGTACATAAAGTTCATCTTCGTCTTTAAATACCTTTATTGTATATGTATCTGTGAAGCTTATTATCTTCTTTGAAATCTCGGCTATAGTATCTCTGTCGTCATAAATACTGTAGTCCCATTCCCATATATTCCCGTGAACCCTCCAGCCTTTAAAATCTATCTCAAATTTAGGTCTTAGAAATGTAAGTTCCTTTTTAATATGTCCTATACATTCGTCATTTACGATTATCTTAAACCTCGGAAGAAACCTTAGTACTTCTTCCTTTAATACCGCAACTTCCTCATCGTATTTATTATATACCTTAAAGCAGTGTCCAAAAGAAATACTGCCCTTTATTTTATATACAACATCTCCGTTTTCGTCGTAGACGTTGTAGCTATCTAAAAACGACATTATTTTTTCTTTGATTATAAGTTCTTTCATTTTTCCCTCCTCTGATTATATATATACTATATACTAAAAAAGACTATTTAACAAAAGTTTTATAGTCTTTTTACATAAATTTTATATTAAATTTCCATTTCTTTATTTCCTATATCCTTAAAGAAATTTATCATAAAAGGCAGGCATACAAAGAAGGTACATAAGTCCGAAACCGTCTGTGTCATTTCCACCCCAACGACTCCGAAGATGTTCGGAAGGACGAGTATCAAAGGAATAAAGAATATACCCTGCCTTAGAGACGAAAGGATAGTCGCGGTAAATGATTTCCCGATAGACTGGAAGGTCATATTCGCTATTACCCCAAGGGGTACGAGAGGTATTATCGCACACTGGAACCTAAAAGCCTCTGTACCTATCTTTATGACATCTATATCGTCGGCAATAAAAGCCTTTATAAACTGCGGAGCAAATATGAATGCAAAGACAGCAAATATCGTCATGATGATCATACCGGTCTTTAAAGTAAAGGTAAAAGCTTCTTTTACTCTGTCATACTTCTTAGCTCCGTAGTTAAATCCAAGCACAGGCTGATATCCCTGACCGAAACCTATCATGATCGAATATATGAACATGAATATTTTCCCGACAATGGACATTGCCGCAACAGCCGCATCCCCGTAACCTGCCGCAGCTACGTTCAGCATTACCGTTGCTATACTTGCAAGTCCCTGTCTCGCAAGAGACGGAAGTCCGGTCTTAATTATCATGGAACAAGTTTCAAACTCTCTCGTAAAGTTTCTTATATGAAGCTTAATTTCGCTTCTCTTGGATATAAAATGAGAAAGGAGGATAAAAAAGCTTATAAGCTGTGACAGTATAGTCGCAATGGCGGCTCCAGATATACCAAGTCCGAAAGTAAATATAAATATAGGGTCTAATATAATATTTAAAATCCCGCCTGTACCTATCCCTATCATTGCAAGATTAGCTTTCCCCTCTGCTCTAAGGATGTTATTCATTACAAAGGAAGCCATCATTATAGGAGCGCCGAAAAGTATATATCCAGCGTAACCCTTTGCATATGGAAGTATTGTATTCGTGGAGCCTAAAAGCTTCATAAGCGGGTCTATGAATATAAGACCGAAGACAGCAAGCAAAACTCCCGCAAGTATTGCAAGGAAAAATCCCGTGGAACCTACTTCATTTGCCTTTTCCTCCCTCTTTGCACCAAGGAGCCTAGATATAAGACTTCCCGAACCCATACCGAGGGTAAAGCCTATTGCCTGGATTATCGCCATTAAGGAAAATACTATCCCCACAGCTCCCGACGCACTGGTACCAAGCTTTGACACAAAGTAAGTATCCGCCATATTGTATATCGAAGTTACCAGCATACTTATTATGGTCGGTACGGCAAGAGAAGTGATGAGCTTTGAAATCTTCGTTTCGGTCATCTTTATATATTGTTTGTCTACATTATTATCATCTTTATTGTCTAATTCATTTTCCAATTCGTTTTCCAACTGTTACGCCCCCCAAAGAATAAACACATTGATTTAAAATCCTAAATAAAACATATAAAATGCAATCAAAAGCATCAATACACCTAAGAATATTTTAATAAAAAGCTGAAGCTTGCCATATTTTTCATTATTGGTTATCTTATTTGCAAGCCCCAAGCTGGTACCGACCATGACCGTAAGTATACCGTGACCTATAGAGTAACATACAAGAAGCAGTATACCCCACAAAATATTCCCGCTTCCCGCTACTATTCCAAGTATCACAACGAGTACGGGAGTGGAACAGGGAGAAGAGAATACACCTGCAAGTACTCCTGAAATAAGAGCTCCCATGTACCCTCTCTTTTCATTCTTCGAAACAAGATAAGTAGAGGGAATAAAGTTAAAAAGCTCAAAAGTTTGCAGAGCCATAAGCGCCATTATTACTCCAAGGACTATATAAAACCACCCTCCGCTAAGTGTCATTACTTTCCCTAGCATTGAAGCAAGCGTACCGAGAACCGTAAATGTAATGGCGGTACCCACCGCAAAAGTGACAGAAAGTTTAAATAGCTTCTTTGTATCCTCTTTCCCGTTCATACCTACGTATCCGACAATCAAAGGAATGGAGGACAGTGAACATGGCGTGAATGAAACCAGTATTCCCGCTAATAAAGCCACTAAGGGAGCAAGATATATATTTGATGTAATAATACTTGAAATGCTTTCTAAGATATTATTTATCATACTATTTTATACCCATATCCTCGAATATTTGAAGGAATTCATCTTCCGTAAGAAGTCCCTCTCTTGCGGTATAGATATGCTTATTATCCGTCTTTGAAGAGTATTCTATCATTTGGATATCAATATTCTTGCTCGGTTTATAAGGCTCACCTTTTTCATCAAAGAAGAATAAAGTCGGCGTTACCTTTACGGGGAAATCTTCTATACCCTTTATATCAGCATCGACACTAATCGATTTTATGATGACTTTACCCTTGTATTCTTCTTTTAATTTATGAAGAGTAGGCTCCATTTCTCTGCACGGAGGACACGTAGCACTCGTAAAATCAAGAACTATCGGAAGTTTTTCTTTTTTGAGTTCCTCCAAATCAAAAGCGGCAGTCTTTGTATCCGAACCGTTATTTTCTAAAGCCTCTTTGTCATTGTTATTCTTAACTATATAAATCCCGATCACAGCTACAACTATTAAAGCGGGAACCAATATCTTCAGTATTTTCTTATTCATTATTTTGCCTCCTAAGAATTAATTTATTTTATAATTTTAACATAAAAAAATAAAACTCGTTATAGGTTACGAGTTTTATTTTAATATTCGTAATCGAATATTAGCCAAGAAAATATAAATTATTTTCTAAAGTATTATATCATATATATGAAGAATAAACAAGGATATATCTTTTGTAGGGCTCTGCCCTATAACCCGCTCTATTTTGCTTGTCCAAAATAGAGAAAAAGGACCCCGCTGGGCACGGTGCCTAAACCTTCGTGGAAGAAATCTTTAACTTACTTAAGTAAATTACCCGCTATTTACCTGAACAAGTTATAACCTTTGGGGCGGGATTAGCGACTGTTCCCAGAAAATCGGGTAGATTTTCTGAGGAAATCCAGTCGCTTTAAGCCTCCGCGGCTTTAGCGGAGATTTTTTCGTCCTTTTTAATCTTTTAAAAAGGACAAGCCGTACATATGATTAAGCGGTCCCGAACCTTTTCCGAGGTCTAGCCCGTCTTTAAGTGCTCCCGTTATATACTCCTTAGCATTTTTTATGCTTTCTTCCTTTGAATGTCCCGCGGCTAGATTACATGCTATAGCGGAAGAAAGAGTACATCCGGTGCCGTGAGTATTTTTAGTATCTATCCTCTTTCCCTTAAACCAACGGATATTCCCCTTATCAAAAAGTAAATCATTGGCGTTGTCGTCGTAGTGTCCGCCTTTTATAAGCACGGCTCCGTCTATATCCTTAGATATTATTTCTGCCGCTTTTATCATGTCTTCTTCGCTTTTTATATTTATTCCCGACAATACTTCGGCTTCCGGAATATTGGGCGTTATTATACTTCCCAGAGGCAGAAGCTTATTTATAAGAGTTTCCATTGCATCATCACTGATAAGCCTGCTTCCGCTTGTTGCGACCATTACGGGGTCAACGACTACATTCTCCGCTTTGTATTCTTTTAACTTTTCTGCTATGGCTTCTATTATTTCAATATTCGACACCATACCTATCTTTACCGCGTCAGGTCTTATATCACTAAATATGCAGTCGATTTGATTTTTAACGAAATCCGGGGTAGCGTCCATGACACCGTAAACCCCTGTAGTATTTTGAGCTGTAAGTGCGGTTATCGCACTCATAGCGTACATCTTATGAGCGGTTATCGTTTTTATATCGGCTTGAATACCGGCTCCTCCGCTGGAATCGGAACCCGCTATAGTAAGTACTTTTTTCATATTACTCTTCCCCTTTTACCATTTTTTTAGATAGACAAAGAAGCTCTTTTGTATCATTTTCTATATCCTGACTTGCAAATATCGCGGAAACCACTGCCGCACCGTCTACATTCGTTCCCTTTAGCTTAGATATATTATCCCTACTTATACCCCCTATGGCAACTACGGGGATACTCACGTTATCGCATATCTCCTTTAGAGTATCGAAGGATACATCATCTGCGTCAAGCTTGGTTGAGGTAGAGAATACCGCCCCTACTCCGAGATAATCCGCACCTTTTTTTTCTGCTAGTTTCGCTTCTTCCAAGTTTGAAGCGGAAACTCCGAGAATTTTATCTTCACCTATTTTCTTTCTTACATCTCCCGCTTCCATATCGCTTTGTCCCACATGGACTCCGTCTGCTTCGGATTTTATGGCTATATCCACGTTATCGTTGATTACAAAGGGTACGTTATACTCCCTTGCAAGCTCTTTTATTTTCAAAGCTTCCTTTAAGAAAGTCTCGTCATCAAGTTCTTTTTCTCTTAACTGCAAGAATGTGATACCGCCTTTTAATGCTTTTTTTACTTGAGTATATAAATCTTCCTTGTCCGTCCACGCCCTGTCCGTAACGGCGTACAAAAGCATATCTTCACTATTTACTTTCATATTTGGCTCCCTTTTCCAGTTCGTCCCCTGTCATATTAAATATAGCATCTATCAAATAATTCCTAAAGGTGGAATTACCTGCCTCGGTTTCTTTCATCTTTTTATAAGCGATTTCTCCCGCATAGCCCATTAAACATACGCTTGCAAGACACGCTTCAAGCATATCATCATCATTCGCCGTTATATAAGCGGCGGTCATTGCGGAAAGCATACATCCCGTCCCCGTGATATTTGACATCATTGAATGTCCGTTCCTTACGATATAAGCTTTTTCCTCATTTGCTATTATATCGATTTCTCCGGTAACAATGATTATAGCTCCGGTCTCAGCTGAAAATCCTTTAATAAATTCGACTGCGTCATCTATATTTTCATCGGTCACTTTATCCGCTATATCGGCGTCGACACCTTTTGTGGTACCGCTTCCCATATAAAGCGTCTTTATTTCCGATATATTGCCTTTGATGACGCTAAACTTTATTTCTTTAAGCAAGTCATTTGCTGTATTGGTTCTAAGCGCAGAAGCTCCCGCACCTACAGGGTCAAGGATAACAGGATGAGAAAGTTCGTTTGCTTTCTTTCCCGCAAGTATCATCGAAGGGATAGTATTCTTATTGAGTGTACCTATATTTATGTTAAGACCCCCGCAGATAGTTGTGATTTCTTCAACTTCACCGCTGTCGTCCGCCATTATGGGAGAACCTCCGCATGCAAGAAGTATGTTCGCACAGTCGTTTACCGTAACATAATTCGTTATGTTATGGATTAGAGGTGTTTTATTTCTTACATTTTCCATCATTTCTTTTAACATTCTTTTTTACCTCCGAATATCTTATTTATTATAATACATAAAATTATCACAATTATCATAACGGGAAGAGTGTTCCCGACGGGAGTGTCTATCCTCATAAATACTCTGTAGGTAATAAACCCTATAAGCCAAAGTATAATATTAGTTTTATTTACATTCAGCCCGCTGTAATCCTTTTTTAAAAAGAAGAAGTCAGCGATCTGTACGGCTATCATAGGAGCAAATACAGAACCTATCAGATAAAGGAAATTCTCAAACTCCTCTATGGGAGTAAATATCGCAAGGAGCGTCCCAACGATACAAACGATTATGGCAACCTTTTTTTCGCTTAAATTTTTACTTATACTGACACTGCTCACTCCCGCAGAATATGCATCTAAAAACGTAGTTGTCACGGTAGAGAGTATTATTATTATTACACCTAAAATACCAAGACCTGCCTGAAGCATAATTACTGCTATGTCGCTGCTCTTGGTAAATAATGCCGCACCCATTCCTATTATGTACATCCAACAGCTTGAAATAAAGTATACCGACACACTCGCCAAAGCAGATTTACCCGGTTCCTTTGCTTCTTTTATATAGTCGGATATCAAAGGAAGCCAAGAAAGAGGCATTGCAACACTAAGTTCCACCGCAGAACCGAAACTAAGTCCTCCCGTCGCGGGATTTATGATGTTACCTTTAAATATAACAGTGCTAAGCACAACGGTAAGCAGGAACAGTCCTCCCATCGCCACGGTGTTTACTTTCCCTAGATTGGTTATACCTATGACTACCCATAAAATTATAAGGGCACCTATGATAACACACCATAAAGCCTCTAACGGAGAACCTAAAAACGAATTTGATATAACGCTTACCGCCTTTGCACCTCCTACTATCATTACCGCAGTCCAGCCCACCAGCTGAAGAACGTTAAGAGAAGAAAAAAGAAGTGAACCTTTCTCTCCAAAAGACATTTTTACCGTCTCCATTGCACTCTTCTCACTCTTTCCTCCGATGATGCCCGCAAAGTACATTAGTGCACACCCAATCAAATGTCCGATGATTATTGCAAGAAGTCCTTTGGTAAATCCGAGGGGTGCGATCAGCGTACCCGTCATAATTTCCGCTATGGAAACTCCCGCACCGAACCAAATCAGAGAATTGTCGAATACACTTGTTTTTTTGTTTTCCATAAAATGTTCCTTTCCATATAAGCAGAAAAAAACGAGAACCCTATTCGGATCCCCGTTTAAAAATCATAACAATAATTAAAATGCTTCCTACGTTGGCATTATCCAAATCAGGTTAAGGGTCGAAAATAATTTTCCTCTCAGCAAAAAGCTCCCCTGCTTATATATTAAATTTGTAAGTTTATGCTAGCATAATTGTCGGATTATGTCAATATTTGATTTCTTTTTAAAGAAACAAACGATTAAGGGGTTTCACCCCTTAAAAACCCCACGAAGTTTTTTCCGAAGAAAAAAAACTTCGAGAAAAATTCTTCCACTGCGTGGTG